>JAWUWK010000062.1:0-127295 GCA_034111875.1 Gammaproteobacteria bacterium
AAAAGTACCTTGAACACTACTTAGGCTGGTTTAGGTTTTTAGACACGACAGATAACCCTAATGAAAACAGTCTCTTCGAAGTGCAGCAACACTTAACGTGAACATAGCCTTAACTATTTATTCTTTCCGTATTGTCGGTTAAATTTTAATTCTTTTAACTCTCGTTGCCGGTTATCTTTAATTAAAGCAATTAGCAGTGAGTGGCCGGTATTACTGTTCAGCGAAAAAAATTGTTTAGACGATTCCGAATCTGTCGCCTGATCATCTGAGAGGGACCTCAGCCATGTGCTTAAATCACCTTGCAGAACAGTATTAACCGCTTTGCCGTTCTTCATTCTCAAGCAAGCTTGAGTCCCTGATCGATCGGCGCATAGTTCAGCGGGTGAAAAATTACCACCGGGTGAAATTATAAAGTTAGTTAGATCGTCATTAGGTCTTAACTGTGATATGCAACCTGATAAAATGGCTAAGATAGGCAAACTATAAAGTAATTTTTTGTTCATCATATGTGCTCTTGCTAGTTTGAAAGTATTTAAGTCAGCGTGTTAGGCTGAACGTAAGCCCTGTAAAAGTTTGCGAATACTTGCATATTCCTAATTAATTTTGTTTATGTAAGCTATCTGATTGATACGTAAAATGTCGATAGATAGATTCAGCCAAAGTTCCCTAGTACAATACTCAACTAACGATTGTCCATCCTATATAAGTTGAGAAACCTAACGTTATGTCAGAGCTGCTATCAACCAGACTTAATAAGTACATCAGCCAAAGTGGCTTATGCTCCAGAAGAGATGCTGATAAGTTCATTGAGCAAGGCCATGTCTTTATCAATGGTAGAAGAGCTGAAGTAGGTGACAGGGTCTTTACGGGCAGTAAAGTGGCGGTTAACGGTCAGCAGATTGAACCAATGGATGATGAGTTGTTAGTACTTATAGCATTGAATAAACCAGTAGGTGTGGTGAGTACTACTGAGGGAAGTGAGCGCGACAATATTGTTGATTTTGTGGGGCATAGCAGCAGAATTTTTCCCATTGGGCGCTTAGATAAAGACTCCCAAGGATTAATCTTTTTGACAAATAATGGCGATTTAGTCAATAAAATTTTGCGTGCTGGAAATCAGCACGAAAAAGAGTACTTAGTGACGGTCAACAGACCTATTACAGAAGACCTTATACAGGGCTTGATTAAAGGAGTGCCTATTCTTGGAGTGGTGACAAAAAAATGTAAAGTCTCTCAAGTATCACAATTCGTGTTTAAGATGACTTTAATTCAAGGTCTCAACCGGCAGATACGTCGCATGTGTGAGTACTTTAACTACGAGGTGAAACAACTCGAGCGCACCCGTATCATGAATGTTAGTCTAAAAGGTTTAACGGTAGGTGATTGGCGAGATTTATCCCCCCAAGAATTGAACACTATCGTGAGCCTAACAGATGAATCTTCGTCTGAAATGCAAGTCCCTAAAAAAGCCAAGTCAAGTCACAAAAGCAATTTTAAATCTCAGTCTTTATCAGCAGCCATTGAAAAAAACACGCCCTCAAACATCGTTAAACCTAACCGAAAAGAGCAATTAAAAAACTTAATAAACCGGAAGAAACCCGCAGCTCAATCGACAAAGAAGCGCACGAGTACTAGCGTAAAAGGGCAGTATAAAAATGCTTCAAAAATCACTCCAAAACCAGCGCGTAACAAAAGCACAGTGAGTAAAAAGCAGAGAAATAGATAAGCATTTTAAAAGGCCCCTAAAAGTGTTCGACTATCTTTTTATGGACTTTAGTACGCTAGCGTTAACCTTTCTAAAGTGACCGTTTCAACTCGTAAGAGTAGATTAGATATCCAGGCTATGTTTATAAAGAGTGCCAGGTTAGCTAACAACCTGTTGGACTTGTGGCTAATCTTCTACGAAAAAATAAGAATGTGGACGTATGTATTCCCAACTCTTTCTCGTTCAATTGGATGCTATTAGCCTCAAAGGCTAAGAAATCTGTCTAAAATCTATTTTTTCTCGGGACCATAGGCCAAGTCCGACAAGCTCCTAGGGGTCGCAGATCTTTAAATGGGCTAGCTTTAATCATTATTTCAACGCAGATAATCGACTTGAATAAGCTGTCTATTGGGTAGGAATATGCGTTGATTGAAATATTGAATCCACGTTATACAGTCTCACTTGTTCTGAACGAACTGCCTCAAGTTCACAGTGAAAATGTTCTGTTGACTTAGCGTCTAATCTGGCCAAGCGCTTTTTATTTGACGACGAGTTTGTTATCTGTAAATGGTACAAATCATGTTGCTCGGATTTAGTTAAATCGTCGCCACACTTTGATATGATCCATTCCGAATATCCCTCAGGAGACCTGAGCATCGCATAAACTGCCGTCTTAGGTAGGTAAGACATGGCATTTGAAGCAGTGGAGAATAGAGTGTCGACTAAGGCTTTTGAAGCACCCATTGAAAACATGTAATTTTCCACAATAGTACGTAACTTTGTGTATTTTTCGCGCGCCTGTTGGGCGTTTAATTTTGAAAAGTATGCAGGATTAAACTTAGGTCTGTGTAATCCAAAGTTACCGTATTTATCATGCCTATGGTGTAAGCTTGCAATAGCAATAAAGACACAAGCGCTGTTACATTGTGTAGATTCAAAGCCGAGAAGATACTTTCTAGTGAAGGAGCCTATTTTCAGGGCTTCCATTACATTACCTCCTTTTGATTTCAGCACTAGCTGATAAGGTATATCCCGCTGACGTTTGATTAGCGCGAGCATTTTTTTGTAATCCCCATGCCTTATTTCGCCCTCGATGTGCAATTGGGCAAAAGGACTCTCTCCAGAATAGTACATATTAGCAGCTCTGGCAGTGGGTGCAAAAAAACTACCAAGTAAAAGGCACAGTGTCAACAAGGCATACAAAGTTGATTTTAAAGCGCCAGTAGTGAGTGTTAATAAATTGCTTGCGTCCATGTGTTAACCGTAATAATTCAAAAATAAAGAGAGCTAAGTAGGCTGAATATGGCAGTTAAACTACCACACTGGCATAGTCTTTGGAATAGAGATTCCGCTGCTTCGAGTTGATTTCTCAAAGCCTTGATTTTACAGCTTAGGCCAAGGGCAGTGAACCAGAGAGTCTTATCTGGACATTCAATCTATATTGTCAATTATGGAGCAAAAGATCGATGAGCCCTCAATCTCGGTGATTACAGGTTAAGCATACAACACATTGGACTTAATGCAGGCTCGAAGCGATGTAACCCCTGTCATTAATAAAACCCTGAATTCGTGACTTCAAAGTTGATATAGAGTCTATGATATTGGTTTACGGTGAATAGAAAAACCTTAGCTTCACGCAGAACCAACAACTTGTGCTAAATGCTGCATTGAAGTCGCTGATTCAGGAAAATGACATTAGTGGTTAGATTTTAGGTATAACGCTTTTCTTAGGTCGCTATCAAAACTCGGAATTTGTAAGTTAATTAGCTGCGTATCGGGGGATAGTCGTAATTCGAGTTTAACCGCTCTCAATAAATGGTTCTCGGCTTCGAGAATAGAGTAGTCACTCTCGGTTAAACCGTTACAAGACGTTAACCGCTTCAAGAAAAAATGTCCTTGGTGGCTGTAAATCTTATCGCCTATAATGGGATAGCCTAAAGCCGCTAATTGAGCGCGTATTTGATGCTTTCTGCCGGTTAATAGTTGGCATTCAATCAGCGAGTATTCGCCCTGACTTTTAAGCACCTTAAATAAAGTTCTAGACTGTTTAGGCTTCTTGTACGCGGCTATTGGTTGGCTATCATCGACAACAAACATTTTGCAACGTATGGGACTATCGTGCCTTTCGGCTAGCTGGTTTTGACAATCCAACTGCCGCCATCCAGGTACACCTTTGACAATAGCGTGGTAACTTTTAGTTGCTATTAATTGACCGAGATCTCTCTTCCATTTTATGTCGCTCGCTCTGTCTTTAGACAGTAAAATAAGACCTGAGGTTTCGATGTCTAATCTATGTAATAACTGTGCTTTGAAGTGCCCAGTTTGCCGGCGCACTAAACTAATTAAGGTATCGTATAGATTGCGGGTTGTCCTGCTTACAGCCAGAGGTGCGGGTTTGTATATCGCCATTATCTCATCATTTTGCCAAACCATCTTCCACTGCGTGTTGACTCTTTGTTCAAAGTGATTGACTAAGGTTATACTCAATTTGTCGCCCGCTTGAACTAGTGCTCGGCTATCACTTGCTCTGCCGTTGATATAAATGTTCAAAGGTTTGAGCCACAGCGTGACTTCTTCGACCTTCTCAAGAGATGAATGCAGTAATAAATATTCAGCTACCGTCAGTTCTGGATTCACTAACTGTGCTGAAAGCACGTCATATTTTAATTCATAATCGCCGTTTCCAGAAAGTCCTTCAGCTTTATTATTAACAGCCGTCATTAGCGCTTTTTTCCCGTTGTTAAAGTTTTTTATACCAATAAATGTTTATTAGAGAATTTTTAACAGTTGTATAACAGTAATTAAAATCATTTTTGCTAATAATTCTCTATATAATCGATCCAATTTCATTTTATCAAAAAAGATTACTATTTTTCATGTTTAAATTATTTTTTATTATCGCCAGTCTTAGTTTTTCATTGCAGGTCAACAGTGAAGAAAATCCGTGGACGTTAAATTTTCATTTTGAAAATGATCTGTTTGCAGATACTGATTTGAATTACACCAACGGCATGCGTATCTCTTGGGTCTCCCCAGATGTCAAAAAATTCCTAGCGGCTAAGCAAGAAACAGAAATCTGGCTTGTAGATCTCAATCAATTACTAATCCCATTCCACCCATATATACCCACAGATGAAGAAATACACAGAAATATAGTGTTTAGTGTCGGGCATCTAATGTTTACCCCAGAAGATAAGTTGAAACAACAATTAGATAAAACCGACAGACCTTATGCGGGTTGGTTTTATGGGGGTATTGGCTACCAGGCAAGAACGTCGCAAAAGCTGCACAGCTTTGAAATGAATCTAGGGATTGTCGGACCTGCTGCCATGGCCAAAGAAACCCAAGATCTCATCCATGATCTGCGGGGCATAGATCGGTTTAATGGCTGGGATAATCAATTAGATAATGAGTTCGGTCTACAGTTGGTTTTCGAGCGCAAGCGGCGTTTTAAGCCGTTAAAAAGTAAAATTCTGGGTAACATAGATAGCGATCTAATTACTCACTGGGGTGGTAGTTTGGGGAATGTAGCTACGTATTTGAATGCGGGCGCTGAGTGGCGAGCGGGGTTCAATTTACCGTCTGATTTCGGTACTTCCTCTCTGCGTCCAGGAGGGGACAGTAACAACCCAGGCAGAGGAGACCCCAAGTACAGGAAGTTTCAATTACAAACTTTTATGGCGACGGATGCGCGTCTAGTTGCGCACAATATATTTTTAGACGGTAATACGTTCTCTAAAAGTCACAGTGTCGATAAAGAGAAGCTAGTTATGGATGTTACTGTGGGAGTCAGTAGCAGTTACAAACGCTGGAATGTAAGTTATTCTCAAGTTTATCGTACCAAGGAATTTAAAGGTCAAAAAAAACCGCAAAAATATGGTTCGCTTTCAATCAGCTACAGTTATTGACAGCAGCTAGTTTAAACCTTCAATAGGCGCCTGCCGGGTTAACGCTACTTTGCTGCGAAAGCCTAGCGATAGACCCAACAACGGTGCGCGATTAAGATTTCAATCGATATCCAGTCTTGAAAATCCAGTAAGTACCGGTCATACAAAGGCTTAGAAATACCAAAGTCATAGCTAAGCAAAGTATGATATTAACATCTGCCACACCGTAGAAGGCCCATCTAAAGCCACTGATTAAATAGACCACCGGATTAAACAAGGTAATGGTTTGCCAGGGTTCAGGTAACATACTAATGGAGTAAAAAGCGCCACCTAAAAAGGTTAATGGCGTTACTATCATTAGTGGGATGATTTGCAACTTTTGAAAATCGTCTGCCCAAATACCGATCATAAAACCAAATAAACTGAAGGTAATTGAGGTTAAAATAAGAAATACCAACATCCAAATCGGATGCTCAATACTGTAGTCAACAAAAAGCCTCGCGGTGATTAAAGTGACGATTCCCAATACAATAGATTTAGTGGCAGCCGCGCCCACATAACCTAAGACTATTTCAAATGGAGACACCGGTGCTGAGAGGACTTCGTAAATAGTCCCTGAAAATTTAGGGAAAAATATGCCGAAAGAGGCGTTAGAAATACTTTGGCTAAGCAGCGATAGCATGACTAATCCGGGTATAATAAATGCTCCATAACTTATGTTGTCAATATCGCCCATACGCGAGCCAATCGCTGAACCAAACACCACAAAATAAAGTGAAGTGGAGAGAACAGGGGAAGCTAAGCTTTGCATTAATGTTCGCCATGCTCTCGCCATTTCGAAAAAATAAATTGCTTTTATGCCGTACCAATTCATTAGAAAAACTCCTCTTTAACCTTGAATTTGTATTTCTTATTAAAGTCGTCAACCTAGTCTAAAATTCGCTTAATAGTAAGCTTTTCTGAGTAATAATGGGGTTATGTCTGTGCCTGTTTGTCGCTGACTAAACTGACAAATATTTCTTCTAAAGAACTCTCAGAGGAGTGTAAGTCTTTAACTAAGAGATTAGCGCTGTTTAAATCCGCTAGGAGATTGGCAATGCCATTTTCAGGCTGTTGCATGTCATATTGATAATGCAATTCATGGCCATCTTTAGATAGCTGTAACTGGTATTGATTTAAACTCTTAGGTAGATCATCAAGAGCTGTTTGTAATTGGATAATCAAGGTTTTTTTACCCAGCTTACTCATCAAAGCGGTTTTATCTTCGACTAAAATAATCTTACCTTGATTTATTACGCCGATTCTATCTGCCATTTCTTCGGCTTCTTCTATGTAATGAGTGGTTAATACGATGGTCACTCCACGTTCTCGAAGCTCTCTGACCATTTCCCACATATCCCGTCGAAGTTCTACATCAACGCCTGCGGTAGGCTCATCTAAAAAGAGAATCTGCGGTTCATGTGAGAGCGCCTTGGCAATCATCACCCGGCGTTTCATACCGCCAGAAAGCTCACGGATTTTTGCATTTTTTTTATCCCAGAGAGAGAGCTGGCGTAATATTTTTTCAATGTAAGTATAATCTTGAGCTTTACCAAACAAACCACGGCTAAAGCAAACCGTCGCCCAGACAGTTTCAAATGCATCTGTTGTCAATTCTTGTGGTACTAAGCCAATTTTACGTCTCGCCGCTCTATAATCACCAACAATATCAGAACCATCAGCCACTACTGTGCCAGTGCTAGCGTTTACAATACCGCATACAATACTAATGAGGGTTGTTTTACCCGCACCATTTGGACCTAATAGTGCAAAAATTTCCCCGCGTTTAATCTCCAGGTTTATATTTTTAAGGGCTTGAAAGCCTGATTCGTAAGTTTTGTTAATGTCCGAAATGCTGATAATAGATGACACAAAATATCCCTTTAAAAGAGGTTGTTAAAAGAGTAAGTTGGAAAGTAACGATTTAAGCGGTAGCGGTTGTTTCCTAAGAGCTTAAATATAACTACAATTGGCTGAATAAGATGTATTTTTCGAGAAAATTTTAAACAAGGGCACCTAATGGATGTAAGAAAAGAGCTTGATCTCAGTTTGAAAAATATTTTGTTGAGTGACCCGCTAGTGCAAAAACTCGTCAATCAAGATCCTGTTTTTTGGTGCAACCCTAAGTCTTTACCTATAGATGATTGTAACTTGTCACTAAGCCATGAAGAAATAGTCGATGCCAGTGCGAGGCTAGATAGATTTTCAAATTATATCGCAAAAGTTTTTCCAGAAACACAACAAACCGCGGGAATCATTGAATCTCCATTACATAAAATAGCCCATATGCAGCGTGCGTTGGCGACTCGCTATGATAAAAGTATCGAAGGTGAACTTTACCTAAAGTGTGATAACGCGCTAGCAATAGCAGGTTCTGTTAAAGCACGAGGAGGCATTTACGAAGTCCTAAAACAGGCGGAAACGATTGCGTTGAAACATAATTTGCTGAGCATTGGCGATGATTATTTGAGGTTTGACTCAAGACCTTTCAAGGCGCTATTTTCTCAATACAGCATAGTGGTGGGATCCACGGGAAACCTTGGACTAAGTATCGGAATTATGGGTGCGCAGTTGGGCTTTAAAGTCACCGTGCATATGTCGGCGGATGCCAGGGAATGGAAAAAACAGCTGTTACGCACTAAGGGTGTTAGCGTTAAAGAATATAAAGACAATTATTCGATAGCAGTCGAGCAGGGTAGGCAGGAAGCTGAAACCACTAAAAACTGCCATTTCGTCGATGATGAAAATTCCGAAGATCTATTTTTAGGCTATGCTGTGGCCGCTCTGCGCCTTAAACAACAGTTGAGTGAACAGGGAGTTATTGTCGATGCTAACCACCCGCTGTTTGTTTATTTACCTTGTGGTGTAGGGGGCGCGCCCGGCGGGATAGGCTTTGGATTGAAGACAATATTTGGCGATCAAGTGCACTGTTTTTTTGCTGAACCTAGTAAATCACCTAGCATGTTACTCGGCATGCACACGCAGTTGCATGATGCTATTTGCATACAAGATATTGGTTTAAAAGGTAATACTTGCGCTGATGGCTTGGCGGTAGGTCGCCCCTCTGCGTTTGTAGGACGCTTTATGCAAAATATTCTCAGCGGTATCTACACTGTTAGCGATGACGAGATGTATACGCTGCTAGCCTTAATCAAGGACACCGAAGACCTAGATTTAGAACCTTCTGCTCTCGCCGGTGTGAACGGTATGCAATTATTGTTTAAGTTTGCTGAAGATTACATTCAATCCATGAATTTGCAGTCTGTGATGCCTAACGCGACACATATTGCCTGGGCAACGGGTGGCGACTTGGTGCCCGCTAAAGAACGTCTAGCGTATTATCAAATAGGCAAAGAAAAACTGGGCAAGCAAGAGCAATACCTTTAATCCTAGATTAGGCAGTTCGGCGCGCGAAAAAGCTGCGCTAGATATTCGTGTGCAAAGGAAATTAGAAAAAATCGTGGTCATCTTATTGGTGATGAGGCATCTTTCTAGTTTTCTAGGTGCATCAAGAGTTTGTGCAACCTTTTGTGATTCGACTGCGGAATTTAGGTTGTATAGGCTATGCAAGGGTAAGTGACACTAATTAAAAAATGGCTAAAGTTAGGTATAGATAATTGGTTTTATATAATTAGCAAGATGATCCTGCGCGACTATGTCCAGTGATTAGCCGCGAGTGTTCATCTTGGCCATTTCTGTGGCTATATCATCCAAGGAAATGCCTTCAATCAACACATTACCGCCTTTTAAACAAATCACTATTTCGGCGATGGGTAACGTTGGCAATCCTTTAACATCTGAGCATTTTATTAAGTCATTTGGTACTGCATGCGTTGCCATCACTGAAACGGCGCAGTTTCGTCTAACCAATTCAACGAGCAAGCCGCAATTGCTGGCGTCACAAATAAGATCATATTCAATACCTGCCTTTTCTAAACCGTCGATAACCGAACGATGAAAGCGACAACTAGGTTCTAGCAACGCTAATGGTAAAGGTCTGCGCTGCAATAATTGCGGATTATTGGTTAGCCAAACACCTTGTTCTTGGAGCAGCAAAATACCTTCAGTGCTGTCTTCAGTGCGTGTGATAATCGTCATGTCCAGTTCGCCATCGTCTAAGTGTTGTCTGAGGGTATTCGAATTGGCGCAAATTGAGCTGATATGAACGCCCGGTATTTTTCGGCGCATGATTTGAATTAAATCTACCAGTAAGCTGTGTGAGAAGTCGTCGGGACAGCCTATTCGAATATTTTTTGCCTGTGAGCGCTTGAGAATATTATCCATCGCCTCATCATGAAGTTTTAGAAGCTTGCGGGCATAGGGGACTAAGGCTCTGCCGTCTAAACTGAGTTTCAAGGCTCGCGCATTACGATGAAAAAGCTGTCGTTCGAGCTGCTCTTCTAACCGCTTTATCTGCATGCTAATCGCCGATTGACTGCGGTATATTTGTCCGGCAGCGCGCGTAAAACTGCCGTTATCGACCACGGCCACAAAAGTTCTTAGTAATTCAATATCCATAGGTTATTACAGTCTGTTTAGGTCGCTGTTATTAATATTTTGGTCACTGTTTAAGCGTCATTGAAATAGCCGCCTTGTATTTTATTTTCCTGCTGAGTATCGGTCAAGCTCTAGCGGCGTTGAGGGCATCAATATTATTCATCATAGCTATCAAATTATTTGGTTAGTGAATGGTTCAAAGCTGGATTAAACTCTATTTATAAGTATTCACTAACATTGACATATACAGCAGGTAAATGATGCAACTTATTATCGGTAATAAAAATTATTCATCATGGTCACTCAGAGCTTGGCTGTTAATGCAGCATTTTGGCCTGTCGTTTGAGGAATTACACATAGGCCTAAATGAAACTGACACATTGAATCAACTACAGACTCACTGCCCAAATCTTAAAGTGCCTGTGTTAGTAGATCGTGGTTTGAGAATTTGTGACTCACTCGCCATCTGCGAATACATTAATGAGCAATATTTAGAGAGCAAAGCACTGCCTATTGATGTGAAGCAACGGGCTATAATGCGAGCTGTTTGCGCTGAAATGCATGCGGGCTTTCTGGCGATGAGAGCAGAAATGCCAATGAACTGTCGCCGCAATGTCGGCCGAATTGATCTTTCTGAGGCTGCAAAAAAAGATATCGCGCGGATAATTCAGCTGTTAGGCGATTCTCTGGAGGCCAATGCGGCAACAGGGCCTTATTTATTTGGAAAACTATCGATAGCCGATGCTTTTTACATACCGATATTGTCTCGTTTTAATAGTTACGATATAGCAACCCCAGAGAGAGTAAACAATTACCAAAATATCATGCTCTCCCTGCCGGCTTATCGACAATGGTTAGCAGATTCAATGGCTGAGATCGCTGTAATTACTGAGGCTGAAGTCTAATAAAGTAGAGAGATCTACAAGGGATGGGCCTTTGCGATTGAGCTGACTAGGGTCTGCTCGGCGCCAGTATCTTTTTCTTAGATGACTGCAAAGCCCAAAAGCTAATGAGTTTGTCATTCAATGGCTTTCTTTGCGCTATTTCTAGGGGGGGCTCTAGGTTTGCTCGAACAGGTCAGTTAAATTACTGTCTTATAATGCCCTCGGGTATTATAAGACAGTACTGCAACCAATTGCAGAAAACTCGTGAACTGTTAGAATTTCCCGCCGAACATTTGGCCTATGGCGGTAATAAGTTGATCACTTCTGTTAGGGTCTCGAAACGCGTGTAAAATAGCCAGCCTTAAATTTTTAGTAAACATTAGGTCGGCGAGTATTCTTGAAAAACCTTGTTGACCTGCTTCGCTTATGGCTAATTTTTCTAAATAGAGCAATGTGATCTGAGGATTAGCCAACTGATCTGCCATTTTAACCGCTATAGTGGCCAGTATCTGGGCACTATAGGAGAGGTGAGAATGCAGTGCCAACGCCAGTGCTTTTTGTTTAACCTGGTCATCTTCTGCTGCGTCTAGTGCGCGGATCAATGCATTGCATAATGGAATATTAATGGGTGCAAGTGGTAGTTGCACTTCAAGCAGAGTGAGTAAATTTAACGCTAGTTTTTCATCGATAGCAACGTGTTCTAAGGCGTTGCATAAAGCAATAAGAGGAGGCTCAGGGTACTTATCAATATGCAAGCTGATCGCCTGTTGATGATCCTCTATATTGACAGCGACTTCTGCTATACCTTGAAGGCCCATCTCCTGCCAATTATCCCAGTTCAATTTACCGCGAAAGTAATCTCGACATTGAGCATAGTATTGGGAGGGCTCAGTAGACATTTCTTTTATACTAATGGCATGAAACATCGCCATTTTTTCTTGATCGGGGGTGAACGAAAAAGGGTTATCTTTGAGCGCGTCTTCAGCTTCAGACAACTGTCTGGATTCAAGCATTTGATTGATGTTAAGCATCAATCGATTGATAAAGTCATCTCTCACCGCCTGTACTAAATATCCCTGCTCATCTAAAGGAAATTTCAGAAACCAGACGACACTTTGTTGGACTTGCTCAGCGTTCCAAATGTTAAGGGCTAACCAAGCTTGGTGTAAATAGGGTCTGGGGTAAATTTCCAGGCCTGTTTCTATCAATGAGAACTGCTGTGGGCTAATCGCTTTAATCTGTCGACCCATATCATATAGTCGAAATTGAACACCGCTTTGGTTAAGTAATTCGGTCAGTGAGTTATGTGATGACATGGTTTTCTCAAGAAGTTGTATAAAATGATAATGCTATTGGTTTAAGTCTGTGTCAAGCTGGCGTATTAACGTTAGAAGCCTATCAGTGCTATTAGACTCTCTTTTAAATGCCTGTTCAGCCATTACCGCCATGTTGCTTTTACCGGGCAGCTTTGATTTGGTCTCAATGACGTCAACCAGTTTAGGAAACATAATCCATTGTAACCACTCGAAAAAAGTTAAAGTGTCAAGGCAAAAAGGTAATTTACTGGTTAATTTATCGGCAGCCGGTGGTGACGTTTGCCATAAACCTTGAGTTTGCATTTGCGCGGTAATTGCTCTCAAGGTGTTGGCTGTTTGTTGGTGTTGTAGGCTCAATGTTAGTGTTTCGCAGATTTCAATGTTTCAGCAATCAAAAATGCCAGCTCTAATGCCTGTTCTCCGTTTAATCTAGGATCGCAGAAAGTATCATAACGATGGGCTAAGCCCTCTTCTGTTATTTGATATGCGCCACCGATACATTCAGTCACATTGTGTCCAGTCATTTCTAAGTGGACTCCCCCAGCATGGGTTCCCTCTGCTTTGTGCACCTGAAAAAAACCTTTTATTTCAGCTAATATTGCATCGACACTGCGGGTTTTATAGCCACTAGATGCGGTGATTGTATTGCCGTGCATGGGGTCGGAACTCCAGACCACAGAGCGGCCTTCGCGTTTGACTAGCTGCACTAAAGCCGGCAGCTTTTCAGTGATTTTTTCTGCGCCCATTCTAGCGATTAAAGTTATTCTTCCCGGTAAATTTTCAGGGTTTAAAATATCCAGTAATTGAATTAAATCTTGCCCGGTGGTGCTCGGACCGACTTTGATGCCGATGGGGTTTTTCACGCCACGTAAAAACTCAACATGTGCATGGTCGGGCTGGCGGGTTCTATCGCCAATCCAAATCATGTGCGCAGAACAGTTATACCAATCATTGCTAAGACTGTCTTGTCGAGTGAGAGCCTCTTCATAGCCTAATAAGAGTGACTCGTGAGACGTGTACAAAGTAGTAGAGCGAATTTGCGGTGTGGTTGAAGAGTCAATACCGCAAGCTTGCATAAAGGTAAGTGCCTGATCTATTTGGCTTGAGAGGTTAAGATAGCGCTCTGCCTGCGGGCTCTTTTTTACAAAACCCAAGTTCCAGCGATGTACTTTATGCAAATCTGCAAAGCCGCCTTGGGCGAATGCGCGCAATAAATTTAGGGTTGATGAGGACTGGTGGTAAGCTTTTATCATTCTCTCAGGATCAGGTATGCGCGCCTGCTCATTAAAGTCGTTACCATTAATTATATCACCGCGATAGCTTGGCAATAGCTTCCCATCTTTAGCTTCTAAATCACTTGAGCGGGGTTTGGCAAATTGGCCCGCCATACGGCCTATTTTTACCACTGGACTACCGCCGGCGAAACTCATGACAACGGCCATTTGGAGCAGTACTTGGAAGGTGTCACGAATTTTATCGGCATTGAACTCGTCAAATGTTTCTGCGCAGTCTCCGCCTTGTAATAGAAAGGCTTTACCTTCTGCAACGTCAGCTAATTGGCGATGTAATTCTCTTATTTCACCGGCAAATACCAAAGGTGGCATTTTAGCCAGTTGCTGCTCAGCAGTGATAACCTTTTGCTGATCAGGGTAGTTAGGTTGTTGAAGGATAGGTTTTGCGCGCCAGCTTTGAGGTGTCCAGATATCCATTATTTTCGCCAAAAGTGAGATTATAGTTAAAACTATTCGTGCCCTTACACTAAATTAAGGATAGAGAACAAGAATTAATAAGATGAGATAGTTTAATCCATCAAATTATAGAAACAAGAGGAGGCAGTGATTTAGTTGTAAATAGGCAATTAAAAGACCTTAAGCAGATTTTATGCCTACTAAGTTGGCAAAGGAGACTTCTTTGGCGGTATCCAGAAAATCGATAATGAATTCTGCATTTTTTTGCTCTTCTCTAATGGCTGCATATAAAGTACACCACTGGCCTCTCTCGCCAATAGGTCTGCCGATGATATAGCCTTTTTTTAGATACTCATCGATAGCCCAATTTGGCAGGGCTGCGATGCCGCGACCGCTGGCTACTAGTTGCAGCATCATCAATGTTAAATCAGCCGTGCGCACTTCTTTAGGTTGTACTCCGGCAGGGTCTAAAAAACGCGTAAATATATCTAGGCGGTCTTGATTTACAGGATAAGTAATTAAGGTTTGCGCGCTAATATCAGAGGCTTCTATGTATTTCTTGCTCGCCAATGGATGATTTTTACTTAAGGCAATCAGTGATTCATAACTAAATAACGGGGTGTAGGCAATACCTGAACGGGGCACAGGGTCAGAGGTGATGACTAAGTCTATATCGGCTTTAGCCAGGGCTGGAATAGGTGCAAATGTAAAGCCATTGGCCAGATCCATTTCTATTTCTGGCCAATTTTTTCTGAAACAGTCGATGGTCGGCATTAACCAATCGAAACAACTGTGGCAATCGATACTGATGTTAAGCCGGCCCACTTCACCGCAAGCTAAGCGTACAATTTCTCGTTCGGTATTCTTGACCATAGGCAATATGTTATCCGCTAAAGCGAGGATCCGCTTTCCGGCGGCCGTAAAGCTAATCGGCTTGGTTTTCCTGATAAATAAAGAGCAGTTAAACCGGTCTTCTAAGTCTTTAATTTGATGGGACAGTGCCGACTGAGTTAGGTGTATGCGTTCAGCAGCTTCTACTAGGGACCCTGAATCGCGCAGGGCGGAAAGCGTTTTTAGATGTCTCAGCTCAATCATTGTTTAATCCAATTCTGACGATGATTAGGGTATACTTTGGCTTAATTGATAGGAGTCTGTCGGCCTCACTAATAATGTGCTGCAAAAAATCACAATTTAATCATACTCTCCGCTTTTTTCCCTCGCCATACTAACTTGTATGCCATGCTAAGATGAAAAAAATGCCTATAACCATATTTTTATCGCGACCAACGGCCAACTCCTACAAAATCCTAGTTGCTGCGCCCAGTAATACGGTGATGAAAACAAACTCAGATCCTTATTAGCTGTTGGCGTTAAGCAAAAATTCCATCAGTGCTTTTTGTGCATGTAAGCGGTTTTCGGCCTCGTCAAAGACCACACTGCTAGGTTCTTCTAACATGTTTTCACTGATTTCTTCGCCTCTGTGAGCGGGCAAACAATGCATAAACAGTGCATTAGCATTAGCTAAAGCCATCACTTGTGGGTTTACTTGGTAGCCCGCAAAGCTTTTTTCTCTGGCTAATTGCTCTTCTTCTTGACCCATGGATGCCCAGACGTCGGTGACAATTAAATCGCTATTTTTCACCGCGTCTTTGACGTCTCGAAAAACACTCACTCTGTCGGTGTTTTGCGCGACTAATTCAGCACTTGGCTCATAGCCTTCTGGGCAGGCAATACTCAAATTGAAATCTAGCACTTTAGCCGCATTGATATAAGAGTTGCACATATTATTGCCATCGCCAATCCAAGTGACTCTTTTTCCTTGTATATCACCGCGATGTTCCCAGTAAGTTTGCATATCGGCAAGTAGTTGACAAGGGTGATAATCATCTGTCAAAGCATTGATTACAGGGACGCTTGAATACTTAGCGAACGCTTCGACTGTGCTGTGAGCGAAAGTGCGGATCATTACAATATCAATCATGCTAGAGATTACTTTAGCTGCATCTTGGATGGGTTCACCTCTGCCGAGCTGAGTATCCCTAGAGGACAAGAACATTGCATGACCACCAAATTGAGCCATTCCCGCTTCAAATGACACCCGAGTTCGCGTCGACGATTTATCAAAAATCATGCCTAATACTTTGTTCGGGAAAGGCGCATAATTTTCACCCGCATTGCGGATTGCTTTTAACTCAATGGCGCGTTTGATTATCTGGTGGAATTCAGTTTTTGATAGATCGAGCAAGGTTAAAAAGTGTCTTGTGTTTTTCATAAGATTTTCTAATTAAATAAGGCCTGTAGCATAAATTAACTGTCTCAAAATAGAGTAAAAAATATTGAAACAAGAGATGCATTACGGCGGGAGAAATTGAGTTTTTATTGCTTTGTATACGTCAGATACTATGTATAACATTATTATTTTTATCTGGCTAGGAGTCCCGTCGGACTTACCGCGAATCTACGGCGAAAAATCAGGGAGTAGGCGTAGTTTTCCATTGTTCTCGTTGTATACTGCGCGACTCGCCGTGAAAAATAGAATAAGAGGTCTCTGATCTTATTTCTTTGCGATAGTTGATTTAGAGGGTTGAAATTTGCTTTTTTAATCGCATCTAATGGCTATTCAGATATCGAAAGTAGAGACGCAATAATTAAGCCTGCTAAGCTCTGTTCTGGGCTTATCGATGGCTTTAGTGTTGTCCCGCTAGTGGCTGATATTGTTATTCAAGAGCGTAAATAAGATTAAAGACATTGGCTGGGTTTATGCTAATATATGACCATGAAATTATACAATTTGCCACAGGCAGTAGGTGATAAAAAATGAGCATTGCTGAAACAATTAAAGATCAACTCGAAAACAATACAATTTTATTGTACATGAAAGGCACGCCGCGTTTTCCACAATGCGGTTTCTCGTCGAGAACAGTGGAAGCGTTGATGGCTTGCGAAGAAAAATTTGCATTTATAAATATATTGGAAAACCAAGACATCCGATCCGAGTTGCCAAAAATTGCTAACTGGCCTACGTTTCCACAGTTGTGGGTTAACGGAGAACTAGTGGGCGGCTGCGATATCGTCTGTGAGTTGGCTGAAACAGGCGAGCTAAAAGAAATGGTTAGCGCCGCCGCCGCAGTAACGGCAAAAGAGTAATTCGCTGAATAAAGTATATTTCCCGGTGCCTAGAGTCCGGCAAATATTATATTAATATTATAAATAATGGAGATTTAAAATGGGCGTATTAGTAGGTAAAAAAGCACCAGATTTCACGGCGGCAGCAGTGCTTGGCGATGGTCAAATTGTAAATTCTTATAACTTTGCTGAAGCGACTAAGGGTAAGTATGCGCTGGTGTTCTTCTATCCATTAGATTTTACTTTTGTTTGTCCTTCTGAGCTGATTGCACTTGATCACCGTGTTGAAGCTTTTAAAGCCCTCAATGTCGAAGTGGTGGGTGTCTCTATCGATTCGCATTTTACGCATAATGCTTGGAGAAATACGCCGGTAGACAATGGTGGTATTGGGCAGGTAAGCTACACCTTAGTTGCTGATATGACCCATGCAATTTGCAAAGCTTATGACGTTGAAAGTGAAGGTGGTGTCGCGTATCGTGGCGCATTCATCATCGATCAAAATGGAGATGTTCGCTCACAAGTAGTAAACGATCTTCCTCTAGGGCGTAACATGGATGAATTAATTCGTCTTTTCGAAGCACTACAATACCATGAAGAACATGGTGAAGTTT
Organism: Gammaproteobacteria bacterium; assembly: GCA_034111875.1. Taxonomy (GTDB): domain Bacteria; phylum Pseudomonadota; class Gammaproteobacteria; order Pseudomonadales; family Balneatricaceae; genus Rs1. The sequence goes on from JAWUWK010000062.1 coordinate 17,754, forward strand.
GCCCTGCAGGCTGGAGTAAAGGCGATAAAGGTATGGAAGCTTCTCCCGATGGCGTTGCCGCTTACTTATCAGCCGAATCTGATAAGCTGTAATTATCGCGGTGTTTAAAATAAACCTAGTCTGTGCTAGGTTTTTTTTCGCCTAGTTTCTGTGGATTAAATAAGAATCTAGATGCTTTTATGCTAGGCACTGTTAGAATACGCTTAAATTATAAATGCATGGACATTAAGTCTGCTTAAGGAAAATCTATTGGCCAATAGTAGTATTACCCAGTTAATGATGGAGCGTTTTAGAGGTTATCTGCCGGTTGTTATCGATGTTGAAACAGCTGGATTTAACTGCCGAACAGATGCTCTACTTGAAATTGCCGCTGTAACATTGACAATGGATGAGCAAGGCTACCTTATTGTTGATCAAAGCTTTGATGCTAATGTGGAGCCTTTTGAGGGAGCTAACTTAGAACAGTCTGCGTTGGATTTCACTGGTATTGATCCACAAGACCCCAATAGAGGGGCTGTCTCTGAAGAAAAAGCAATGGAAATGATCTTTAAAGCCGTGAGAAAAGCTGTTAAAGCTCATGGCTGCAAACGGGCTATATTAGTCGGCCACAATGCCTCTTTTGATCACGGGTTTGTGATGCAAGCGGCCGAGCGCTGTGAATTGAAACGCAATCCATTCCATCCTTTTTCTACTTTTGATACTGCTACGCTATCGGGGTTGGCATACGGCCAGACGGTCTTGGCGCGGGGTTGTGAAATAGCCGGTATTCCATTTGACGGTAAGCAAGCGCACTCTGCATTATACGATACAGAAAAAACAGCAGATTTATTTTGTTCTATAGTGAATAGATGGAAAGACTTAGGTGGTTGGGATATGGTCCTAGATTATCAATAATAGATTAGTTAACGTCTGTTAGGAAAGCCAAGTGGGTGTCGAAATGACTGCAAAAATCAAATTGTTGCTAATGCTAACTTTGAGTGTCACGCTCAATGTAGCCCACGCTATTACTTTTAGAGCATCCATTGATGAGTCTGAATGGGTGCTCGAATCCTCTAAGTTTGAATGTAAACTATCTCAGGATATTCCCGCTTTTGGAATTGGTGAGTTTCTTCACGAGGCAGGGGTCGAACCGCTTTTTACTTTAAAGCCAACGCAGAGATTAGCCATCAAGCGTAAAGCAACACTGGTCGTTGAAGCATCGCCTTGGCAACCAGGCATAGCGACGTCGGTGATTGGCTCTTTAGAAGCTGATCGTGTACTAAAAACCAATGCAGCCTACGCTGGTCAAATGTTAGTGTCACTCTATAAGGGAATGTCGCCGACTTTTACTGTTGATCGCTGGATGAATTCAGAAGATCAGCTAAGAGTTGCTCTATCAGCTGCAAATTTTAAAGCCGCTTACAATGACTATATAACCTGTGTCGCTGGGCTTCTGCCTGCGAACTATCGTCAAGTTGCTCGCACGGCGGTATTGTTTCCACCCGCTGCTTGGGCGCTTTCTGATGCAACTCGTGAGCGTTTGGAACTTATTGCCTTTTATATACAAGAAGACAAAAGTGTTAGTGCTATTTATATCGACGGTCATTCCGATAGTGGTGGTCGTCGATTGTTAAACAGAGATTTATCTAAGCAGCGTGCAGAAGAAGTCACTAACTATTTAGTCTCACTCGGTGTTGATGAATCTATGATAACCACTAGATACCATGGTGAAAGATATCCTGTTGTACCTAATACTTCCAAGACTAACCGCGCGCGAAATAGACGTGTGACCATTCGGTTGGATAAAGAATAAAGTGCATATAATCTGTTGTATTTTAACCTAGTTATTCAGCACTCTCGAACATTACTTTTTTCGAGTTAAGAGTATCTAGTATTGTTTACCATTAACGGCTATTCATCGTGGCTTATTTCTAAGCGCTATGTATTAATGCCCGTATTTTAATTTATAACCTGAAAATTGCAGGTTTTGTGTGGAGTTGGATCAATGTCCGATATTAAAAAGGTTGTCCTTGCGTATTCTGGCGGTTTAGATACGTCCGTGATAGTTCGTTGGTTACAGGAAACTTATCACTGTGAAGTCGTTACGTTTACGGCTGATCTTGGCCAAGGTGAGGAAGTTGAGCCAGCACGGGCTAAAGCTGAAGCTTTAGGCGTCAAAGAAATTTATATTGATGATCTGCGTGAAGAATTTGTTCGCGACTTCGTATTCCCCATGTTTCGTGCCAATACCGTATACGAAGGAGAATATTTGCTCGGTACTTCTATAGCGCGACCTTTAATTTCAAAGCGTTTGATTGAAATTGCTAATGAAACAGGTGCCGATGCTATTTCCCATGGTGCGACGGGTAAGGGTAATGATCAAGTTAGATTTGAGCTTGGTGCTTATGCACTTAAACCTGGCGTTGAGATTATTGCACCTTGGCGCGAATGGGATCTCAGTTCACGTGAGTCTTTAATGGCGTATTGTGAAAACCACGACATCGAAGTTGATTACGCAAAGAATAAGAAGAAATCGCCTTATTCTATGGATGCTAATTTATTACATATATCCTACGAATCGGGAATTTTAGAAGACCCTTGGGTAGAAGCGGAAGAAGAGATGTGGAGGTGGTCTGTATCGCCTGAAGCCGCACCTGATGTCGCTCGGTATATTGAACTAAGCTATGAAAAAGGTGACATTGTTGCTATTGATGGCCAGGTAATGTCACCCGCCACGGTACTGGAAAGTTTAAACCAAATTGGTGGTGAAAACGGCGTGGGTCGCTTAGATATTGTTGAAAATCGCTATGTCGGTATGAAGGCGCGCGGTTGTTATGAAACACCGGGTGGCAGCATTATGTTAAAAGCCCATCGCGCGATCGAGTCTATCACCTTAGACCGCGAAGCCGCTCACCTTAAAGATGAGTTGATGCCACGCTATGCGAAGCTTATTTACAATGGTTTTTGGTGGTCTGAAGAGCGTAAGATGCTCCAGCAGTCTATTGATTATAGCCAGCGCCACGTCAATGGTGACGTTAGACTTAAACTCTACAAAGGTAATATTAGTGTTGTGGGGCGTCGCTCTGATAATAGCTTATTCGATGAGGCGATTGCAACGATGGAAGATGATGCTGGCTCATACAATCAGCAAGACGCTGAAGGTTTTATTAAATTAAATGCCCTTAGAATGCGCATCGCGGCTTCCAAAGGTAGAACACTTTTAGATTAAATGTTAATCCTAATGTTATTTTTCTATTGTCTATGTTAAGTCTTCGCATATTGGTTCAACCGTTTGATTAAAAAAATTATAAAACTTAATTTGTGGCCGATAGCGCCTAGGTGGATTATAGTGTGCTAAAGTTATGGTGAGTGCTGATACTGCATAAGCTAAGCACACCTAGAACTGAGAATGTTGGGACGATGAACAAAAGGCTAATCATACAAATTCAAAATACATAGCTATAAAAATTAATCTTTACCTTAGGCTAGTCAATAAGAGAATTAATTATTATAAAAGTGAGTCGTCTTCTGATAGGAAAGTTGAAGTGAGTTCTTCAGTATCGGGTTTTGTTCTGGAATTCTTTTGTAGCAGAGATCTGACCACTCGACGTGAAAGCAGCTTTTTCTGCGCTTCATTAGGCAACTCGGTGAACATGATGATGTTTTTTTTAACTAACAGGTCTACTAAATCGTCCAAGATTCGCGCGATAGTAATATCTGATTCATCTAAGAAAGAGTCAGGGGAAAAATCCTCGTTATGCATAGAGAAAAACTCTCTAATATCAGGATGATTAATATCGATAGCTTCCGCTGAGTTTGAGGCATTGTCTGAAACACTAACGACCTTGCCTTCTGAATTGCGTGTTGCATATAACATGGTTGTAACTCGTCTGTATAGGATGGATTACCTGACATTATGTAGAAAAATTGGAAATGGTCAAGGAAATGGATGTAATACAAGATCCTTTATTGAAATGTTTAATGCATTTAACCCAACAAAACCATCGTCCACTTTCGGCGGAGTCCTTAAGAAATGGTTTACCACTTGAAAACAATAGGCTCACCCCGAAGCTATTTGTCAGAGCGGCTAAAAGAGCGGGTTTTGCTGCGAAGATAGTTCAGCGTGAACTTTTTTCTATTAGCCCGCTAACCTTACCTGCTGTTCTACTATTGGAAAATGATGACGCTTGTATCCTACAAGAAATAGACGCTGACACGGGTGAGGGCATTCTTATTTTTCCCGACAGTGGCATGAAAAGAATTACGATGCACAGTCTCGCTGAGCAATATTCAGGGGTAGCCATATATCTTAATCTGGAGTATCACTTTACTGAGCGTATCTCCAGGGTATTAGATCAAAAAGAAGGCCATTGGTTTTGGGGGACAATATGGCGTTCTGCAAAAATCTATCGCGATGTCTTAATCGCCTCTTTTTTGATAAATTTATTTGTACTTGCAAACCCATTATTCGTCATGAACGTTTATGATAGGGTCGTGCCTAATTCAGCAATAGAGACATTATGGGTGCTGGCGATAGGTGTGTTTGTGGTTTATTCCTTTGACTTTGGTTTGAAGATGCTAAGGGCCTACTTCTTGGAAATAGCGGGTAAAAAAGCCGATATTCTGATGTCTTCTATGTTGTTTGAAAAAGTCATGAGTATGCAGTATGCGCATATGCCGAAGTCAGTAGGATCCTTTGCCAGCAATTTACGCGAATTTGAGAGTATTCGCGGCTTCTTAAGCTCTACTACGACAACTATTTTAATAGATATCCCCTTTGCTATTATTTTCTTGATAGTGTTATTTTTAATTGGAGGCCCTTTGGTATATGTGCCTTTAGTGGCTATTCCGTTCATTATAATTTATTCAGTTATTGCCAGTAAAAAGCTTAAAGAATCGGTAGAGCAAACCTTTGCGGCTTCAGCGCAAAAAAATTCCACATTAATCGAATGTTTGACAGCCATGGAAACGGTAAAAACTCAAAGGGCGTCTTCGGTGCTCCAGTTGCGTTGGGAACAGGCCGAGGGCTTTATTGCAAAGTGGGGTTTGAAAAGTAAAATGATATCATCCTCAGTAACAAACTTTGCTGGGTTTGTCACTCAGATCAGTTCGGTTAGCCTCGTTATTCTAGGTGTATATTTAATCTCTGAAAGAGAATTGACCATGGGGGCCTTAATTGCCGCTAATATCTTATCTGGGCGAGTACTTCAGCCTATGGCTCAATTAACCGGTCTGATCACTAGTTTCTTCCAATCGAAGACTGCATTAAATTCTTTAAATCAAATCATGTCATTACCGGACGAGCATGCGGAGGGGAAAAATTATGTACATAGACCTGATTTGCATGGCAGCATCGATTTTAAATCGGTCAAATTTAGCTACCCAGAATCTGAACAAGTCTCTTTAGATAAAATTGATTTTTCAATTAAAGCGGGTGAAAGAGTCGCTTTAATTGGTCGCATTGGTTCTGGAAAATCGACGGTTGAAAAATTATTGATGGGGCTTTATAAGCCAGATGAGGGGGCTGTGAGGCTGGATGGGATTGATTTGAACCAGATTGATCCTGTTGATTTGCGTGGTAATATTGGCTATGTTCCCCAAGAGTTAATGTTGTTTGATGGCTCGGTAAGAGAGAATATTATCATGGGTTCTCCTGAAATTGATGATCAAGCGTTAATCAATGCCGCCAGGGTTTCTGGTGTAGATCAGTTCGTCAATCGTCATCCTCTAGGTTTTGAAATGCCTGTAGGGGAAAGAGGCTCAAAATTATCCGGAGGCCAAAAACAAGCCATTGCCATCGCGAGAGCGCTTATACACTCTCCGAATATTTTAATTTTAGATGAACCTACCAATTCTATGGATAATTCCTCAGAAGATTTTTTGCGCAAACAGCTTAATGAGTATTGTAAAGATAGAACATTGGTTCTAGTTACCCATAAGATGTCACTTTTGTCGCTAGTGGAAAGAATCATCGTGATGGATGGAGGCCGTGTTGTTGCAGATGGCCCTAAAGATGTGGTGCTTGATGCGCTCAAACAAGGTCGATTACATATTCAGCGCTGAGGTTTTTAAAAATGAGTACTAAAGTAAATAAAAAAGATTTGCACTATATGTCAAGTGTCAGCGAGGCGATGCTTGAACAGGCACCTACAGGAGCTAAGCTGCTACTGTGGAGTGTTGCTGTGTTTGTGGTTATAGCCATTACCTGGGCAAGTTGGGCTGAATTAGATGAATTAAGTCGGGGAGAGGGCGAAATAATCCCATCAAAACAATTGCAGGTCATTCAAAACTTAGAAGGGGGCATCGTCTCAGAAATCCTGATACAAGAAGGCCAGTTGGTAGAGAAGGGCCAAGTGCTACTAAGAATTGACGACACTCGTTTTTCTAGTTCATTTAAAGAAAATAAAGTAAGAGAAATAGAACTAACCGCAAAAGCTGTTAGGTTAAGAGCTGAATCTATAGGCGGGGATTTTGTTGTGCCCAATGATTTCCCCTTTGGATTCGATTCCCTTATTCAGCAAGAGAAAAGTTTATTTAACGCGCGCAGTAGGGAATTGAAAGCCAATGTGGCGGTTTTTTCAGAACAATTGCAACAAAAGAAGCAAGAGCTTATTCAAGCAAAAAGTAAGCGCTCACAATTAGCTAGCAGCTACAGTCTTTTGCGACAAGAGCGGGATTTAACCGCGCCCCTAGTGCGGGATGGGGTTGTATCAGAAGTGGAGTATTTACGTTTAAAACGTCAGGTAGTTGACCTGTCTGGTGAGCTAAATAATATTCGCTTGAGCTTACCAAGGATAGAATCATCTCTAGATGAAACACGAGGAATGTTGCAGGAAGTGAAACTGAAATTTCAAAGTATGGCCAGAGGTGAATTAAATGAAACACTGTCTGAAACCGCCAGGCTGCGAGAAGCATTGACGGGTATGCAGGATAAATTGAGTCGTACTGAAGTGACCTCCCCAGTTAAAGGCACGATCAAAGAGTTACTGATTAATACTGTTAATGGCGTTGTACAACCAGGTGATGAAATTCTTAATATTATTCCCTGGGAAGACACGCTCTTGGTCGAGGCAAAGTTACTGCCATCTCATATCGCTAAAGTATTAAAAGGCCAGCCTGCGGTGATTAAAGTGTCTGCATACGACTTTAGTATTTATGGGGGAGTAGATGCTATTGTATCCACGGTATCACCGAGTACAGTTTTAAATGAAAAAGGAGAACCTTTCTATATTGTCAGATTAACTACTGCTAAGCCCTATATAGAGAAAGATAATAAGAGGCTGCCTTTAATTGCGGGTATGACGGTATCGGTGGATATTTTAACGGGTAAAAAAACCGTCATGGATTATCTGTTAAAACCCATTCTGAAAGCGAGACAAAGTGCTTTAACAGAAAGATAAGTATAATTGTTTTCAATTGCAGACATCTTAAATCCCAGATGACAGCAATAACAGATACAAATATTTGCTGTTAATACATCAATAGGGCTCATATAGTTTATGCTTATAGTGGGACGGATATTAATTAAATATGCCGCACATATTATGGTGTTTTATGACCATGATGTTACCGCCATTTTTCGGGAAACACCTAGACAGCAAACCATTAATTTTCTCACTCAGCGCCTTGTCCATAAGTAGTATAGCTTAGTAAAGAATGCCTTACATTTAATGGCTTTCGCTGGATTCTGAGCAAAGTTCTGTGACGATTTAACTTGGTTTATTCTTAAACGGGCAGATTGACAACGTTTTAATTAGCCGTTCGGCCATTGTGAAAGATGCCTATCCTGACAGTAAAGGTGTGATTTCATAAATGACTGAGTTCTTTATTATTCATGATTTGAGAGGGTACGCCAATATCTGTTCTATTTTGCATAAGTTTACACTTTCCTGATAACGGCACGCTTCAATAAAATGTACCTTTCTAGGATGTCAATTTCCTTTGCTCTGAGAGTTTCTGTGCTACTTTAGGATTGTAACCATCGGCGGATTTGTTCCTACTTATCGCCCTAGAAATAGTACTCAAATGCACGCCTACATCGGTGGCAATATCTGTTAAACTAATCCTTGCTTTATATAAACCTGAAATATGGTATCTTTGCTCCTGAGTGGGCTGTTGGTAAAGTTTGTTGTGTGCATTCATAACAGATACATAATTTTTATGTGATAACTGGAATTATGGCTTCAGCTCACTCACTTCTCAATTTTTTTGTCTGTTGCACTTATTGTATTACTCCAGCACAGCTCTGGTAATCCCCTCTTAAAAATGGGAGTATTACCATATGAGTTACATGTATTGGTTTTTCATCCGATCACATCTGCGCATTGTGTAGGCTTTTTAAGCATATAAACAACTAACGTTCTTGCATATACTCGATGCTTAGATTATTCTCACAACATCAAGCTGAATGTAATATAAATATATATGGGTTATGTGACCAATACAAAAAAATGCAGAATAAATGCTTTTAGGACAAGGTTATTATAAGATTTATTGTTTGAATAGAGCCAGACTGTAACTTTTTAGATTATTTTGAATAGTTCTTCTTTAGAAGTGCATTAATAATGCTATTATGGGATGAATATAAATAGAAGTAGATGATGAAATTATACATATTAACGTCTAGAGATAATGTAAAGAAGCGTTGGATTGATATTTCACAGGGTAAAACTCCAAAGAGTATAGAAACCAATGATCTCAGTGGCATTGATTTTAGCTCTGAATGCTGTCTGCTAATACATTTAGATTCATTAAGTAAGGATCAAATTACCTTACTATGTACTTATTGGAATAAAGTTAATTTAATAGGTTTTTCTGATAACCCTAATGATACGCAAGGTATTGAATTATTACTCAGAGGTTTTAAAGGTTATATCAATACTTTTGTGACCCATACTATTTTCAATCAGTTGTTGGAATCAGTGTTAGGCGGCGATATTTGGGCTGGAACAAGCATAGTACAAAAAATGTTAAAGCGCCTTTTGCAGCAGTCCAAGAACAATAAAAGTGCCCCAGTGGATACTAGTGAGTTCGGTTTGAGTGAGCGCGAACAAGAAACAGTCGACATTTTGATTACTGGTGCCAGCAATAAAGAAATTGCTCGAAAGTTAGACATAACCGAGAGAACAGTAAAGGCCCATGTGAGCGCTATTCTGCGAAAAACAGAGACGTTCGATCGGGTCTCATTAATAATTAAACTAAAAGATGGTAATTAGCTGAGAGTTTTTAGTCATAATGGAGATAAGGAAGTGAAAATTAAAAATGCAATGTTGGTGCTAGCGTTTGCTGCTGTGCCTTATACAGCTGTAAATAGTGAATCTTTAAATAGTGTTGTAGCTTCATCAGTTCTTTCTAATCCTCAAGTGCAATCTGTTATGAATGCACGCAATGCAGTATTTGAGGAAGTAAAGCAAGCGCGTTCTGGTTATCGTCCTAAGATAGATATTGGTGCAGGCATTGGCTATGAGAAAACTAAACTTTTTCCCGGAGATGATGCGGAGCTTAAGCGTTCCGAGGCAAACTTAAGTTTAAATCAAATGTTATTTGATGGCTTTAGAACTTCCAGTGAAGTAGACAGACAATCTGCACGATTAAAGTCTAGTAATAATAGATTGCGAGAAATTGCTGAAGAGACAGCTTTAGAAACAGCGCGTTCATATCTGGAAATTTTAAAGCGAGAATCTCTGGTTGAACAAGCCAAAAACACGCTGCTAACCCACGTACGTATATTTGATCAAATTAAGAGCCGATCTGAAGCGGGTGTTGGCACTTTAGCTTCAATCCAACAAGCTGAAGGGCGCTTAGCTTTAGCCGAAGTAAATGTTTTGTCTGCGCAGAATAATTTATTGGATTCCAATGCAGCCTATCAGAGGGTGACTGGTAAAAAACCAGGTGCTGACATGGAAGATCCTGCAATAGAAGAAAGTTGGGTGCCTGAGACGTTCGAACAAGCTTTAGCGCGTGCCTATCAAAAACATCCTACCCTTATGCTGGCCGCGTCCGACGTGGAAGGTGCTCTTGCACAATATGACGCGGCACGCAGTTTGATGTTTCCTACGCTGAATTTAGAAGTTAACCGAACTTGGAACAATAACATCGATGGCGTCTCAGGGCGTAATGAAGATTTAACTGCGATGATTCGTATGCGCTACAATATTTATAATGGTGGTTCAGACAAGTCGCGTGTTCGCCAAACTCGTCATCAAATAGATGAGGCAAAAAACATCCAATCTGATGCAGCAAGACAAACCTTGCAAAGCCTAGATCTGTCGTGGAATGCTTATGAGATATTAGGCCGTCAATTAGATTATCTTGAGCAGCATGTTACATCGACTGAGAGCACAAGAGATTCCTACTTAAAGCAGTTTAATATTGGCCAGCGGTCGCTCCTCGATTTACTCGATACCGAAAACGAAGTGTTTTCATCACAGAACGCGTTTAATGAAGCTATTTATGATCACTTGCTAGCGCAATATCGAGTATTAAGCGGTACGGGTGAATTGTTAGATGTACTTGATATAAATATGTCTGCTTTGAAGGGGACGTCTTTTATCAAAAACGTTGCCCAGGCAAGCCCTACATTGACGGAGCGTATCAAAAGATTAAATCCATTTTAGTCAATAGATCAAAGCAGTGTTCTAGAAGGCGCAGGGTTAGATTATTGCAATCTAGTATCTAGCCCGTTAGAATATGACTAATTACATTCATACGATTTGTAAAAGTTACTGAAAAATTAATCTACAAGGTTGCTTAATAGCAGCCTTTTTTTTTGGATTCTTAATGAAGCAGCACAAAATTCTGCAAGCCCCTGTTCCTATGCGTTGGGTGGGTCCCCTGAAAATTACGGGTAACGCATTGCAAGATAAATTGTCAGTGCCCTTGGCGACTTATGAAACACCCTTGTGGCATTCAGTAGGGCGCGGTGCCAGACTCTCGACCTTAACAGAAGGCATATTGACGACGATAATAGACGAGCGGATGACGCGCTCAATATTACTTGAAGCCACCAATGCCCAACAGGCACTTGAGGCATTGCAGTCTATCAAATCACGCTTTTCAGAGCTTAATGCGGTGGTTCGCCAGTCTAGTCGTTTCGCTCAACTCATTGGTATTAACGCGCAGATAGTCGGTAATTTACTGTATTTGCGCTTAGAGTTTACCACTGGAGATGCATCCGGTCATAATATGGTTACTAACGCCGCCGATAAGTTGTTTCCATGGCTGCTTATACAGTACCCCTATTTACAATATTCCTCGATATCAGCCAATTACTGTTCCGATAAAAAGGCAACCGCGGTCAATGGCATACTCGGACGCGGTAAAAATGTGGTCTCTGAAATTGTCATTTCTCGAGAGTTATGTGCGCGAAAGTTGAATACTACACCCGAAAAAATGGTTGATCTGAATATTAAGAAAAACTTGATAGGCACTATGATTGCCGGTGGCCTTCGTAGTGCAAATGCTCATTACGCAAATATGTTACTGGCTTTTTATTTAGCCACAGGTCAAGATGCAGCAAACATTGTCGAGGGATCTCAAGGTGTCGTACATGCGCAAGTGAATAATGATGAGCTGTATTTTTCCTGCACTATTCCCAACTTAATAGTCGGTACGGTAGGCAATGGTAAAGGCTTAGATTTTGTTGAGCAGAATTTAACAAGATTAGGCTGCAAAGATGATAGGGCAACGGGTGATAATGCAAGACGCCTAGCCGCGATATGCGCGGCGACCGTTTTATGTGGTGAACTCTCTTTGCTGGCGGCGCAAACTAACCCAGGCGAGTTAATGCAAGCACATTTGGATTTGGAAAGAAAATGACTGATACAACTAACGATCGTAAAATAGAGCACATACAGGTGATCACAAATGATGCTTTGACTGACCGTCAAGGCAATTATTTTGATTTGCTTCGGCTAGTGCACAGAGGGCTACCGGGTATCGCCTTGGATGATGTCGATATGCAATCTAAGTTTATGGGTAAGACCTTATCTTTTCCACTACTTATCTCTTCTATGACAGGCGGAGACCATAAGCTGATCAGGCGTATAAACCGTCATTTGGCAGAGGCGGCAGAAGAATGCCAAGTGGCTCTAGCCGTGGGTTCACAAAGAGTTATGTTTACCAATGACGCGGCAAAACGAAGTTTCATGTTGCGTGAGTTTGCGCCCACGACCGTTTTGTTAGGGAATATTGGAGCAGTACAATTTAATAAAGGTTTTGATATTGAACAAGCCCAAGCGGCAATAGATATTTTAGATGCCGATGGGCTCTACCTGCATTTGAATCCTTTACAAGAAGCAGTCCAACGTGAAGGCGACACTGATTTTCAGGACTTACATGTGAAAATAAAGCGCTTATCTGAAAACTTATCTAAGCCAGTGTTATTAAAGGAAGTAGGTTCTGGATTGAGTCCTGCGGACGTAGAGCTGGGGCTAGAGGCACAGGTGAAGTATTTTGATGTCGCCGGGAAAGGCGGTACTTCTTGGAGTAGAATTGAACATCATAGGAACCAAAGTAGAGTTGGAAGTTTTTCTAAGAGTAACGCTAAGCCCTCTGACTTAGGGTTGAGTTTTCAAGATTGGGGAATGGATACCGTGTCCTGTTTGAAAATGTTGAATGCCTATACCGAAAAAGCAACTTTAATTAGTAGCGGCGGCCTTAGAAATGGAATTGATATGGTTAAGTCTGTTATACTCGGCGCCTCAATTTGTGGACTTGCCGCACCATTTCTAACCCCAGCGATGGAATCCACTGAAGCGGTAATACTTGAAATTGAAAAGTTACGTCACGAATTTAAAACCGCAATGTTCCTGTTGGGAATGAAAGATATTAATAGTCTTTTCAATAATGATTCACTTATTTTAAAAGATCATTACTAAAGAGCGTCGAGGAACGAATAGAGTATGTCGTCTGTTGGTATTGATCAAATCAGCTTTTATACAGCTAACTACTTTTTGGACTTGCAGTCGTTAGCGCTAGCTCAAAATACTGATCCAGATAAATATTATATTGGTATTGGTCAAGAGAAAATGGGCATGCCGGCCCATGATGAAGATATAGTCACAATGGCAGCGAATGCCGCTATGCCAATTATTCAAGAGGGGGTAGCGGATACAATATCGACGATGTTGTTCGCTACAGAAACGGCGATTGATCAATCTAAAGCGGCAGGCGTTTATGTTCACCGTTTACTCGAATTGAATCAAAACTGCAGAGTAGTAGAGCTTAAACAAGCCTGTTACTCTGCGACTGCAGCAGTACAAATGGCCTGTGCATTAGTCGCTAGACAGCCGGCCAGTTCAGTCCTAGTTATCGCCTCAGATATTGCCAAATATGAGTTAGATACACCTGGTGAAGCAACTCAAGGTTGTGGCGCAGTGGCTATCTTAATTAGGGCCAATCCACGGATATTAGCAATTGATCCAGAGGTCGGTAATTACACGGAAGATGTCATGGATTTTTGGCGACCGAATTATCGTAAGACTGCCATCGTCGATGGCAAGTACTCAACTAAAATATATTTGAAGTCGCTGAAAAAATCTTGGCAACATTTTAGTCAGGCAAGCGATGTTAGATTTTCTGATATCAATCACTTTTGTTACCATTTACCTTTTAGCCGGATGGCTCAAAAAGCCCATAAACATCTGGCTAAACTTAATCAGAGCCCATTAGAAACACAAGTTATAAATGCCCAGATCGAACATTCATTACATTACAATAAATTGATCGGCAACAGTTACGCCGCGTCTTTATTTATTGGTTTTACCTCGTTGTTAGAAAACCATGACGCCGATTTATCCGGTGAGCGAATTGGCTTTTTTAGCTATGGTTCTGGCTGTGTTGCAGAATTTTTTAGTGGTAAAGTGATAGCTGGATATAATCAGCATTTATTTAAATCGTTACATGAATCTATGTTAGCTAGCCGAAGCGAGCTAAATTACGGTGAATATTTAGCCCTTTATCATGCGCCCGATCCTCGAAACGGTGAAACCGTGGTCAACTCAATCGGTACTACCGGTAAGTTTCGGTTAGCGGCGATTAGTGATCACAAACGAGAGTATGTTGCCCTCTAATGCAAGGGTGTGCTCCGGGTAAAATTATTCTAAGCGGGGAACACTCTGTTGTGTATGGTGCGCCGGCCATTGCAACAGCTATACAGCTCTATAGCTGCATTGATTACGAGCCGATAAAAGGCTCTGATTTGATAGCTGACTTTATTGGCATAAAAGCTCACTCGAATCATCCAATTGCCAAGCTCTCTCCGCTTGTTAATTTTCTCGATAGACAATTTCAAAAATTTGTTGATGGCGCCATTCAAGTCGATAAAATTCTCAGCTCTCCTGTGCAATTAGTTTTGTACGTATTAGCCTCACAGTTACCAACTCAATCATTAAGCGCGCACTTTAATGGCGATAGCCAATTACCTATTGGCGCCGGCATGGGGTCTTCGGCCTCGATGATTGCCGCGGCTGTGGTATTAGTTGAATCCATCAATAAAAAGCCTTTATCATCCACAGAACGGTATAAGTTGGTAAAGCATTGCGAACGTCTACAGCATGGCAAAGGAAGTTTAATAGATGCGGCAACGGTGATATTGGGTGGGATAGTTAAAGTACAAGAGCAGCAAGTGACAAAATTGTCTATGTCACTGAGTAATAATTGGTATTGGATGTTCACAGGTACCCCACAGTGCTCAACCGGCGAATCTGTAAGTTATGTAGCCCAGCATCACGCTGGTGATACCCAACTCTGGCAAGCATTTGCTGATTGTACTGAGTCTATGATTAATCGATTGCAAAATAGCCTTTCTCCCAGACAACAAATTGCAGAAAATCAACAATTGCTTGAGTATATAGGGGTTGTCTCCGTGCCAACCAAAAAACTGGTGAGAGCGCTTGGTCGTCAAGGCGCCACCGCTAAAATTGCCGGTGCCGGTGCTTATATCGGCGACTCTTCAGGTTTGTTGTTAGTCTATGCCGAAGAGACAGACGCTGAAGAACTGTTCAAAGAGTACAATATGAAATGTGGCCAAATAGTTCAAGATATTCAAGGTGCTAAGGTAATTAGCTAATGGCAGAGAGTATAAAAGTAACTGCCCCTGGCAGTATTATGCTGATGGGAGAGCATGCGGTAGTCAAAGGCTATTGGGCCATTGCCTGTGCTGTGGATAAAAGCATTGAAGTTGAATTAGTGGCAAGATCAGATAGAGATGTGAGGATTTTTTCTGCTGTCGGCAATTATCGTGGCTGCTTGGATGACTTGGCAGAAGATAATAATTTGAGGTTTGTATTAAAAGCGATTGAGTTACAGTTATCATCACTGGAATACGGTTTTGATTTAAATATTCGCGCGCAATTCTCGCATACTTTGGGCTTAGGCTCTTCTGCCGCTGTCACCGTTGCGACAGTCAAGGCCTTGGCGCAATACACGCAGCGTTACTTGTCTGATAGTGAGCATCTGGCGTTGGCGTTGCAGGTTGTGCATGGGGTTCAAGGTCGGGGGTCGGGGACTGATTTGGCCGCCAGTATCTTCGGTGGTGTGATCGCTTACCAAGTTAAACCGTGCGTTGTTGAAAGGTTAGCTGGTCTGCCATTATTGTGCCTATATTATGCTGGTTACAAAACTAAAACCGCGGATGTGTTGGCGTTTGTCGCGAGTAAAGAACGCCACCACCCTGAGCTATACGCAAACCTATATTCTCTGATGAACCAGTTGACATTGGCTGCTATCGAGGCTGTTAAAGTACAAGACTGGCAGAGGCGCGGTGAACTAATGAATATGTATCAAGGACAGATGGATAGCCTGGGGGTTAATGATTTGGCCTTAAGTGATATTGTCTATCAACTGCGAACCAACGAGGCGATTTACTTAGGAGTGAAAGGCGCCAAAATATCTGGCTCAGGTTTAGGTGATTGTGTCTTGTCATTAGGTGCCCAGATTGATTTAAAAAAATATCAAAAAATTAGTTTGAAAGTGTCTAGCAAAGGCGTGCTTTGTCACTCTTCATTATAGAGTTAGGCGGACTAAGAAATACTTAAAGGAGTCATTGTGGCTGACATTGGCAATAGAGTGAAGTTAGACAAGGCAAAGGTGGTTAATGGTTATTTGCAGGACAGCGTCAAGCCAAAAGATTATGCGCAAGCCTTTGCCCCTAGTAATATTGCGTTATGTAAGTATTGGGGTAAACGCGATGCCGAGCTCAATTTGCCGGTTAACGCGAGTTTATCTGTCTCTTTAGGACATTTAGGTTCACATACCAAAATTAGCCACAGTACCAACGGTCTAGATCAAGTGCGTTTAAACAATAAGACCCAAACCTTAGATGATGATTTTAGTCGAAAGGTGATTAATTTTGTGAATTTGTTTAGACGTCAACAATCCATACCTTTAATTATCGACACCCGCAATAATATCCCCACAGCGGCAGGCCTAGCTTCCTCAGCCTCTGGTTTTGCAGCTTTAATGCTCGCACTTAACGATTTTTTTGATTTACAACTCGAGAAAAGAACGCTTTCAGCCTTTGCCAGAATGGGCAGCGGCAGTGCTTGCAGATCTATTTATAGCGGCTTTGTAAGATGGGATATGGGGCGACAAGATGATGGTATGGACAGTATTGCCAATCCATTAAGCACTCGCTGGTCAGCCTTGCGTTTAGGCTTAATTAAAGTCAGTAGCGCCAAGAAACCGGTGGATTCACGTTCCGGTATGCAGCGCACCATCGATACCTCAAAATTATATGCCAGTTGGCCGCAACAAGCGCGCAGCGACATAGTGACGATAGAGCATGCAATTGAGCAGGGTGATTTTAAAGCAATGGCTAGTTGCGCAGAAAAAAATGCAATGTCTATGCATGCAACAATGATGTCTGCCTGGCCTCCACTTGTGTATTGGCTACCTGAATCTTTAGCAATGATGCAGCACGTTTGGCGACTGCGTGATTCCGGGGTAGATGTCTATTTTACGATGGATGCAGGACCTAATTTAAAGTTACTGTTCTTGTCAGAAAATCAAAGCCTGCTAGAGACTGAGTTTCCCATAATGGATGTCATTAAGCCTTTTGCTGAATGATGTCTCCCCCTAATGATTTTCAAAGCGGATTTTTACTGTCAGCGAGTCAGCGGGATACGCAGGGGGGAATTGAACTTAACTATTGGTTAGTCACCGACGACAAGCCTCAATGTGTCAGTATATCTGGGCAGGAACAAGTCTTTTTTGTACTGTTAAATGATGAAGCTGAAATCCGATTTTTATTGCGTACCTTCAGATTTTGGCGCCTACAGCAGCTCACTTTAAAAGACCTTGAGCATCAATTGGTCATGGGCTTATATTGTACAAGTTTGAGTGAAACCCGCAAAATTATTAATAAATTACACCTCGCTCACATTGTTATGATTGAGCAAGATATAAGGCCTGTCGAACGCTACCTGATGGAGCGTTTTATTCATGGTGGGGTAAAGTTCAAAGCTTTACCCGCTGTCAAAATGCTGGCACATCAGTACCAACCACATTTTCATATACTCTCACTTGATATAGAAACCAATATGCATAACTCGCAGATACTCTGTATTGGTGTACAAACCAATCTAGGTTTCAGCCGAGTATTAATGCTCGGCAAAGGTGAAGATGACACACTGATTGAATACTGTGGAGATGAAAAACAACTATTGCGGCGCTTTGTTCGCTTAATTCAGACATCTGATCCGGATATTATTGTCGGTTGGAACGTTATAGGCTTTGATTTTACGGTTATTCAACAGAGGGCTGACTTGCATGAAATTGAATTACAAATTGCTAGGGATCATAGCAATCTTCATTTGCATCAGTCAGCACGGGGTAAAATGTACCTCACAATGAACGGCCGTATCGTCTTAGATGGTATTGATGCGCTTAAAGGGGCGACCTACCACTTCGACAGTTACTCTTTAGAAAATGTATCTAGGCAGTTGTTAAAAAAAGGTAAGCTGGTGGAGAGTGTCGTTTATCGGGGCGATGAAATCATTGCAATGTATGCCGCTAACCAACAGGCTCTTGCCAAATACAATCTAATGGATTGTAGCTTAGTGCTGGATATTTTTGAGCAGGCAAAGCTAATAGAGTATCTCGTTGAAAGAACCGTTTTGACTGGTTTGGCGTTAGATAAAATTGGCGGTTGGTCGAGCGCTTTTGATAATTTGTACCTGCCAAAGCTACATCGCAGTGGTTTTGTGGCACCTGAATATGCATCGGGTGTCTCAGACATGGCCTCTCCTGGTGGTTATGTCATGGATTCACTCCCAGGATTGTATCAACATGTATTGGTTTTAGATTTCAAAAGCTTGTACCCAAGTATTATCCGCACTTTTAAAATTGACCCTTTAGGGCTCGCTAATAGTCAAAAAGAATTAGATAAGTCTAAGTTAGTCCCGGGTTTTAATGGCGCTTTCTTCACCAAAGAAAATAATCTTTTACCTGAAATTATGGACGAGTTATGGAGAGCCCGTGACAGGGCTAAAGAGTCTAAAAATAAGGCTATGTCACAAGCCATTAAAATACTTATGAGTTCTATGTATGGCGTGTTGGGCTCAAATGCATGCCGGTTTTTTGATCATCGTCTTTCCGGCTCTATTACGTTAAGAGGTCATGAGATTTTAACCAGAACGGCAAAAATAATTGAACAAAAATATGCCTACAAAGTAATTTATGGTGATACAGATTCCGTGTTTGTATGGCTAGGTGATGATTGCTGTAACGATAAGGCACATGAGATAGGTGAGTTTTTATCTAACGAGCTGACACAGTGGTGGCGTGAGCATTTAGCAGCGCAATATCAAATCAAAAGTCACCTAGAATTAGAATATGAAACCCACTACAGCAAGTTTTTGATGCCGACGATGCGCGACTCCGATTTGGGAACTAAAAAGCGTTATGCTGGTTTACAACATTTTAAAAACGGCGAAAGCGTTATCGTTTTCAAGGGCATGGAAAACGTTAGGTCAGATTGGACCGCACTCGCTAAAGACATGCAGCAAGTTGTATTTAACTGCGCTTTCAATGATTTACCTTATGAAGATTACATAGTATCGACGGTCAAAAAAGTACGAGAAGGCCAGTTAGATGAGCAACTTTTGTACCGTAGAAAGCTCCGCCAGGGGGTAGATGATTATCATAAAAATCGACCGCCGCACGCCCAAGCCGCATTAAAACTGCAAGCGTACTACCGAGCAAACAAACTCAGAGAGACAGTCAATCGTGGCGAAACCATTGAGTATTTTATGACTCTCAATGGACCTGAGCCAAAAGTATCTTGTCATTCACAATTAGATTATGAGCACTATATCGATCGTCAGTTGAAACCGGCATTAGAGGCTTTATTGTCAGTCAAAGGTCAGTCATTTGATCGATTGGTCGGCTTGCAAATAGGCCTTTTTTAAGCAACCAATATTAGTCAAAGTCTGCATAACTGGCGTACGTTTTCTGTGACATCTGGCTCACTTTATTCAAGCATACAGTTAGGGGCTGGTGGAGAAATTCGAACTTATTTGTAAATGAGACGCTGTTTTCAAGTTTTTATGCCGCATTCTTCTCAGCGAATGTTCATTGGTTTTAATGCTTAACAAGCATGTACTGAGCACGTATTTCTTCAATGCGCCCTGAGGAATGCATCTGCGCGAGCACTGAGGTTAGTTGTTTGACTAAAGCGGCATTTTTTGAAATAAATCACTTTTTTTTAAAGGCTTACCTATCGATTTAAGGTTGCTCACACCTTGTTTAGCAATGGTCTTATAACCGTCTATTTTAGGGGGAATAGCCACATCAGCTCGGCCTTTACTGACAAGCTGAACGGATTCCCCAGTTGAATTGGTTGATGTGTAAGCTAATTGGTTTAGGATTATATGCTGTATAACTAATTTTATTTCAGAAGTACTGACTACCTGTAAATCTTTTAGGCTTTGCCAGTTGCGAATGATTAAGTTGTCATCATTAGAGAATACGAAAGCTTGGCAATAATTTATTTGAACGGGGATAGGAATAAGATTGCTGGTTTTTTTAATCCCCTTTATTCTTCAGGCAATACCATCACATTGGTCTCTTTGGCAGCGATTAAGGCGCGTGCAATGGGTAACTCTTTTATGCTTATTTGATGCCCATGTTCGGTAGGCTTCAGTGAGAACTAATATAGAGACATCTTGAACATTGGCGCCTCTGCCTTTGGGAAAAGTTAAATGGGGGGTAGCAAAAACCAAATTACTAACGAGTGAAAATAATACAAAGGCTATCAATTTCGTTGAGCAGTTCATTTATTTGCAATAATTCACACCCGGACAATTGAAAATTAATACATGCTCAATTATAAAGTGAGCATGTAGCTTTAAATACTCCTAAGTTTTAACAATATTGCATGTATTTATAGGCTGTATGAATTAAATGACAGGCATTAAGGAATATAAGCCACCGTTAGGGTGAGCTAAAAAGCCCATACATTCGAGGTATATTTGCTTCCAGTGCTGCTGTTTCCCAGAGTCATTGAAACGCGCTCTTAAATGCAGAGGGCGCCTCAAAATATCCCAACAATACTTTTGACTCGTTTAGTTATTGATCAGAGAAGGTAGCCAGAGAACGATACTTGGAAAGGCGATGAGTATCGCGATCGTAAAAACGTCGGCCGCAAAAAACGGGGTTACACCTTTGAATACATCTTGTACTGAAATATCTTTGCGTACACCGGCTACTACAAAGCAATTTAGGCCTATAGGTGGCGTTATTAAACAAAGTTCGCACATTTTAACCGCAATAATGCCAAACCATATAGCACAGCCAACCCCCGATACGCCAAAAGCAGAGTCTGCCGCCGTGACGTCTTCCCCGCCATTAAGTGCAATAACGGCCGGATACGTTATCGGTAGTGTGAGTAGTAACATACCAATAGCGTCCATGAACATGCCAAGAACAGCATAAGCGAGTAAGATGCAGATCAAAGTGATCATTGGCGTTTGATCTAGATTGGTAATCCAATCGGAAAAAGCGCTGGGTAAATCGGCAAATCCTAAGAATCTTACATAAAGTAAGACCCCCCAAATAATGGTAAATATCATCACGGTAAGTTTGGCAGACTCAACCAGTGCATCTTGTAAATTATTCCATTTCATCCCTTTATATACGGCCATGATGAGAATCACAAATGCGCCGAGAGCACCCGCTTCGGTTGGCGTTCCGACACCCCCATAAATACAAACGATAATAATGCCAATCACAAAAAAGATCGGGAAAGTGCCCGGCAGTGACTCAAACCTTTCAGCCCAGCTGGAGGCCTTAATGGGTGGACCTAAATTTTTATTCAGGGTCGCTAATAGAATCACTAAGGCGGCATAAATAAAGGCTGAAACCACGCCGGGTAGAAACCCCGCCATTAACAGCACACCGACATCTTGTTCTACAATAATGGCATAGATGACTAATATTGCTGAAGGGGGTATAAGCGAGGCGAGCGTTCCGCCTGCAGCAACCACTCCGGCGGCAAAGCTTTTCTGGTAGCCCTCCTTAAGCATTTCGGGAATGGCTATTCTGGCGAAAACGGCTGCGGTTGCGACAGAGGCACCGGATACCGCGGCAAAACCGGCGGTTGAAAAAACAGTGGCGACCCCTAAACCGCCGGGTAACCATCCTACCCAGCGCTTAGCAGCAGTAAATAAGGATTTGGTAAGACCCGCATAATAGGCTAAGTAGCCAATTAAAATGAAAGTAGGTATCAGAGATAAAGAGAGTGTCGTTACTTTTGAATGGGGAATCGTACCCGCCATCTTCATCGCCACCAGCAAACCTTTCTCAAACCCGAGCTTTACACTAAATACCCAAACTAACCCAAGAAATCCAGCGGCGGCAGCGGCGAAAGCGACACGTACACCAATGATGACCATAAACAATAAAAACGCTGACACAATGAGGCCGATATCAATGGACTGCATAGTGCCAAACCAATGGCTTATCGATTCCATTATTGGGGCTCCTCCTTGTCTTGAGAGACAGAAGCAGCCTCATTAGCAGCTTGAGTTGCGGCATCTTCAATTAAAGGAACAGCTACAGGATGATCAGTATTATTTCTGGTGGCTCTGGCATAGGCCCAAAGTTGCAGTAATAATCTGATCGCTAGGACTGTTAAAGCGAAAGGCACAACTAATTTGGCAGGCCAGATGGGTAAACTGATGTCCATAGAGCTGTCGCCGTAGTTATAGGCCCTGAGAAAATGCAAAAAGGACCCATAGATAAGAACCGAAGTAATAATAAACATAATTAGAATAGACAAAAACTCACTGAACCAGAGCATGCGACCTTTAATGTGAGAGACCACAATATCCATGCGGATGTGCCCTCCCAGCCTTTGGCAATAGGCGATACCAAAGAAAGCAAAAACGGCCATAGATTGTTCGACCCAATCGATGTATCCGCTTACAGGGAGTGAAAACAACCAGCGACCTAACACATTAATCACCGCCAGAAAAACCAAGAGTAAAATGGTAATGCCGCCTAACAGGGCAATGAACTTTTCAAACTTAAAGAAAAATTGATCGATTCGACTTAAATAACTTGAATCTTGGAGGATATTTGAATTGCTAGACATGGACACCTCGAAGGCACGGATTTTATCCATGCCAATTAGCGTATCAGAAAGTGAACGCGCCTAGTTAACCGTTGATCTAAGCGCGTTCAATGCGAATGTTTTACTTTCCAATCATCGCGCTGACGAAGTCATATAAGGCTTGTGCAGGTAAACCTTTTTTAGTCATTGTTGCAATCCAAGCGTCACGTGTGGGGGCAGCCGCTGCTTGCTTAAACTGCGCTAATTCAGTATCGCTGAAGGATATTTGCTCAATACCTTTCTCTTCAAGTAATGGACCCCATTTGTCCATAGTCTTACCTTTATAACTGGCAATATAATGCGCAATAGATTCATCAACTGAACCGAGTAATGCCGCCTTATTGCTATCACTTAGTGCGCTGAGCGCATCAGTGTTAACGACCACCGGGCAATTAACGGTGCCTGGGTTCAAATTAGACGTCCACCATTTAGCGGCGGCCGTGGTCCCAAAGGCCATATGTGCATGTGGCGCAAATGCCACAGCTGATACAACGCCTGAGTCTAGTGCTGTTCTTACTTCAGTGGCGGTAACAGAGGTAGGTACTGCTTTTATACTGGCGAGGGCTTTGCCTATGCCACCGGTGGCACGTATTCTCATTCCAGAAAAATCAGCAACACTTTTAGGGGCATCACCCACCCCTATAATGTTGTATTGCGGAAGAGGGGAAGGCATTAACAACGTAGCGTTCCATCTAGCAAGGTCTTTAACCACGGCCGGATGCTGGTAAAGTGCCATGGAGATTTTAGCTTCTTCTTCTAGGCTAGACACTCCTAAAAATGGTAGTTCCATGACGGTAATGGTTGGGTTTTTGTCTCTGTGGTAACCGGCACAAAATTGTGCCATTTCAAAGGCCCCGATCGAAATACCATCGAGGTTCTCCTTATTTTTCGACAATCCGCCATATGAAATGTTAAGTTTAAAATCGCCCTGAGTTTTTTGCTCAATTAACTCGGCTAATTTTTCAACGTGAGTAGTGAAAGCCCGAGGCTTCCCCCACAGTGATACATTCCATTGGGTGGCCGCGCTGATTTGTATTGATAAACCACCGAGAATGACGGCAGACGTAATAGCTAATTTGTTGAATTTCAAAATATATCCCTCATAGTCTTATTATTTTCAGTATGGATTCTCACGTAAAGGTAAAAAAATGTCCAGTGCTTTGGCAAAATAGTCACTCTCTAGCGAGGGACAGAGGTCTTCTCAAAAAGTATCCCCACATAAAATGGATAGTGTATGGCGCGTGGCTTTGTCATAATAGCGATGATGTAATATTGCTAATTAAAACAGAACTAAGCGCATAATCAAGAGTGATATCTAATGAATAAATCAATATTTTTGGCCTTGGCGGCCCTCGTTGCACTAATGATTTGGATGGGCTCAGGCAATATTAATCTCACTGAATCAGTCACTGAAAGTGAGAATAAAGATGCCAAACAGCCGATGAAAGTGACTGTTTTAGATTCAGTGGAAACAACAGTTAAGCGCTATGTCACCATTCAAGGCCAAGTAGAAGCCAATCGCTCAGTAGATATAAAAGTAGAAGTTGATGGGCGTATTTCTGAATTACCCGTACAAGAAGGTCAACGTATAGTTAAAGGTGTTTCTATATTAACCTTGTCTGCCGATTATAGGTTAAAGCAACTCGCTCAAGCAAAAGCTGTTCTACGTCAGAGATACAGTGATTTATCAGCGACCAATAAATTAAAAAAACGCGGACTGATTGCCGAAAATCGAATTATTGCCGATCAGGTAGCCGTTCAGACGGCACGTGCAGAGTTAGCTATTATTCGGCATGAGGTAGACAATGCGAAGGTTTTAGCTCCTTTCGATGGCGTCTTAAATTCAAGGGCAGTAGAAATGGGTGACTTTATACAAAAAGGCGATGTTATCGGCAGGTTAATTGACGATAAAAAAATAAAAGTTACCGGCCAAGTACCTCAACGCAATGTTGGCGATTTAACCCTTAATCAAGGCGTAGAAATTCGTTTAAGTAATGGTTTTAGTGTTTTCGGGGACTTAGCTTATATTTCAAGGGTCGCAGACCCAGTTACGCGAAGTTATCGTGTTGAAGTTAGCTTAGATAATTCGCAATTAAAGCGGCTTATAGGGTTAACCACCTCTTTAAAATTACCGCTGGGAACAGAAAAAAGACATTTTCTGCCTAACTCGGTCTTAGGCTTAGGGGTTAATGGTGACCTTGAAGTCAAAATAATTGACAGTGAAAATAAAGTCAGCACTGTCTCCGTCTCTATTATCAGAACTGCTAAAGAAGGATTTTGGCTGAATGGTTTAGACGATAATGTCATTGTTATCACTCAGGGCAAAGATTTTGTTAGTGAGGGTGAAACTGTCGATCCCGTCAAGCTGAAAGCTGATTCAGAAATAGCTTCTCAGGGCAATAGTTAATGATTAGTTCTATTATTGCAGCGGCAGTCGATAGATCTCGTACAGTGCTTTTAGTCTTCGCTTTTATTTTGTTAAGCGGCTACTTTGCTTTCAAGCGATACCCAAAGAATCAGACCCCGATGTCGCCATTCCGATTATCTATGTTTCAATATCTTATAATGGTATATCGCCCGATGATGCTGTGAGCCTGTTGGTGAGGCCTATGGAGAAAGAGTTAAAAAGTATAGAGGTAATTAAAGAGCTCAGAGCAACAGGTTCAGAGGGGCACGCATCCGTTGTACTTGAGTTTGAAGCGGGCTTTAACCATGAAAAAGCGTTAGTCGACGTTAGAGAAAAAGTTGATGTCGCTAAATCAAATTTACCCGAAGGTGCAGATGAGCCGACCATTAGTGAAGTCAATGTCGCTTTGTTTCCAGTGTTAAATATTGCTATTTCTGGCAATGTATCAGAACGTTTAAAACTAAGGGCGGCCAAAGATCTTAAAGAGGCAATCGAAGGTGTTGAGGGTGTATTGAAGGTGGAGATAGGCGGTGAGCGTGAAGAAATGATGGAAATTATCGTTGAACCTCAAGCGCTAGAAACTTATCAGTTAGATTTTTCAAGTATCATAAATTTAATATCACAAAATAATAAGTTGGTTGCCGCTGGCGCGGTCGATTACGGTAATGGTCGTCAAGTATTGAAAGTCCCCGGTGTGGTTGAAAACATTGATGATATGTTATCAATGCCAATAAAATCTTTTAATGGCACGGTTGTGACGCTGGGCGAGTTGGCAGAGATTCGGCTTACTTTTAAAGATTCTGAAGGTTACGCCCGGGTGAATGGGGAAGCTGCATTAGTATTGGAAGTCACTAAGCAAGTGTGGGCGAATATAATTGACACCATTGAAAAAATTCAGCTGATTGTCGATGAAAAACAAAAAACTGTGGCCTGCAGGTCTGAACTATGATCATATTTTAGACCAATCTATCCAAATTAAAGATATGTTGCGCGACTTAATGAACAATGTGCTCAGCGGGATTATCTTAGTCATGGTGGTTGTTCTAGCGGCCATGGGTTTGCGCTCTTCTATCTTAGTCGGGTTGGCAATCCCAGGTTCATTTCTTGCGAGCTTAATGGTGCTTAACGCTATCGGTTTCACGCTCAATATAGTGGTGCTTTTCAGTTTAATACTGGTCGTTGGAATGTTAGTCGATGGTGCTATTGTCATCACAGAGCTGGCTCAGAGGCGCCAAAAACAAGGATTAAGTTCCAAACAAGCTTTTAAATACGCCGCCTGCAGAATGGCTTGGCCTGTTATCGCAGGTACACTAACGACCTTAGTAGTGTTTATGCCGTTGATGTTCTGGCCAGGGGTTATTGGACAGTTTATGAAGTACTTACCGGCCACCGTGTTAGTGTGTTTAACCGCTTCTCTGTTTATGGCGCTTATCTTTATTCCCGTGTTAGGTTCAGTGACAGGCAGCAAAAATTTACAACCAAAAGATCAGTCAAGTGAATACGACTTACCTGAAGGGAAATTCAACCAAAGTTACCGTTCAGTGTTAGCCGTGGCGCTGAAAAACCCATTGGGAACCCTGCTAATAACGCTGACTTTGATTACTTGCACTGTGGTCGCCTACACAAAATTTGGCAAGGGGACTGAGTTTTTTCCCGATATTGAACCGGAAATGGTTCTGCTTAATGTGCATGCTCGCGGTGAACTATCGGTTGATGACAAAGATAGATTGTTGCGTCAAGTAGAAGCTGAAATCAGTGGGATAGTGGGTTATAAATCAATATATTCAATAAGTTATAATCAGAATATAAATAAAGATATAGTGGCAGTTATTCAATATCAACTGGCTGAATGGAATAGCAGAAAGACAGCAACAGAGTTATTGAGTGAAATGAATCAGGCCACTGCAGATATTGCGGGGATTATTATAGAGACACGTAAAGCTGAAGGAGGTCCCTCGTCAGGTAAACCTTTTGAATTAAAGGTCAGCGGTATCCACGGCAAGCAAATATTTGAAGCCGTAGCGGTTATTAGAGAGACAATGAATCAAGAGGGTGGATTCACAGGGGTGGAAGATAATAGACCGTTACCGGGCATTGAATGGCGAATATTGGTTGATCGAACAGAAGCGGCTCGCTATGGGGCGAATGTCGCGGTCGTCGGTGAAGCCGTTAAAATGATTACTAATGGTATCAAGCTCTCGGACTACAGACCAGAGACGGCAGATGATGAAGTAGATATAAGGTTGCGTTTTCCAAAAGATAAGCGCAATTTAGACCAATTAATGCAAATGCAGCTTTTAACTGACAGTGGTTTAGTGCCATTGAATAATTTTGTAAAACTGCAGCCCGGGCCGAAAACAGGCGAAATAAATCGAACCGATTCACGGCGCCTCATTACCATACAAGCAGAAGTTGAAGAGGACGTTTTGGTTAATGATAAAGTCAAAGCGATGCAACTGCGTTTGGCCGAAATTTCATTTGATCAACAGATCCGAATCGAGTTTAAAGGCGAAGATGAGCAGCAAAAAGAAACTGGGGAGTTTTTGCTGAAGGCCTTTTCAATTGCTATCTTTCTGATGTTTTTAATCTTAGTTACGCAGTTTAATAATTTATACCAAGCTTTTTTAGTCTTATCCGCGATTGTGTTTTCAACCGCCGGAGTATTACTCGGTATGCGGATAACCGCACAGCCCTTCGGTATTGTGATGGGAGGTGTGGGTGTCATCGCACTGGCAGGTATTGTGGTTAATAACAATATTGTACTTATTGATTGTTACAACGATTTGCGGCGCCAAGGTTTTAGCCCTCACGATGCTGCGTTATACACGGGGAGTATTAGGTTGCGACCGGTATTGTTAACAGCAATAACCACTGTGCTAGGACTAATGCCCATGGTGTTGGCAATGAATATCGATTTTTTAAATCGATCAATTAGTTTTGGTGCTCCCTCTACGCAATGGTGGACACAACTTTCAAGCACAATTGCGGGAGGATTGAGTTTTGCGACACTGCTGACTTTATTCTTAACCCCTTGTTTATTAGTGATAGGCGAAAGGCAATGGTTGAGTGTGTTCAAAAAGAAAAAACCGCGAGTATCTGATTTGCATAATAACAGCGAATTATCAAAAGTCGCATAAGTAACAGGCTAACAAGTCCCTGTAAGACCTGTAGAGAAAATCCAGGATTTATTCGCATGTTGCTTAAACTAAAATACTACCGCTTTAGCACCCCCCTATCAGAAGGTTTTCTATTTGTCTTATCTGAAAACTTCAGTAAAATTATGACTAGCCAATCCAACCGCTAATATTAGGTTAAATATTTTCCTTCGAAAATTTTAATTGGTTATACTCTATGCCGAGCATGAAATTAACTAGAGTATGAAAATATTGCTGATGTACAGTGAATAACGCTATAAATGGTTGTAGGTAGAATAATTTCGATGATAAAACAGACACTTCTTGTAGTATTGTCTCTTTGTGCGACACATATCAATGCCAGCATTAGAGATATTTTTAAAGATGAAAACGGCAGTACTAACTGGCAGTATATAGCCAATTGGAGCAGTGGCTCTCTGATTATTATTTTAGCGGTTGTGGCGGTTAGTTTAATTGTTGCGCATCGGCGTTTGAGTAATTCCAATACACAATTACATGATATTAGAGCAGATCTTGAAAATCGGGTCGTTGAAAGAACCGCTACTCTCGATCATGCAAATCAAAACTTAACCGAATCTAATCAACTATTGGAAGTAGAAGTTAGCGGCCATTTAGCTACCAGTCAACAGCTGTTAAGCTCTGAGTCTTATATTAAAAATATTTTAGCTTCTATGCCTTTAGTGCTAGTGAGTCTGGATGCTCAAGGTGATGTTACTCAGTGGAACCAAAAAGCCGAAGAGTTATCGGGAATAGCAGCGACGTCTGCCATCGGAAATA
Source organism: Gammaproteobacteria bacterium (assembly GCA_034111875.1). GTDB lineage: Bacteria > Pseudomonadota > Gammaproteobacteria > Pseudomonadales > Balneatricaceae > Rs1. The sequence continues at coordinate 46,684 of JAWUWK010000062.1, forward strand.
ATTTATGGACAGTTTACCCCGAAATTGTTTTGACTTGGGAGCAAGTACAGCAAGTGATTCAAAAGGGAGAAACTTATACCTACCCGCATCGCCAACGGGGCATTTATCATTATGATGTTACTTTATATCCTCTGCAGGGAGGCGATAATCAAGGCGTGGTTATTCTTGTTAATGATGTGTCTAAGCAAAAGCAGGTTGAAAATATGCTAGTGCACAATGAAAAAATAGCATCGATGACAGAACTGGCCTCTGCGATGGCCCACGATATCAACACGCCATTACAGGGAATGTTACTAGATTTACAAAGTTTCCAGCAATTATTGACCAAGCAAGAAAATCAAGAGGTAGTGGGTGAGCAAGACGTTACTAAATTAAAAACCTTACTGACCGATGCATCCAAAAGAGCGGACCAAGTCGCTTCTATTGTGAACAACTTACTGAGTTTTTCGAGAGGACGCAGCGAGGAAAAACAACCTCAAAAATTGACTCTACTGTTAGATAACGCAGTGATGTTGGCTTCGCAAATACTGCTTCTGCCTGGAAAGTTAGAGTTTAATAGCATAGATATTAAACGCCAATACCAGCCTAAATTGCCGCTTATAAAGTGCTATTCCACAGAATTACAACAAGTGTTTTTAAACCTAATTCGCCATGCTTGTTATGCGCTTGAGAATTTGCCGGATGTGACAGTTGTTCCACAAATAACATTGAGTGTAAACCAAGAGATCGACAGTTTGTGGATCTGTATAAAGCATAATGGTGCCCTGCTCACAGATGAAGAGCAAACACGCATATTTGAGCCTTCATTAAGCGTCATTTTGCCCCAGCGAGATGTGGACTCACAAAAACGCTTATCTTTCACAAACTTTATTATTTCTGAGCAACATCAAGGGCAGATAGCGGTGACTTCCGATCTTAATAATGGCACCAAATTTCACATTCAATTGATGTTAGATGTCGACGCTTAAAACGGCTGCGCTAGCACTTCAAAGATGACCGCTGAAATGACTTTTGATCAGGTTTATGTGGATTGTCAATTACACGCCCAAAGTCAGTTTCATCGGCATATACTCTGGCTTAGCGGTGAGCAGTCTTGGTGCTATCAAGAGCTGCGAAATATCACAGTGCAGCTCTTAAACGAGCGTAGCATTGGGGTATTTAGTGCAGCGGTTGCTAGGCGTTTTTTTGATCCCCTAAAGAGTCTGAGACTCTGTCAAAAGCAGATATTACCTGCGGCTTGCCACAAGGAGTTAGGTTGTGAATATCAAACGGTTATTTTTGATGGCTATAGTGGCTTTAATCCTGATCATCTAGCACAAATAGCGGGGACGTTAAAAGCTGGTGGGGTTTTAGTCTTAATAACGCCCGCACTCTCCCAGTGGCAAAAATGGCAAGACCCTGAATTAAATAAACTTTGGGTGCAGCCTTACACTCTGCAAGACGTTATGTCGCATTTTTTAAATTGGTTAAGATATTGCTTGCAGGAAGATAAGTCCCTCACTCTCTATTCTCAAGATAATCTAAATAATACGGGTAGTTTTCGCACGAGTAAAACCTTTGACGGAGGACGTTCAAGTGTGCATACACATATTAATCAAAGCAGTTTACTGGCTATCAACGCGCAGCAAATCTTGGTTGAAGAGTGTGTTGATTTTTTATTAAAAAATACTCACGCGGTTCTAGTGTTAACTGCACCGAGAGGGCGAGGTAAATCGGCTGGGTTAGGTTTGATAGCTAAGACAATGGCGGCAAGTAAAAATATTATGTTAACGGCGGCTAACCCTCTCGCTGTTAAGCAAGTTGAGCGTTACTCAGAAAAAGTAGTCTCTTACTCAACTCCCGCACAATTATTAGCGTCAACGTTAACAGTAGATGATAGTCAGCTTTTGTTAGTCGATGAGGCGGCGGGTCTGAGCGTGGATATATTGATAAAATTGACTGATCGCTACCCGCAAGTTATTTTTTCTACCACCACTCAAGGCTACGAGGGAACAGGCCAAGGTTTTAAATTGCGGTTTATGCAGCACTTAGCGCGGCAGGCAAGTCAGGTTAAACATTTTACATTGTCTAAGCCTATACGCTGGGCAGAACAAGATCCACTGGAGACTTGGCTGAACAAATTGACGCTTTCTAATGACATATTGGCGAAGCATCCTCTTAAGTTACCTGTCAAACAATCCACTGCTAAAATCACCGTTTCTCAACTGACCTCGGAGCAATTAGTGACAGACTCTGCGACTTTACTCCAAGTATTTAGGTTGTTGTCTGAAGCACATTATCGAACAGCACCCAGTGATTTACGGATAATGTTAGATAGCCCCAACATGTATCTTTGGGTGGCTCATTCTGGGGTTCATCTTATTTCGGTCTGTCTGGTCGCGCTAGAAGGTCCTGTGGAAGCTTTTGAAAAAGATCAGTATGCAATGGATGGGAATCTGTTGGCCCTTGCAATGTATCGTGGACAGCGGCGACCGAGAGGTAATTTAGTGCCGCAGATATTGATTGCCCAAGAGGGTATCTTGGCGGCCAAAGCGATTAAAGTGGCCAGAGTTGTGCGAATAGCCAGTCGTCCTGAATGTCGACATATGGGGGCAGCCAAAAAGTTGTTAAGGCAAATAGAAAGGTGGGGAAGACGTAATGGCGTCGACTATCTAGCTGCCAGCTTTTCTTGGCAGCAGGATATTGCATTATTTTGGCAAAAACAACAGTTCTCTATCGTCAGACTAGGTTATCAACTAGATAGTGTGACTGCCAGCTACAATGCGTTAGTTTTAAAAGCAATAGGCGAAGACTGTCAAGTTCTCAATCAGTTACTGACAGACGTTGACTACAAATTAGCTTATCGAAAGTTGCGTTTTTTTCCCACCATGAATGAGAGTAATGCTAAGAGTGTTTCTGAGCTAAGTGTTATATCTTTAGGTCATCAGCAATTACTGGGAAATAGTTTATATCTTATTTGGTGTATCGATCAGCTCGAGTGCTTTAGTGATTACCACCGTCCGTTGGAATCTGTTGCCTATATATTGGCTGCGATTTTAAAGCACTATCCGCAGTGCTGGAGCGAGAAGCGATTAAGTAGATCAGAAAAGGTTTTACTCAACAATTACTTCATCGAACTAGAAAGTTTTGAAAAGGTATTGAGTGAAGCCAAAATTAGCGGCTATAGAGAATTTGTGCGCGCTTTACGCAGTATAGTGAAGAAAATTTTAGTCGGATTAAACCAGGGAAAAGTTAATGGATGTCTATAGTGTCAAGCCTGAGCATTTAAAAAAAATAGCGTCTATGAAAATGCCTTTTGGTAAATACACCGGGAGGATACTGATAGATTTACCTGAGCCTTACGTCTGTTGGTTTGAAAGGAGAGGTTTTCCTAAAGGCGAGTTGGGTGACTTACTAGCAACGTTATACGTCATTAAATTAAATGGCTTAGAGTCATTGATAAAACCATTGCGCTAAGGAATCTTCGATTAAATACACTTTAATCTGACACAGTGGAATAACGCCCCATTTGTAAGCTAGCTTACAAATGAATTGACCGTTTTAATGTTTTTCTTCAGGGTTATAAAAATTTAACCGAGTAATTTTTGTTCCGTTTTACTGTTTCTTGAGCGCCTTATTCTCTGTTTGAAGTCAGTAGGGCTTAACTCGTGTTTGTTTAATAGTTTATAGAAATCAGTACGGTTTCTTTCAGCTATTCTTGCCGCGTGGGTAACGTTGCCTTCAGTTACCTGCAGTACTTTGATCAAATAGTCACGTTCAAAATTTGCTCGCGCTTGATTGAAAGACTGCATGGCTGAAGTGTCATCGGATATGATGTTAGCGACAGACTTTTCAGAAATCACTGGGCTATTACTCTCGATAACGACTTGCTTAACGACATCACTTAACTGTTCAACGTTATTTGGCCAAGTCGCTTTCGCTAATGAATGCAGTGCGCCTGGAGAAATGTTTCTCACTTTGCGGTTGTACTTCAAACTGTGTTCAGCAAGAAAATGGCGCGCGAGTAATGGAATGTCCTCTACCCTATTGCGCAGAGCGGGAATATCCAAAGTAATGATATTAAGCATATAAAATAACTCTCGATCAAAGTAACCCTGTAACATGATTTGCTCTAAATTTTCTCTAGTTGCGCAGATGATTCGCAAGTCACTGTCGGCGTGAGTCGAAGCGGCGATAGCCCTTTGGCAGCTCTGTAACCCTGTCAGTAAAGATTGTTGTAGGGGCGTTGCCAATTTGTTGATGTTGTATAAAAGTATGGTGGCCTTAGTGTCTTTGTTGAGATTGTTCAAAAGCTGATCATTTAGTTGATCTTCATCTAGCTTTGAGCAGTCTATGTAGATGAATGGTTTTTTATCGTTAGCGTCAACGGCATGAATTGCTTTTGCTAAGAGCTTCTTGCCACTGCCTCTAGGTCCTTGGATAACCACATTAATGTTAGATTCGGCAACATGGTGAGCTTGATCCAGTATCTTTTCCATTTCGGGCGTGCAGGTTAATATGCCACTTTTCCAGTCTGTATCATTACGTCTTTTAATCGATGTCAGAGCAGTACGGGTTATTTCTGTGAGGTATTTAACTTCTACAGGCTTACGGATGAAACCAAAAATTCCTTTTTGCGAAGCAACCAAAACTTCTGCTAAAGACGTGCTATGTGTCGTAATTAAGATAGGTAAAGATGAATACTGCGCCTGGGCTAACTTATAAAGTTTATTACCATTAACTAAACTGAGTTGAAAATTAGTGATGAGTAAATCGATTTTTTTTTGCTGCAGTAATAGCAGTGCTTGATCGCCGTCCCTAGTAAAGAAAACCTCGTAGCTTTGCTCTAGCAACAAGTTTTTTACCTGTTCTAAATGTTCCTTATCTTCATCTGCGATAAGGATTGTCGTTTTGGTCATCATGAACAGGACACTCCGTGTGTTTTCATCTTTAATAATCGGTCTATTACTATTATTTTAAAATACATTTTCCTAATGCTGGTATAATTGTACGTAACAGGACTGAACATTAGCCTGCCAATAAATGAATAGTTCATTAACCAAAAAAAATGCTGTCTGCTTTAATAATGATAATTAAAAAAATAGTCATAAATCCTTAGTTTCTTTGCATTTTCTAAATAATTTTTTACAAAATCAAAAAAAACACTTATAACTGACATATTACTCTTAGTAAGTACATGAATTAACTTGATGTGAATAATATCTAACCCCTTTATAACCAGCATTATAGCAATACTCATAATGATTTTATCGAATAAATGTGTGTAAGTATATGAAAAAAAATATAATTTATATGGTTGCTAAAATATTGTGTTTTTTGGAGAAGCCCAAAAAAACCTTTATTATCTGCGCAGCAGTTATTTTGAGCGGTTGCCAGCTAGTCAATAAGCCGGCTTCCGTTGAGCAGGAATTGGCCTTTAGCAAGTTTTTGAGAGGTGTCGTTTACTTCGAAAACGCTCAATATCGGTTGCGCTTATGCGGTGCGACGACAATTGTCAATTTAAGTGATCCCAATCAACAATTAATTTCACATTTTGTAATAAATGATCAAGTTTTCCCTTCAAAATATGTGGAATTTGACGCATCCGCTATAAAAGCTCTCGATTGGCAGCTAGAAAATCTCCATTTCGTTTCATCTAAACCTAAAAGCTGTGGGGCTGATATTGATCAATTGGACTACTCGATTACTGCAAAAAACGGTGGTTGGAAAGCAGATGTGAGTCAGCAACAGGTTGTAGTAAATAAGCAAGATATCTACACAAAATTAACTTTTAAATCTAATCTCCAGAAAGTTGATAAATGGCGATCAAGTATCGTCTTACCGCGTGGCCAGAAATACACAATGGAGTTAGCGGTATTTGAGCAAGAGTGCATCGATAACACACAGCAGTGGCATCGAACCAGTGCAACTTTAAAGCTAAACGGCGTTCAGTACGCCGGCTGTGCGCGCAAAGGTGATAGCGTAAAAAGCTTCATTAGCGGTCAGTACAGTAATTTGTTAGCGGATGGAAGTGCCTTTATCGTCCTTGATTTAGGCGCCGATAAGGCTGCCGCGTTAATTTTAGATTATCGAAATGGGCAGCCTGTTTTAGTCAATAAAGGGCGTTGGAAGATGAATGCTAATCAGTTAATAGAAATTGACCTAGTGGCCAGTGATGTTAGTGCAGAGCAGAGTGTAATGCTGTTCCAAATATTTAATAATCATGAATTAAGATTGAAAGGCTTTTCTGAAATACTAGGTCAAACGGGATTACAGCTACTACCGGCGAACTAAGCTTAGAGGTTATTTTTTATTTATAAGGTGCTCTCGCGCAAGGTCTAAGCCGATCATTTCGCTATCATTTTTGGGGTTTGACTGTTTAAGATCGCGGACTAATCGGCGGTGAGCTTGGACAATTTCTTCCCTGCTAGGATCATCAGTGAGTCCCAATGTATCAAGCGCTAGATTATCAGTCATAGCAATCGACTGTGTCTTTATATCCGCAATATCTGCCCTGCCAGCTAATAATGTAATAAAGGGAATTAACACTTTTTGCAGCGTGAATTTGTGAAATATAGCCAATCCTATTAAAGGTATGCCGCTGATCAGTGGAAGTCTATTGGTGACGACTAACACAATGATCACTAAGCCGAGTATTATGAAAACAGCTTTAAGTGCAATCACGCCTTGATGTGTAGAGGCGTTTTTAAACCAATAAATGATGGCGCCAGCAGCGCAGATAAAAAGGAAAATAAAAAAAGGGTTCATAGGCTGAGCTCACAGAGTTATTGTGTGATATTGAAGGTATAAATCAAAAGCTCACTGGCGATATAACTTTGTGAACAAGTCTACCCGAAACAGCCTAAATAGGCTTGTCTTTATAGATAAAACCAATGATCTGAGAAACTTATAATAAGGGTGGTACTGCAATTGAAAAAGTATATTTTGCTGACGGTTTTAATCGCTATCTTTACCGCACCTCTGCTTAGTGCCCAAAAACAAGTAATTTCTTTGGGCACAGGAGGTGTTACTGGCGTCTATTACCCTACCGGAGGTGGTATTTGTAGGGTAGTGAATAAGTTGCGGGCTAAGCATGGCATACGTTGTGTATTAGAAGCCACTGCTGGGTCTGTTTCTAATATTAACCGCGTGTTAGGCAATAGTTTAGATTTAGGGTTAGCCCAATCTAATTGGATATACCGGCGTTATAATACTGTAGATAGTCCCCCTGTTGGTGGAATACAATCGAGTTCATCGCTTCGTACGCTATTAGTCTTGTACCCAGAATACTTTACGGTCCTAGTGCCTAAAAACTCATCTATTAAATATTTTGATGATATTAAAGGCAAGCGCATAAGTATGGGGACTCTTGGTTCGAGCTTGCGTGCTACTATGACTGTTTTATTGGATAAAAAAGGTTGGCGAAAGAGTGACTTCTCAAAAATATTGAGTTTAGACGCAGCAGAGCAGGCGAGCGCGCTATGTGATGGCCGTATTGATGTGATGATTTATACCGTAGGCCATCCATCCGGTGCCGCTCGAGAAGCGACTCAAGACTGTAATAGTCGCCTTATCGCTATGGATGGATCGGCAGTGCAGCGACTACTTGAGGAAAATTCATATTATCGTTGGGCAAAAATTCCTGGGTCTATTTACAAGGGAAACATTAAATCGACGCCAACCTTTGGGGTCAATGCCATTTTATTTACCAGTGCGGCAATGTCAGAGGATATTGCCTATGCGTTGGTCAAATCCTTAATGGAGCAATTAGACGCATTTCGTGGCTTGCATCCTGCTTTTGCACGTTTAGACCCTGAACAAATGGTCAAAGGCCCATTTGCAGCCCCTTTACATAGAGGAGCCATTCGATACTTTAAGGAGATTGGCTTATTTTAATACAGATTTTTGCACTAAGTAGCAAGCGATGGTAGAACAACGTTAAAACAAGCGACAAACCGTCGATCATACTGATAAATAGTGAGTTTGATTTTTTCACCTCGTATTGCTGAGCGTCGTAATAGTGCAAAGCTCTGGAATACGCATCATTGGGTACTAATTTCAATTCTAAAATGTGCCCCTTTAGGGGATTCTAAACATTGAATCCTACCTTTAAGTAGCTGGTGGATAATATTATAACTAATGTGCATACCCAGCCCGCTGCAGCCTTGATGACGTTTGCTAGTGGCAAAAGGTTCAAACACTTTGTCTGCCCATTCTCTAGTGAGGCCCACCCCATTATCAGAGTAGTTGAATACTATGTTGTCAGTGTTAGCAGTGACATCAATCTCAATATCTACTCTGTCATTGGGGTTTTTCGGGGCGTGAATAATAGAATTGATGATAAGGTTGTTAAATACTTGATAGTAACTGCCGGGGTAGCTATTGAGTTCAATATCTTTAGGGCAGTTAATATTGACTTGAGTGTTACTGCCTCTTAATTTTGGTTGCAGAGATAAATGAATTTCTTCTAGATAATTTCCTAAATTAAACAGTCGGCTTTGCTCGTTTGTCTGATCGACAGACACTTGTTTAAAAGCGCTTACTAGGCTGGCGGCTCTCTCTAAATTTTTGCGGATCATCTGGCTGCTTTCAATGGCAATATCGGCTAATTCACCCTTGTAGTTTATGGCTTTTTGCTCTAGGTATGAGGCTGCCGTGTAACCAATGCCGATGGGGGTGCTAATTTCATGAGCAACGCCGGCCACCAAATTTCCGAGAGAGGCCATTTTCTTGGATTGGATTAATTGGGTTTGCGTCTGGCGTAAGTTTTCCAAGGTCGACTGTAGCTCTTGATTGGCTGTTAGCAGTTGCTGAGTGCGCTGTTTGACACGAATTTCGAGCTCTTCATTTAAAACGGCGAGCGCTGTTTCAGCTAAGACGCGTTTCTCAAAGTCATCGCGCATGTTTGCACGCATACTATTGAAAGAATCCACTACGTCATTTAATTCATCAGCCTTTTTTGGTGTGGTTCGATTAAGTGCCAAAGGCGTCATTAGTTGACTTAAGTGCAGATTTCGTGCGTATATTGCCATAGCGGCTAAATGTTGGGTTATAAGGTGATGAAAGATAGAGAGAATAAACATCGAAACTAAGAATGTTTTTATACCTTGAGACATTAAAATAAGTAAGGCTTTATCCCATAGCCTTTGATAGAGATTACTCAAACTAATAACTATATTCAAAGTGCCTAAAGCATATTGTTTATCGCCTTCTTTGTGTATAAGAGGGTAGTGCTTTTGAAGAACAGAGGACTCTGAAGGAGAGCCGCTGTAATAGTGCTCGTTAAACGGTGTGTCAAGTGATACATATTCAACATCTCTGAGTTTTTTAATGCCTTCTAACTGCAATTGGATTTGTTCGGGGCTGATTTCCCACAAGCTATTTTCTAAACTGGCTAATGAGCTAGCTTCTATCTGTTTTATACTTTTATTTATCGCCTCTCGTTCGTATTTGTAGTCGATGTAAAGTTGGGCGCCGGTGGCTAATAAGGTAATGCATGAGCTGCATAAAATAATATAGGTTAATAACTTTATAGCCAGGGGGTTATGTTTTCGATAAGTAGTCAGCGCAACACTCGTAAGCATAATATATTATCCTAAATAAACAGGTTGAGACCTTCGCATATATGCTAACTTCATCAGGTATTAGCATTGTAAATAGGTCGTCTAAAAAATGCTTAAAATACTTATTTACTGAAGTAAACAGCGCTTTTACGCATTTTTTTGTCTAGTCTTCATTTCGTTAATAACGCTATGCAGAAGTCTCAAGTTAATTATCTACAAAATCGAGTTTTATATTCTGTGTTTATCCGCTTAAGCGTCAATGTGCTGCTAGCTGATAGTATAGAGAGCTTGCTGTATTTTATGCAACTTAATAGGCCGTAAAGAGCTTTTGTTAGGAGATTCTATCCTGCCTTTGGGAGGATTGACTTTAAAGGTCTGCTGTCAATATTGTTATTGGCGTGTCATTGAATTTAGAGTGAAGGAGTCAGTTCGAATGAATTATAAAAGGATAGGCTTCTTTGATCTAAATTTATTTGGCACGATAGGATGTTTAATTGGCGCGATAGGTAGTAAACAGGGAGTATTGTGTAGGTGTTCTTATACGCAGATTTGGTTTAAGCTGAATATAATCCAAATAAGTTTGATTTGATGATGCTTTATGCGGCACAATCAGGTTCTTTTTTGGGTGTTACTTGCATTCAAATATGCTTGTAGGCCTATTAGGGATGTAGGTTATAGAAATTGCCATTTTGTTTAATCTGTTCTGAGGATGAAACTTGAATAAACAAAATCTATTAACAAATGATAAATCTTTCATACAACAATAATAGGGTTCTTATGTCTCTTAATAAAAAAACAATCCAAAAACAGCTAGCTACTGCTCTGCTTACCGGCAGTGTCGCAATAGCTGCATCTTTTTCAGGCTTTGCCTCGGCTGCTGATAAAACGTTTGTCGCTATAGGTACTGGCGGTCAAACGGGTGTCTATTATGTAGTCGGTGGCTCTATCTGTCGCTTAGTGAATAAGCAAACTGATGATCACGGTATCAAATGTACCCATACAACAGGTGGTTCAGTTAAGAATATCAATGGTATTCGTGCTGGAGATCTAGATATGGGTGTTGCTCAATCTGATTGGCAGTATCATGCCTATAACGGGACAGCGCCCAAGCAATTCCCAACGGGTGCCTATAAAGATCTGCGTGCTGTTTTCTCTGTACATGGCGAGCCTTTCACAGTCGTTGCTCGTAAAGACTCAGGTATTAATTCATTCCAAGATCTAAAAGGCAAGCGTGTAAATGTCGGTAATCCTGGGTCTGGTCAACGTGGCACGATGGAAATTGTCATGGATAAAATGGGCTGGACAATGGCTGATTTCAAATTGGCTTCAGAGTTGAAATCATCAGAGCAAGCGCAAGCATTATGTGATAATAATGTTGACGCGATAATCTTTACTGCAGGTCATCCAAACGGTTCAATCAAAGAAGCTAGTACTTCATGTGATGTGAAACTTGTCAATGTTGAAGGTCCAGTGATTGATAAGCTAGTTGAAGACAATGCTTATTATGCAAAAGTGACAATTCCATCGGGAATGTATAACGGTACTGATACAGATGTAGCGACGTTCGGTGTAGGTGCAACATTTGTTAGCTCTACAGCGACAACTGAAAATACTATGTATCATATGGTTAAGTCTGTATTTGAAAACTTTAAGCGTTTCAAAAAATTACACCCAGCATTTGCTAACCTGAAAAAAGAAGAAATGATTGTTAATAATCTATCTGCTCCTCTACATGACGGTGCAGTGAAATACTATAAGGAAGCTGGCTTACTTTAATAGCTGTGCTACATAGTAGGGCGGCCCAGGTCGCCCATTTTAAATATAGAGTGATACATTTCGTAAAGAAATGATGGTGCTTTTGGGTTAAATTAAAAAAATAAAAAAGACTGTTTTTTTTGTTTTAAATCCAAACTGTCATATACGAGATTCCTTTAGTACAAGTCAAATACTAATAAAAAAGATGTAACTGAGGATAGTTCATGAGTGAATCAACTCAAAATAAACCGGCCACTAGTACTGACTTAGAGGACCTTGTTGCCTCAACTGATACAGGTGGTCGTAACCCTGTAGGGCCCGTCGGAACTTTACTTGCTGGCGTAGCCCTTGCTTGGGCTCTTTTTCAAATTTGGATCGCTTCGCCTTTGCCTTATATCATAGGCGTAGGGATCTTTAATAACACAGAAGCTAGATCAATTCATTTAGCGTTTGCCATTTTTTTAGCCTTTACAGCATTCCCAGCAGGCAAAAAATCACCCAGAGATTATGTTCCAGCCATCGACTGGATACTGGCGATAGTCGCCTCTGCATCTGCTGCCTACTTGTATACTTTCTACGAATCTCTATCCAACCGACCGGGTAACCCCAATATGGTTGATATTGTCGTCGCTTGTGTTGGTATATCATTGTTATTATTAGCCACCGTTCGTGCTTTGGGGCCTCCTCTTGCGATAGTCGCACTGGTTTTTTTGTTATACTGCTTTGGTGGGCAAAGCATGCCGGGGATTTTGGCTTGGAAAGGCGCTTCTTTTGGGGCAGTAGCCGATAACCAATGGATATCAACTGACGGTGTGTTTGGTGTGCCTTTAGGTGTGTCGACCAAATTTGTATTTTTATTTGTACTATTTGGTGCTTTGTTGGATAAAGCAGGTGCCGGTAATTACTTTATTAAGATTGCTTTCGCAAGCTTAGGCCATTTGCGTGGTGGTCCTGCAAAAGCAGCGGTCGTGGCTTCGGCTATGACAGGTTTAATTTCAGGCTCCTCAATTGCTAACGTTGTCACTACAGGTACATTTACCATACCTATGATGAAGCGCGTCGGCTTTTCTGCTGAAAAAGCAGGTGCTGTTGAAGTTGCGTCGTCTGTCAATGGGCAGATAATGCCTCCAGTGATGGGTGCAGCTGCATTTTTGATGGCCACATCTCTGGATATGGCCTATTTCGATGTGGTCACTCACGCTTTTCTGCCGGCGCTCATCTCTTATATCGCACTTGTCTATATCGTGCATTTAGAAGCGATGAAAGCGGATCTTAAAGGTTTACCACGTCGAAGTGAGCCAAGTCCATTTATGGTCTTTATTTTTAAGTTCTTATTTGGTTTTGGCGCAATCGCAGCTGTTGGATTTGCCGTCTATTATGGTTTAGGTTGGCTAAAGCCCGTGGCTGGTGACTCAGCAAGCTGGATTGTTGCATTTCTTTTAGGTTGTGTGTACATCTGGTTGGCTAAAAGCTGCGCTCAATATCCTGATCTTGAAATCGATGACCCGAATGCTGCTATCGTCGAGCTGCCGGAGCTTGGTCCAACCGTGAAGTCAGGCTTCCATTATATCTTGCCCGTAGTGGTACTGGTTTGGTGCTTGATGGTTGAGCGGTTAAGCCCAGCATTATCGGCCTTTTGGGCGACTGCTTTAATGATCGTTATCTTATTGACGCAGCGTCCACTGTTTGCCTTCTTCAGAAAGGGCGATAATGTACAGCAAAAGCTGCGTCAGGGATTTGATGAACTTATTGCCGGGCTTATCTCCGGTGCACGCAATATGATTGGTATAGGTATTGCTACTGCAACTGCTGGTATCATTGTTGGAGCGGTATCTTTGACAGGTGTGGGCTTAGTACTCGCTGAGTTGGTCGAAATTATGTCGATGGGTAATGTGATGCTCATGCTGCTCTTAACTGCAGTCTTAAGTTTGATTCTGGGTATGGGGTTGCCTACCACAGCAAACTATATCGTTGTGTCGTCATTATTAGCGCCGGTAATTGTCGAATTAGGTCAACAAAATGGCTTAATCGTACCTTTGATAGCGGTACATTTATTTGTCTTTTACTTTGGGATTATGGCGGATGTAACCCCACCGGTAGGGCTCGCTTCGTTTGCCGCTGCAGCGGTATCAGGTGGTGATCCCATTAAGACAGGTTTTGTGGCATTCTTCTATAGTTTAAGAACAGCTGCCTTGCCTTTCTTATTCATCTTTAATACGGATCTTCTATTAATTGATGTAACTTGGATGGAGGGAATTTTTGTCTTCATTGTCGCTACGGTTGCTATTTTGGTGTTTGCAGCTTCTACGCAAGGATTCTTCTTTGCTCGCAACCGTTGGTATGAATCAGTGTTGTTATTATTGATTGCCTTTACCTTGTTTAGACCTGGCTATTGGATGGATATGATCTCACCGCGGTTTGATGTGGTTGCACCTGCTCAGATTGATGAAGCGCTTAAAGATACTCCCTCAGGACAGGAAATGCGTTTCACTGTGTTGGGCGAGGGTGATGCTGGTGGCGCGCGTGAATTCGTGATCCTTTTACCTGTTGGTGAAGGTTCAACCGGGACTGAGAAGCTTGAAAGTTCAGGGCTAATGATAGTAAGTGATAATGGAAAATACATTGTTGATGATGTTGGCTATGAGAGCGCCGCGCAATCAGCAGGCCTTGATTTCGATCAACAAGTGCTAAAAGTTTGGGTGCCAGTAGAGCACTTACCTAAACAACTGATGTATATTCCCGCGTTAATAATATTGGGATTGATTGTTATGATTCAGCGCCGAAGGTATAGCACTGAATCTGATGACGATGACGATGATGAAGTTAAGACGGCGTTACCGAGTAACGCTTAACTAAATTGCAGGGGTTTTAACGTCTGCTAACGCTTTAAACCAGATTTATACTTTGGAACTAGTTTCAAAATGTAAATCTGGTTTTTTTATGCTGGTGTCAAGAGAAGGATCTGCTGTTGGTAATATTATTCAGCACACTGTCACGCTTGAAATTAACTACTAAGACAAACGTTTGCACTAAGTACCGAGGGCAGGTAAGACAATGAAAAAAAGCGAGGAACCGGAGTTTATATTTATATATGAGGGTTTAGAGTTTTTTTAACGTCGTATTACTGAGCGAAGTCATCGTGTAAAATTCTATAAGAGGGTGTTTAGACGTACAACTGCAAACTAACAAGCTTTGAGTGCTGCGGCTTTTGCGTTTGTGTTACTTCTCAAGCCATGTCTTATAAATTTCAAATGAGAAGCTAATGAGGCAACCTGTTTCGTCTAACATAATAATCCCTTGGTATTGTTGGGATAATTGTTCAAGTTTGAAAAGCAAAAACTGTTGCCAGTGAGTGGAGTTAAAGCTTTTTGAGCTGATGCCCGCTATATCAATCTTAATTCTTTGATTTTTTGATGTCAGTGTGATGATTAAATCATTCTGCTCGTGTTGCGACAAAGCAAATTCTAATAGACAAACAAGTAAGGTATTAAACCAGCGGACATCAACGTTGATGCTATTGTAAAGATCTTCAGCTATTTCATAATCAATGATCCAATCTTCATTTTTTGCTTGAGATAAGTAGTTATTTAATAAACGATCAAGCTCGGTGGTGATTTGAATATGCGATGTCTTACCTGCTGAAATAGGTTTAATCAGCAAGCTTAAATCAGCTATTTTTTCACAGTTTTTACCCAAGCTATTAACAAGATCTGTAATCATCGGCTTGTGGTTAAACTGTTGAAGTTTTCTGCTTTGCTGCTTTAAAGGTTCGAGGGATCTTTCCAATAGTATAGAAAAATCGGCTAAAAATTCTAGAGCATTATGGTCATCGGGAGAATCAACAGACTGAATGTTTTTAAGGGGTTTTCGTTTCGCAGTTTGAATATCTCTGTAAGAGCGAAGCGCCACTAGTACAGATGTCAGAAGTCTCGAAGCGGAAAGCTCTGCTTTGCTCAAATAATCATTAATATCGTATTTGATGATAACATCGGCTTCGGGGGCAAAGCCTGGATGCCCGGTACGTAAAATTATTCTGATGTCGCTATTATTGGTCTGTTCTCGAATATAGTTAACAAGCTGCAGACCGGCGTCATCTGTTTCCATCACAACATCTAAAATAGCCAAGGCAATATCGGGTTGTTGTTGTAAAATAGTTTTTGCTTGAGCACCACTGAGTGCGTTTATCAAATGAATTGGGCGTTGCTCAAACTCATAACCTCGAAAAACCATGCGGGTAATACTGTGTATTCCCTCGTCATCATCTATAACGAGTATTTTCCAAGGCTTTATGGACATGATCCGCAGTATACTCTTATAGTAAAATCGGTTAATAGTATCTTTTCTTAGATACTAAGCCAAGAATAGTTATTAATTTTTTGATTTATTTAGCCACTGCGCGTGTAATCTGTGCTTTTTATCCAAGCAGAGGGCAGCTAATGTCGGGTGGTTTAAGCTAAGTACTTGGGCATAATAATGATAGTAAAGTATTTTGTGATGTAAGAAACTACAGCGATTTAATGTGCCGATAATTGCTTCAAATTTATCGATTGCGGATTGCTCAGAGCCAAATTTCGCATGAAATACTGTATTGGCTAATGCATACTGAGAAGAAAAATTTTCAGGGCAAAGTTCAGCCCATGACTTGAGGCGGTTAATGTAAGCCTCAAGTCTGTTTTTTTCTAACCTAAGTCGCGCTTTGCCGATATTGCTTTCTAGGCAATGTATACGCATTAAAGTACAGATAAAAACAGCTTCAGTAACGATGAAATCACCACTTATTTCGCTTTCGATTATACTGTCCCAGTGTTGCATATATGGCCATAGTCGCTGCTCAAAATTATAGAAACTGGCAAATAAACGGCCAAAAGCGCTCATGCTGTTTTGGTAATTGACATATTCGTTGCTGACATCGCTTTTTTTATTGGCTAACCGGCTGGTAGTGTCGCGTAGATTCGCAATTGCCATAGTGGCTAGATTGGAGGGTGCTAACGTCACAGTGTTCAATAATTCATTACAGTGTTGATGAATAGTATTAATTGGGCTACCGCTGCACAAGCGCAAGTGTTGAAGTAAAATATCAATACTCAAATAACGCTTATTAGCGGGGTCTATTTTGTTTATCTCTTGTTGCAAGTTGGTCTTCAGTTCTGATAAAGGGTAGAGCCAGTGATGTACTTTATATGATAAAATGAGTTTACATTTAATTAATTGATTTTCACTGTGTTTACTCGCCAGTAATAATGCGCGTTGAGTACAGAGTTTGACCATCTCAATTTGGCCAGTAAATGTACTACAGACCCAGGAGAAATAGGCGCAGGCGGAGGAAGAATAAAGATAATCAGTGTGTTTTAAGCTAAGGGAAAACATTTTGGCGGTGGCGTAGGCGGCCATTATAGGCTGCTTATCATGCAGGCAAGTGGTGATGATTTTTTGCAATATACGTAACTGATTAGCGTTATAATTTGAAAGTGGTGATGTTTGTTCGGGGTTAAGAAAATCATTCTTGGCTTGTGTGTTAAAGCTAGCAAAGATCTCTAGTTGTTCTGAAATACCCTGCAAAAAGTTGTTAAGTCTGCTGCCTATTTTGGGCAGATGACAGTTAACTTCGGCTGTGTTTAGCAACAGTTTCAAAGCTTTATCTGTTCTGTTAATTTCAATAAAAAGCTGCGCGGCACCAATCGCTAAAGTGACCTGTTGGTCTTGGCTGAGTTTGGTTTTATTAAGCTCATGATACTTCTGCTGCGCCGCATCGAAGTAAGCGAGGGCTATCCAAGTAGTGAATTGCGCAATATACAGATCATTAAGTATCTGCTCGCGACCCGCCATTTGTAATTGGCATTTGATCATCAATTTATAAATATTATTTAGCAATAGTCGCTGGTTTATTAGAGTGCTCACTTGGTCCTCACAGAACTTGAAAAGCAGGTTTATTTGCTCATGTTCTAGTAACTTTACATCGCATAAAAAAAAATGATTCAAGGCGCTTTGGAACAGCGTTTTCTGCTGGTAATGACAAGCTATTTTATAGTGCAATTCGGTTTTCAGGCGAGCGTTTGTCACGGCTATTATTTTTGTGACAACGGCTTCAGAGGTAAACTCTACCTGGATCGCTTCTGTGTCGGGGGTCTCTATATCGGCAATTAGTTCTTGTTGTTGAGCGGGCCATAAATAAATACTTAAGCGAGCAATAGAGTTTCCGGTTATTTGCATTAGTGTATCGACAGACACTGTTTTATTGCTTACGCTTTGTATCAGCGCAACTGTGCATAATAGTTGTAGGGAAAAGCCACTGATATTAGCAATTCTTTGGCTAATATCGATTTCTAAATCGCTGCTACTGAGCGCTAAGTGCCATTGAGGTTTTTGTCTTGGCTGCTTGATATTAGCTTGGTCGATAAAGTCGTTGGATGACAACTTTTTTCGATATTCGCTAGGTGAAATTTGCATCCATCGTTTAAAGGCTTTTTGGAAAGCGGATAAGTTTGAAAAACCTAATTTATACGCTATCTGCCCAAAATTCATTTCGGGTTTGGCGATTAATTGTAAGCATATTTCCTGGCGGACTGAATCGTGAATGTTTTGGAAATTACTATCTAGCGCTGTTAACTTACGTTGAAAAGTACGTAAACTCATGTTTAAATTTTGCGCAACTTGGTCGCGTCTTACCCCTATAGTTTCCCGCCCTTGAGGTACCTGTAATAAGTGTCTTATTTGGTGCTTTGTCTGCGCAATGATGGCCAGTTTTTGAGACGACTTATAGATTAAGGAGTCAGCAAAATTACAGTGTAGTAAGTGCATTTCGGCATTGGCTTCAGAGCAGCTAAAATTCATGTAGTGGTTACTAAAAATTAACTGGTTATCTGTCTGCGAAAAGTTTACTTGGGTCGCTAGTTGATGATGATAAATGGCGTCTTTAATCGCGTCAAACTTGAAGTTAATAGTTTTTGCAGGAATTGTCCTACCTGTTAGCCATCTTGGCCAGTTGAGTAAACAGCTGATGAAAAACTCAGTCACCATTGGGTCTTCTGTATCAAGCTTCAAATTGATTATGCAATTGTCTTTGTCGTGCTCTAAGGTGAGCTTAAGTCCCTCATAGATTAATGAGAAGTAGTCTCCAAGCATTTGATAAGCATCATGCAAGGTGTTTGCGGTAGTCATAACAAAGCCAACAGAGCCCAGCATACGCGGTTGTGTAGCTTCTGCCGCGAGAATAGCTAATTTTTTGTTATTGGTGGTCAGTGTTAGGAAATGTAGAAGTTCTTCGAAGACTGCTATCGAGTATCTTCGCCCGGGAATGTCAATATGGCTTTTTTCAATAGGGCTTTGTGCTAGTGCGCTTGAGGTGCTGATGCCTTGATGTTGCACCAATTGCAATAATGCATGTATTAGTTTCACATTGAAGGTAGCGGTATTAGATTTATTGTCTGGCATGTTAGGATGCATTAATATGGGCTTATGAATATTGATAAAGATCTATTTGAGCATAAATTCTTTAAATGTGCCACTGCTGGTATTTCTCATACTATAAGCTGAATAGCTACTCGATTTACTCTTGTTGGATGTTCAACTACGCGGATATTTAAATTGATTATCGACGACGTAAAAAGACGAAAAACAGCTATTTTTTTAAGCTTCATTATAATTGTCGGTTTGAACCTCTGCACGCTAGCTGAAGGTGCTGATTCTGATGTTGTATTAAAAGTTGGAATGCCGGTGCCCGGTCAAGTGCCATTTTTGTGGTCAGATGAAAACGGTCAGATTAAAGGAATCTATGCAGATACTTTGCGCGCTGTCGCTAGCGAAGTAGACTTAGAGATAGTTTTTCTACCGCTGTCTCAAGCAAGGCTGATACGGCACTTTGTCGCAGGTGAAATTGATATGGAGATAGGTGTCTCCAGTAAAGCTAAAGAGCGCTCTGAAATCGCTAATTTATCGATCTTTAGTCGCCCCTTTGGCATGGCTAATGAGGTTATCATTTACACCCCTAAATTGCGTTTTCCCGCGTTTATATTAAAAGATCTAAAAGGTAGAAAAGTCGCGGCTGTAAGAGGCGCTTTGACCCCTGAGTATATTGTGCGCGAAAACTTCACATCACCTTTGCAAATAGCTAAACGGGTTAACCGAGGTTGGAGCGAAGTAGGCTTTATGAGAGAGGCTCCCGCCATGCATTACAAAATAAATAAGGGAATGGGCTATAAAATTTCTCTGCCATATGAGAGTAATCCGATCCGCTTTAGACTGCATTTAAAGCGCAGTGATTTAATTAACAAGATCGATGAGGCGATAGATAAAATTTCAGCGGAGGGTCGCTTAGAACAAATTATTTGTAATTACTTATGTGGCAATTGAGTTATCGATGAATGACCCGAAATAAGTATTAGCAGGTGATAAAGCAGTCAATAAATGGTGCCGACACCAAGAGTCGAACTCGGGACCTACTGATTACAAGTCAGTTGCTCTACCAACTGAGCTATGTCGGCGACACATTTATACTATTAACGTTAAAGATGGTGCCGACACCAAGAGTCGAACTCGGGACCTACTGATTACAAGTCAGTTGCTCTACCAACTGAGCTATGTCGGCGATCTAAAACATTTATGCTCGAATCAGTCACTAAAAATAACCTAATCGAGGGCGCAAATAATAATGGTGAAAGACGTTAGTTGCAAGAAAAAATGTCAATTTTTTAATTATAAATGCATGATTTTCAAAAAATATGGGTGAACTTATCGCGCTGCAATCGTTTACTAAGGCCGCTGGGTTTTCTCGTTACTTAAAGAAAAATCGATAACATTAGAAATCTGGCTATAGTATATTTTTACGTGTTACAAAAAACAGCCGACACTCATCTAATGCTTTAGAACCCAGATTCGACTGCCGAATTTAGGTTGAAAAATTACTCAGTTATTAAATAAGCGCAGCACTAATCAATTGTTGTGTGTAGGGCATTTTAGGTCGATTGAATATATCGTCACAAGTGCCGCTTTCAACTACCTTACCAGCTTGCATAACTAATACCTTATGGCTCAACGTTTTGACCACGGTTAAATCGTGGCTAATGAAAATATAACTCAGTGCGTGTTTTATTTGTAAACGCTTTAATAGCTCGATGATTTGGATTTGAATGGTTCGATCTAGGCTGGACGTCGGTTCATCCAAAATAATCAGTTGTGGCTTTAATATCAATGCTCGAGCAATGGCAATACGTTGTCTTTGGCCACCGGAAAATTCGTTGGGGTAGCGCTGTGCCCAACTTGGTTCAATTTCAACTTCGCGCATCACTTCAATAATACGCTGTTGACGTTGCTCATGGGTTCCCTGCTGGTGTATCTCTAAACCTTCACCAATAATTTCGGCAACAGACATTCTTGGGCTGAGGCTGCCATAAGGATCTTGAAAGACTATCTGCATGGCTCGGCGATGCTGACGCATTTTTTGCTGGCCAATTCCCTGGATATTAGTCTCACAAAAGATCACATCGCCAGTGCTTGGGATTAACTGTAAAATTGCTTTTGCCAAGGTAGATTTGCCTGATCCGCTCTCGCCGACAATGCCTAAGGTTTCACCTTGAAACAATTGAAAATCAATACCATCGACGGCTTTAACATGGTCCACTGCACGCCTTAATACACCCTTGCGAATGGCAAACCAAACCTTTAATTGTTCAGCGCTGAGAATTTCCTTTGATGAAACAGTATCGGGTGCGGTGCCTTGGGGTTCCGCGCTTAATAGTTTTTGTGTGTACTGATGAGTTGGATTGTCGAAGATTTGCTGTTTAGTATTTGATTCGACAATGGTGCCCTTTTTCATCACAGAGACTTGATCGGCAATATGCCTGACCACGGACAAATCGTGAGTAATAAATAAAACCCCCATCCCCGTCTCTCGTTGCAGGTTTTTTATTAAATCCAAAATCTGCGCTTGAATAGTCACATCTAAGGCGGTCGTAGGCTCATCGGCGATTAACAAATCTGGCTCATTCACCAGCGCCATCGCGATCATGACACGTTGTCGCTCGCCACCAGACAATTGATGTGGCAGAGACTTAAGTTTTTGTTGAGGATGTCTGATACCAACTTTTTCTAACCAAACCAGCGTCTGTTGAGCCGCCTGTTTCTTAGTGCACAGTTTATGTAACAGAATGACTTCACTGATTTGTTTCTCGACGCTGTGCAATGGGTTTAATGATGTCATTGGCTCTTGGAAGATCACGCTAATGTTATCACCGCGAATTTCCCGCAGGTGGGTCTCTGAAGCTTGAATTAAATCCGTGCCTTGCCAGAGTATTTTACCGCTGATGAGCTTGAGGGGAGGGCTGTCTAAGAGTTGAACTATGCTCATCGCAGTGACCGATTTACCGGAACCGCTCTCGCCGACTAGTGCGTGTATTTCACCACGTTTGATGGTTAAATTAAAATCAAATACGACTTGCTTGATCTGCGATCCCTGTTGAAAACCTATATTGAGTTTTTTTATATCGAGCATATTCATTAGTAACTGCCTCTTGGATCAAACGCATCTCGCACGGCTTCACCGATAAACACCAACAGCGACAACATAAACCCAAGTATCAAGAAAGAGGAGAGACCTAGCCAAGGCGCGTGTAAATTGGCTTTTCCTTGAGCTAATAAATCACCCAGTGAAGCAGAGCCTGGTGGTAAACCAAATCCCAAGAAATCCAGGGACGTCAGGATTGTAACTGACCCCGATAAGGTGAAGGGTATGAAAGTCAATGTGGCGACCATAGCGTTAGGTAAAATGTGTTTAAACATTAATCGGCTATCGCTCATACCAAGTGCCCTGGCAGCTTGCACATATTCGAGATTACGGCCGCGCAAAAATTCAGCTCTGACCACACCGACAAACCCCATCCAAGAAAACAGTAATACGAAGACTAATAGCCAAGTAATACTCGGGGTAATAACGCTGAGCATGATAATAAGGATAAACAAGGTCGGCATGCTACTCCAAATTTCGATGACTCGCTGAAAAAAAAGATCGATGCGGCCACCATAAAAACCTTGTACAGCACCCGCTGCCACCCCGATGATTGCCGAAATTATGGTCACCGCAAAACCAAATAAAACCGAGACTCTAAAGCCATATAAAATACCGGCGACGACATCTCTAGCTTTGTCATCAGTGCCCAGCCAATTATCACTGCTCGGTGGGCTAGGTGCAGGAGAGGGTAGATCATAAATAATGGTATCGAAACTATAGGGAATAATTGGCCAAACTAACCATCCGTCTTTTTCGGTGATCAGCTCAATGATGTAGGGGTCAGTGTAATCTACCAAAATTTCTAAGTCGCCGCCAAAATCGACTTCATTGTATTGACTGAAAATCGGCGTATACCATTGATTATTATAGCTAATTAACAATGGCTTATCGTTGGCGATAAATTCAGAAAAAAGTGAAACAAAAAAGAAAATGGAGAAAATCCATAAACTGTAATAGCCACGCTTGTTTGCTTTGAATTTATGCCAGCGTTTTTTATTTATCGTAAGGGGAGTGTCAATCATAGTCTCAATTACTGTCGAAGTTAATGCGTGGATCTACCACTGAATACATCACATCACTGAGAATGCTCATCATTAGGCCCATTAAACCGAAGATGTACAAAGTGGCAAAGATAACCGGATAGTCTCTGCCCAAGGTCGCTTCGAACCCGAGCAACCCTAATCCGTCGAGGGAGAATATCACTTCAATTAAGAGTGAGCCTGTAAAAAATATGCCAATAAATGCCGCGGGGAAGCCGGCAATAATGATCAGCATTGCGTTTCGAAACACATGTCGATACAAGATAGCTCGCTGGGTTAAACCTTTAGCTTTAGCGGTGATCACGTATTGCTTGTGAATCTCGTCTAAAAAGCTATTTTTAGTCAGCATGGTCAAACTGGCAAAACCACCGATGGTCATAGCCACCACTGGTAGAAACATATGCTTGAAGTAATCGCCAACTTTTTGCAGTGGGCTAAGGTCTTCAAAGTTGTTAGATACTAGGCCGCGCAGTGGAAATATATCCCAATAATTGCCGCCGGCGAATAAAATTATTAGCAACACTGCAAATAAAAATGACGGGATCGCATTGGCGGCCAATACAATCGAAGTGGTCCAAATGTCAAAGCGGCTGCTGTGCTTAATAGCTTTACGTATCCCTAAAGGAATGGAGATTAAATAAACCAATAAAGTGGTCCAAAGGCCTAATGAGATTGAGACGGGTAAGCGTTCAACGATGAGTTCGCTGACACTACGGCCTCTAAATAAGCTGTCGCCAAAATCGAAACGAACATAATCCCAGAGCATACTAAAATAGCGTTCGTGCATCGGCCGGTCAAATCCAAACTGCTTCTTGATTGCCTCAATATCGGCATTGGTTAGGCCAACAGAAGCTCTGTAATCTTGATTATCTTTGCCTTCATTCTTGGACGCATCGCTTTCAGAATTATCTGCATCGCTGTTGCCTGTGATGCGATCCAGCATAGAGGCATTAAGACCCATCTGTTTAGCTATCATCTGATCCACCGGTCCACCGGGAGCCATTTGGATCAAAAAAAAGTTGATGGTTATTATCACCAATAAGGTCGGAATAATGAGCAATAATCGTCTTATTATATAGGCGGACATTGAATTTATAACCCTAAAAAGGTAGTAAGTTTTGAGCGGCGCATATTAATTTACGGCGTTGCGCTTCGGCAAATTCTGAGCTTTTTTCGCATCGTACCACCAAGTGTTGAAGCCAAGGGCATATTTAGGCTTTTTCGCCGGTTTGGAAAATTTATCCCAATAGGCAACACGATAGTGTTTATTATGCCACTGTGGAATTACCAAGTAATTCCACAGTAAGACTCTGTCCAGTGCCATGCCGTATGCTTTGAGTTCTGGTAAGTGTTGCTGGTTGGCAACGATGTTGTCGATGAGCTCGTCGGTTAAGTCACTGGTATAACCGGTAGAGTTGTAGCTGCTGTCGATGTATTTTGAATGGAAAAAATATCTCAAACTATTACCAGGATGAACACCGCCGCCCATTTGATGAATAATCATATCGTATTTGCGCGCGCGCAACCTATTCGTGGCTTGCGCGATATCAACAGTGCGAATGTCTAATTGAACACCTATTTTAGAGAGATTTTTTTTAAAGGGTATAACATAGCGCTCATCGATCGCGCGCCACAACATGATTTCGAACCTAAAAGGTTGATTATCTGCATTGTATAACTTACCTGATTTAAGCTGCCAACCCGCCGCTTTAAGTAGCTTGATAGCTTGACGGCTCTGCTGGCGCAATCTACCTGATCCATCAGTTTTTGGTGGATTGTATTCTTGAGTAAATAACTCAGCGGGGAGTTGGCTTTTATAGGGTGTTAAAATTTCTAGCTCGCGCCCCAGAGGAACTCCTCTGGCCATGTATTCAGAATTTTGCAGATAAGAAAAATTTCTGCTATCGGCAGAGTAAAATAATTTTTTGTTGGTCCATTCAAAATCAAACATTAAGCCGAGGGCTTGTCGAACCTTGGGGTCTTTAAATATGTCTCTTGTGGTATTGAAGATAAATCCGCGCATCGCTCGCGGGTTTTCGTTAATTATTTTTTCAAGTTTGATGAAGTCGGCGTCAAAATTTTTCCCCTCATAGGTGGTTGCCCACAATTTGGAATCAGATTCAGCGCGAAAATCAAATTCACCTTTTTTGAAAGCTTCAATCATAACGGTCGTATCTTTATAAATATCAACGCGCTCAAAATCGAAGTTTAAGGTGCCCACTTTAGTTGGGTGATCGATGGCCCAGTAGTCTTTGTTGCGCTGATACACCACATACTGGCCCATTTTGAAATCTTTTAGACTGTATGCGCCGCTGCCCATAGGCGGTTCTATTAATGGCTCTGCCAAGTCTTTATCTTGCCAGTAGTGTTGAGGGAATATTGGTAGATCGACCAGAGAGAGCATAAAGTCCTTATCTTTTTTAGGTAGCGTGAACTTCACTTCATAGTCCGAAATTGTTTCTACGACAACGCCTTCGAAGGTTTTGGCAAATTGATTAACCCCTTGGGTCATAAATTTTTCGAAGGTAAATTTAATGTCTTTCGAAGTAAGTGGCACAGCATCTTGAAACTTGGCTAGAGGGGATAACTTAAAGCTTATCCAACTGTAGTCGTCAGGGTAGCTTACGCTAGTGCAAACGAGACAGTAATAAGTACTATCTTCGTCAGCGTTGCCAACCATTATAGAATCATAAAAAGCAGTGGCATTGGGTGCAGAAGTACCACGCTGAGCATAGCGATTGAAATTATCAAAGGTGGCTATGCTTGCCGTGGTTAGATAGCCTCCCTGGGGAGCCGTTGGGTTGACATAATCCCAATGCTTAAAATCGACTGGGTATTTGGCTTCCCCTCGCAGTGCAATGGCATGGGAGGTAGTTATATTTTGAGCAACACTCAGTTGGCTGACTAAAAGCATCAAACAGAGCAATGGGAGCTTTAACATGATAATTCCTTAATCTATGGCCGTTTTATTGAAGGTGCTTTTAGGAGGATGCCATTTAGCATTACACTAGCTTTGATATGGTATACGGAAAAAGTTGCAAATAATGCGAAGTTTCAACTCAATTAACGATCAATTATATAGTCTGATAAAATAAACAGGCTGTATAGTACAATGATTTTTAAAATTTAAAAACCTAAATTAAAACAGGGCTTAACTTAGAGTTAGGATTAAATTTAGAGGAGCTGATTTGCGTTGATAGTGTGAAGTGAGGGAGTGAGGGAATCATCTGTAATTTACGGTGACAGTTAGTTGCAAATGTTATAGGATAAAAAAATCCTATTACTATTTCAGATAACGCTGTGTAAAAATTTCGAAACCCATTTATAGTGCTAAAAGTAGATTTTTTCTTCGCACTTACTCACCTTCGTTTACTGCTTTGTGCGAAGGTCTGAGATTAACCTTGAGGGATTTTAATCGAACCACCGACTCTCAATGTACTGTTTTTAGATAAACCATTGAATGCCAAAATTTCTTTGACACTTTTCTTGTGCTTTTTCGCTATCTCCCAAACGGTATCACCGTTGTTTATCTTGTACACTCTGTGTGCGTTGCTTTCATTTGCTAAACTCGCTAAATGACCTGGGCTAGCGTTGGTGTTAATTGATTTAGGGATTAGTAATGTTTTGCCAACGCGTATTATAGAGTTAGCTAAAGCATTCGTTTGTTTGATAGCGCTTATCGACACCCCATGTCGCAAGGCTATAGAGCCTAAACTGTCACGAGATTGAACTTTGTATTTGGTCCAGTTTAAGCCTTCATATCGATTAATTTTGGACAGTGCTAGTTTTAATTGAGCTGCCTTTTTAACCGGTATTAGTAAGCGATGAGGGCCCGTTGGAGAAGTGATATTACGGTTGAATCCAGAGTTTAACAATTGAATTTTCTTTAATTTAATTCGTGATAGCTTTGCAACTTTGGCTAGATCTATTTGGCTTTTTACGTCGATCACTTTAAAATAAGGCGTGTTATCGATGCTTGGAATGTTGATGTTGTACTTTTTCGGGTCTTTAACTATTGCGGCGATGGCCAGAATTCGCGGCACATAATGGGTTGTTTCTTTGGGTAGTTTTAGTGACCAGTAATCAGTGGCTAAACCTCTTTCTCGATTTTTTCGCATCGCTTTAGAAACAGTGCCGCCACCGGCATTATAAGCCGCAAAAGTCAGTAGCCAATCGCCATCGAATCTTTTATTATACCGCTCTAAATAATCTAATGCTGTTTTGGTTGAGACGATAATATCTCGGCGCCCGTCATACCAGTCATTCTTATCAATCCCTAAGTATTTTGCAGTACTAGGTATAAATTGCCACACCCCGGCTGCTTTACCCTGTGAATAAGCATTGGGGTTATACATGCTTTCAATCACCGGTAATAGAGCGACTTCGCTAGGAAAGCTTCTTTTCAGGACCTCTTGTAATACGTAATGATAAAAAGGGGCTGCCTGGCTGCTGACTTTGGTCATATGCAGAGGGTAGCTGTTATAGGACTTTACTTCTTTGCTAACGCGGGGGTGTTTAAATTCTTTAGTCAATTGTAGTTTTGATCGTGTCACATCCCATGCATTCTTGCGAGGAACAGATAGCTGATTTAGATCTTCGATAGGTTGTCCATATCGGTCGTAATTAGCATAATTACTGACATAACTTGTATTGACAGCCGTCGTTTTACAACCGGCTAAAAATAACACAAAAATTACGGTGAGGAGCGTATTAACCATTGTTCTGCCTGACTATCATTTATTCAATTTAGCGCAGCATTTTAACAGGGTGAAAAATAAGGTCAAACCGAGTCTGCAATTAATCCTCAAAAAAAATTAACTTGCTGAATATAAAGAATATTTAAAAATTGTTTTTCCAACTGCGGATCGCGCTAAAGACTTCTAATTGGGTGTTGAGTGGTTTTTTTGCGAATTTTTTGGCACTCTCTTGCACATCAGGTTGATCGCAACGCATAAACGGATTGATCAATAATTCTGTTTTAATGGACGTCGGAAGGGTGGGTTTATGCTGTTCACGCAGCGCTGTGCAGTGACTCGTTATTTTAGTGATATCGGGGTTGTTTTTTTCAACAGCGCTGGCAAAAGCCAGATTAGCTAAAGAATATTCATGGGTAGGATAGACTAAAGTTTTTCCTGTCAGTTGTTTGAAATAATTCATTGCCGTTAACATTTGCTGCATAGTGCCTTCGAATACGCGTCCGCAACCTGCGAGAAATAAAGTGTCGCCGCAAAAAAGTTGGTCAAACTGAGCGTTCTGGTACAAGTAGCTTATATGATCTAAGGTGTGCCCCGGCACTGCTTTAACCTTTATCTGTTTCTCAAACAAAGTAAACTCAGTCGCGTCTTTCAAGCTATGGCTTATTCCTGAGTATTTGCAGTTTAAAGGGCCATAAACGGGGACACTGTATTTGGCGACTAACTCATCAACCCCACCGGTATGGTCATCGTGATGGTGGGTTATTAATATAGCCGATAGCTGATAATCATGTTCCCCTAAAATAGCAATAACGGCTTGGGCATCACCTGGATCAACCACAGCAACTGACCTAGCATCCAAATCACTGTGAATCATCCAAATATAATTGTCTGTGAAAGCGGGTATAGGTGTCACTTTAAACATGAGTCTTCCATTATATTTTCAAAAGTTTGCTTGAGCGCGCCGCTGATCAGTGGATTCTTAAAATAGCCGTATTTTTAATGTATATAGAGTCACTATTAGTCAATCGCCGCTTAATCCGGTAATCTTATTGGCGACTGATTCAGCAATCTTATCGTATCTTTAAAGATATACCGAATCTTTTGTTCAATGGTAACGCAAATAGCAATCTCCTGGATGTTTTTAATAGACTTTTCATGTTGCGGTCTATGCAAAGAAATTGACATATTTTAAGCTTTTCTTAGTTGCCAGAATTCAATATAATTAGCTTTGATTTACGCCTAGTCTAACGCCAATTGGATTTCAGAATAAGAGATATATAGTGTTGAATTTTAATGTTAATATAATATTTGTGTTCACAGAGTTCAATTGTCTCTAATGAAAAAAAAATTAGGTAATTCGCTGCAACTGCAACTGACGAAAGATATCCAACAGTGGTTTACCTCGGAATTAGGTGAGGAGTTACTGGCGGCGCAAAAACGGACTATCAACCGCCTACTGCCCGATCTATTTGGCTATTACTTAGTTGAAATGGCCGTTGACTCAAATATGGAATTATCTGCTGAAAGTTTGATTAGCCATAAAATCAAAGTGAGTACCGAGTATAAGTTAGGTTTAACTGAAAAAGCTATTTTGTGCCAACCAACAGAGCTTCCCTTCGGGCATAACAGTGTTGACGTCATACTTTTGCACCACTCATTAGATTTCACCGATAATCCGCACCAAGTACTACGTGAGGCTAATCGGGTGCTAAGACCCGGCGGCTATATTATCGTTATCGGCTTTAATCCTGCGTCATGGTGGGGAGTGCGCAGGTTGTGCCGCAGAACAGTTAAGGCACCTTGGCAGCAGGGACAGTTTATTTCTCAAGGTCGGTTGGCTGATTGGATGAACTTACTGGGGCTAACTCAATTACGCTGTTTAACTGATTACTATTTACCCCCATTTGCCTCTCATAAATGGCGCCGCAAGTTTGAAAAAGTACAAGCATATGGGCGTCGTTCTATGCCTAAAAATGGCGCGTTTAGCGTTACGCTTGCGCGTAAGGATGTGGAGGCGATGCCCCCAGTGAAACGCCTTACTTTCAGACGAAAATTTTATACCTTGCCGGTGAGAAAACCGGCAACAAGGGATCAAATACGTGAAACAAGTTAAAATTTTTACTGATGGCGCTTGTAAGGGAAATCCTGGACCTGGCGGTTGGGGGGCAGTACTTTATTATGCAGATCAGGAAAAGCAAATTTTTGGTGGAGAAAAAGACACAACTAATAATCGCATGGAGCTGATGGCGGCCATCGAATCTTTAGCTATTTTAAAGCAACCTTGCTCGGTTATCTTAACCACAGATTCGCAATATGTCCGCAAAGGCATCAGTGAGTGGATAACAGGCTGGAAACACAACGGCTGGCAAACCGCCGCGAAGAAGCCGGTAAAAAATGCAGATCTCTGGCAAGAGCTTGATAAACAGAGCCAACAACATGAAATAGATTGGCGCTGGGTAAAAGGACACAGTGGTCATCCCGATAATGAGTTGGCTGATCACTTGGCTAACAAAGGTGTGGATAATCTAAGTGATTAATTTTGACCTTGCCTATAAAATGAGTAAATAAATGAGACAGGTAGTTCTAGACACAGAGACCACCGGATTAGAAGCTTCTCAAGGGCATAATGTCATTGAAATTGGTTGTGTTGAAATGATCAAGCGACGATTAACCGGCAATAATTACCATCAATATATAAAGCCGACTAGAGATTCTGATGAAGGCGCCCTGCGAGTGCATGGTATTACTAATGAATTTTTGGCTGATCAACCGAAGTTCAGTGATATAACCAGTGATTTTTTGGAATATATTCGCGGTGCAGAACTGATCATCCACAATGCCCCATTTGATATAGGTTTCTTAAATGCGGAATTGGCCCGCAATGGCTGTCCGGAAAAAATTGAAGATATTTGCACCGTCCTAGATTCGTTGAAGTTGGCGAGGCGTAAACACCCTGGTCAAAAAAATAACTTAGATGCTTTGTGTCGCCGTTACGGTATCGATAATACTCATCGGGAATTACATGGGGCACTCTTAGATTCTGAAATCCTCGCTGATGTTTACTTGATGCTAACCGGTGGTCAAACAGATTTACTGTTAGCGGCTGAAGGTGAAGCTGAAAGCGCGGATGGAGGGATTGAAGTGCGCAAACTAACGGCTGCTGTTGGCGGATTAAAAGTTGTACCTGCGACAACTGAAGAGCTCGCTGAACATGCACTATTCGTCAAAATATTGGATAAAAAATCAAACGGTGAATGTTTATACTCTAAGCAGAGCTAAGACTAATGAGTGAGTAGATTGAGTCTAAACAGTTTCAAGGTATGTTGTTAGTGTGCAAATCACGATCAATTGACTAAAGGCTTGCTGGCGTTTTTTGGGCTAATAAAAACCGCCTGAATTAGGTTTACTAAAGTAGATGCAATAAAATTAGCAAAATTGATTTAGGGTCGAAATCTAAACGTAAACGACATCTGATTTCTAATCTTGATTAAAGCCCGTAGTTTTTTTACTGAATGATGTTAATCCTCTCTTTGAAAATTGAATTATTCGTGATTCCAAATTTTTAAAGGCCCAGCCATTTCAAAAATATCGGATAAAATCCACTGTCCTAGCCTGCACACTAAATGACTGCGGCACCCACTCCAATCAAGACAAATTCTAGACACAGGTGGATTGGATTTTGGCAGCGGGTGAATACCGAGTCGATAAGTCAGAAAGAAATCTGCACCGCTGCCTGTTATTGTTACTTGATCATCAATTTCACAGGTAAGGCCTCTCTTAAGCATCACAGCATACAAATTAACGCTGGATTCTCCTGCAAGGTGATCATAACAGATTCTCGCTTTACGTCATCTTGGGTCACAAGAGACAGTTGAAAGTTCTGATTGGACTAATTTCTGACTCATACTCAGTAGCGTTTATAAAAGTTGGGCTATTTATTGATCCTTCAATTGAAAACATTCATGCCTACCTTGTTTTTTAACGACTAACAGCTCGCCTACGACTAACTTATTCAAATGGCTGCCAGCTGACTGAGGGTTTATATCCGCCAAGGATAACAGTTGGATTGCAGTCAAAGCTTTGCCATTTATTATAGCTGTCTGCATCGCCGCTCTGCTTCTATTACTAATCGTATGGGCAATTTATTTTATAAGAAAAAAGAACTCTTATTAAAGCCCCTCCTGAAACGAACTGGAAAAAGGTGCTCAAGTGATTGTGGTCATCTTCGAGTTAGAGCCAAAAAGCGAGTTCAAAACGCAATATTCCTCACTGGCGATGGAGTTGAAAAAAATTGCTAGAATGTGAGGGCTTTATTTCAGTGGAACGTTTTCAAAGCTTAGAACAGACGAGTAAAAATCTGGCATTATGATTTTGGCAAAACGAAGATGCAGTGAAAAGATGGCGGCACCATCTATCTCATTGCGATGCTCAGCAACAAGGCACAGAGTATATCTTTAAACATTATATATTACACGTCGGTTCAGTGGTCAGAGACTATAGGCTAATAGACAGACGAAGTCCCTAAATAAGCTGCAATCTGGGAGAAAGTTTAGCTAGTATAAAGCGTATTTAAGGCAGCCGATCAGACTCCAATGTCTCTTCTCTATAGGGCTTAAAGACCTATCAGAGTAGTCATTAGTATCGCCGTTTTATCTGTAAAAGAGCGATGATTATATTGGTTTTGGCTATTCTTGTAGGTATAGTTGATTTTCAGCTAATTAAGGAGGCTTTATGAATCAGGTTGATCGGTGGCTTTAACAACGGCACCCAGTACTTCAATTATCTGCAGAGAATGTTTTAGAGATGTGTTGTGGTTCCGCAAAAGACTCTGTGGGGTTAGCGAAAATCTGCAAATCCTTAGTTTCCGTTGATCTAGATGCAGCGATAATAAACGCAAAAATTTTTGTGCTATCCGCACTTGAAATTCTGTGTTGTAGATCACGCTAAGACATTACCTTTCTCCAACCACGCGTTCACTGCTGTTATTGCCAGTTTGTGATGCATTACTTTAATGCATCACAAAGTATCGAAATAATTAAATAAATAGCAAGAGTCACAGAGGGCAAAGGATTAATGATTGGTCGATTCAATGCTTCAGACGACTCTAATTTTTGAGCGACTAGGTCTCATGAGATAGAGCCAGGTGTCTATGGGGTAGAGGGTAAAACGAAAGGTTTTTTTACTAAATAAATATTGTCGATTTTTTATCAGCGCAGTGGCAAATTTTAACTCTTGAAAAGAAGCAAATAGATAAATATCTCCTCCCTAAGTCTGATTGGGAAGTGAGCGTAAGAAAGTTATAACCAGCCATGAACTGTTTCAGTCTGAAACTTTTGTAACAAGTAGTGAGTGAAGGTAAGACAATGCAAAAACAAGCGAAAAACCGGCGTTTATACTTCTAAATAAGATCTTTGAGTTGTTTTTAACGCCGTATCACTGAACATAGTCATGGTGCAGAGTCCTCAAGCTATTTTTTAGCTTTATTTTGTAAGTAATGAAACGCTATGTCCAATGCATTTTCGACATCATCAGTCATCTTTTCACGTTCTGCTGAACTCAAATAAAAGGCCATATCGATATCATGTCGAATATAACGTGAGGGTAGCTGAGTTAGTGCTAAGCAACACAGATCAGCGAGAAATTCTTGACTGTGGTTGTGTATCAAACCATTTTTTTCTAACTGTTCAATGACTAAGTGCTCGTAGAAATTATGGATGTCTAAATCAAGTTGCATGATACCACCTATAAATGTTCAATTAAGATTTGCTTTCAAAAACTGATCATCAGTAGATTACTATTTTAAAAATTAGTCAATAAAAAAATATTTATATTGTGTTCATAAAAATAGATTCAAGTATTGAGTGTTTTAAATAATTCTGCCGAAAGTATTTATTTATGCGCTGTTCGGATGAGTTCGGCGCGCCGCTAAAGATGATAGAATCTTTGTTCTTACAGCAAAAAGTTTAACGGCTTATAATCAATCACTGAAAAGACAACGTGTGGGTTAGCGCTGTTGTTATCAGTCACTGTTAAGCAGAATGTTACCTATCTATGGAGCGTTTTTTGCCAGTCTGAAAATTTTATTGTACATTAGAGTGTTAAATTATCTTAATTCGTAGCGGGGCTCTACAACGTTTTAAGCCGACGCTCATATTCGTGGCTTATGGAGTGATTTATTTTGTTAGTTAAGTAGCTCATGGGTTCAGTTAAAGAACGCCAATTTTCGCCTATAGTCAGCCATTCTAATTAATACTCCCTGACTTCAAAGTGGATCTAGAATGTATCATATTGGTTTTACGGTGGAATTGATAAGTCTTAGTTTCACCTGTAGGTCAGCTCAGCTCATCTCTCTCGTTCGCAGTGCTTTTAAATGTTAAATCTATGTGATGAAAAAAATCATGAATACACTGAACTTAGCACAGTCACTTGAACTGCATTTTGGTTTTACAGAATTCAGGGCTGGACAACAACAAACGATTCAGCAATTAATCCAAGGCTTTTCGTCATTAGCCATCTTTCCAACCGGCGCTGGGAAATCATTATGTTATCAATTAGCCGCGACGCAGTTGCCACATTTAACCTTAGTCGTTTCGCCATTGATTGCATTGATGAAAGATCAGCTGGGATTTTTGAAAAGCAAGAATATTTCAGCCGCTATGGTAGATGCTTCACTGACACCTCAGCAAAGCCAGCAAATTTTACAAGACGTACGCGACAATAAAGTAAAAGTCTTGATGGTGTCGGTTGAACGCTTCAAAAATGAGCGCTTTAGACAGTTTATCAGCGGTATTCAAATATCAATGTTAGTCGTCGATGAGGCGCATTGCATTTCTGAATGGGGGCATAATTTCAGACCTGATTACCTGAAATTACCTCAGTATCAGCAGCAGCTAAATATTCCTTTGGTACTATTATTGACAGCGACGGCTACCGCCAGTGTAAAACAGGATATGGTTAAAAAATTTGATATTAATTCCGCCCATGTCGTTCAAACCGGTTTTTATCGGGCCAATTTAAACATAGCGATAGAAGCCGTCGCAAGTTCTGACAAACCCGGTCGGCTTAAACAAGTGTTGCTGCTTGAGGCAGAGCATGGACCTAAAGCGGGCATAATATATGTAACTTTGCAAAAAACAGCGGAGACATTGGCCGCTTATTTACAGACCAGCGGTATTAATGCCTGTGCTTATCATGCGGGCCTCAGCGACGAAAAACGGGGTTTAATACAGCAACAATTTATGCGCGATGACAGCCGTGTTGAGGTGATTGTTGCAACTATCGCTTTTGGGATGGGGATAGATAAGGCAAATATCCGTTTCGTTATCCATTATGATTTACCTAAATCTATCGAAAATTACTCACAAGAAATTGGTAGGGCTGGCCGCGATGGAGAAAGTGCTAATTGTTATACATTGGCCAATCTAGATAACTTATGCACTTTAGAAAACTTTATCTATGGTGATACGCCAGAGCGCACGGGAATAGAGACAGTCATCGAGAGTATTAAAGAATTGACGGTCAATCAGCATTGGGAAACGCAAGTCTATACATTATCTAACCTGAGTAATATTCGCCAATTAACCCTTAAAACATTGTTAGTTCAATTGGAACTAATGGGAGTATTACAAGCTAAATTTAGTTATTTTGCCGAGTTTAAATTGAAGTTGTTGGTAGAAAAAGCGGATATTTTGGCTTTATTTGACGCTGAAAGGCGGGATTTTATTCAGAACATATTTGGCCATACTGATTTTAAAAGGCTGTGGGGAGTCTTAAATTTTGACGACTTACATCAAGCTTATGGGTGCGATCGGGCAAGGGTCATAGCGGCGCTTGAGTATTTAGCTCAAAAGCAATTGATTGAAGTGCAAACTAGCCAAATGACAGAGGTTTACTGGGTCAATCATGGGCTATTAATGAATCCTAAGTTGGCTGCTGATCTAGATCTCTATTTCAAACATAAAGAGCAAAAAGAAATTAAGCGCATTCAAGAACTCGTGTCTTTTTTTGAGCAAGAAAACTGTATGACCTATAATTTAGCTTGTTACTTTGATGATCAAGCGATTATGCAAAAAGGTTTTATGCAGACTAAAAAAACGCTTAATTGTGGACATTGTTGTGCCTGCCAAGGAAAAACAGTGGTCTTAGAGCCCGCAGCCGAGGTTACTTGGCCAATGAATGATGAATTACTGGATTATTTGGCGGCGTTCAATGAAGCCTTAATTCGACATCAAAAATACCCGTCAATTGAACTCAGTTGCCGTTTCTTAGCGGGTATCAGCTTGCCTGTGTTTACTAAGATAAAAGCTCGTCAACTGTCCGGTTTCGGCTGTTGTGATAGACAGAGATATACAGACATAAAGCGTAAAATTGAAGAGCTGGGGCTGTGACCTTAAAATCGGCAATCAATCAATGAATTCCGCACAAGCTATTGATATTTATTGATAAGTTTGAAAATTTCTGATTAAGAATTTTCCTGATTCCCCTGTGCACCAATATATTACACAGCTTTTCGCGCCTTACTGTTGAGTCTAGCAGTCTGGCGGACTGACGTTAAAATGACATAATTTAAGGTTAAAATAAGTTATACGGCCATCAGAATACACATCAGTGGCCGGTTGCGGCACTATAATTTCCGCCAACGCATTGCCTACCATTATTATGATTCCGCCATTCCCAGTACATTCATACGTTTCACATTCCATGCCAGCGTGGCGAGCGTCCATTCATCTGACACTTTCTTCAATCCTCGCATCGAAAACTGCCTGAAGCCGATCACATGTTTGATAATGCCTAACACGGGTTTCACCTTCTCTTTTTACTAATCCGTACAAAGCCCGGTCCGCCTGCGTTGTCAGCCGATGATCCATGAGAAGCAGTGGGTCATCCGTTTCGGGCGCGGGGGTGTCGCTCAAAAGCGCACTGATGGTGGTGATCACGCGCTACCGCAAGTAAAGGTTGGATATCAGCCTCTGTGCATAGCCCAACATTGTTGGCGCTGCAATAGCCCGTATCCGCTAACAAATCCGTCACTTTGCCCAACTTATCCGGCAAGGCCGAAAGGTATTTCAGAACCGGTTCAATTTACTGTTTGTCATTTGGTGCCTGAGTCACATGCGTGCTCATGATCATTATCAGTTTATTCATAAAAGCCCCAGCGCTATATTATATTGGGTTTGACGAAGCCTATATTGTCGAGTAATTCTGGAATATCGGCTATATTGTCGAGTATATAGTCTGCCTCATGCAAGTTTACGGCTTTACTTGTGCCTGTTAGGACACCGATAGCAAGTTTGGCTCCCGCGTTGTGCGCCATATGTATATCATGGATGTTATCACCTATCACTATCACTTCATCAGGGCTTAGCTGTAAATGCTGACAAAAAGCGTGCACCATACCGGCTTCAGGTTTAATACCATGACCGCTATCATAGCCGCAAACGAAGTGCATTTGTGGTTCAACATTTAATGCCGCTAAGGTTTTTTTAGCACCTTGCTCGCTATCGCTGGTGGCTAAACCCAAAGAGATGCCCCTTGAAATTAATTCATTAAATAGCGAGTGTAAGTCGGTCACTGGTATGCTGCTGTGCTGATTGTGGTGTTGGAATATCTCATTGAGCTTATTGAGCATTTCACAGTCGGCGTCGATGGTTAAACACTCACTCCAACACTCTGCAATTTGGGCATTGTTTGCAGCTGCCAAAATGGATCCGGCGCGAATGGTGTGTGTGCCTAAATCATAACCTGAAGCTTCAAGCATTTGGTTGACGGTGGTTTGATCATCTCTGGCGAAATAATTGGCAGCTTCTATAATCGCAGGCATCCAAGAGGCCATGAAATCGATTAAGGTGCCATCTTTATCGAAAAGGATACCTTTAATATTCACATCACTATCCACTGTTGGTTACACAATAATTTGAAAAAGGTTTAGAAGGTAAACCTAGAGGGAATCGGTTCATAATTAGTCTGACAGACTCGGAGGAGCCTTTCAGACAAACGAATACTCTATACGCCAGTGCTTTTTTTAGGTTTGTTCACTGCTCATCAGTTATCTGCGGATTGCATTTTTCGATTTGCAAGTATGCGT
The DNA here is from genome assembly GCA_034111875.1 of Gammaproteobacteria bacterium. GTDB lineage: Bacteria > Pseudomonadota > Gammaproteobacteria > Pseudomonadales > Balneatricaceae > Rs1. Next base: position 84,303 of record JAWUWK010000062.1, read on the forward strand.
TCTAACCAGCCTAATTCCATCTTAGGCACAGAGGCGAGTAGCATTTGGGTATAATCATCAAAAGGCGGTGCTAGGACCTTAGATTTTTTACCAAATCTCACGAGAGAGCCCTGATACATGACTGCAATGCTATCTGAGATTGCTTTTACTGTGGCTATATCATGGGTAATGAATAAGTAGGCGATATTGTGTTTGAGTTGAAGGTCCATTAATAGTTGTAAAATACCATCGGCCACTAATGGATCTAGGGCTGAGGTCACTTCATCACAAATAATCAACGAAGGTTTTGCCGCTAGAGCTCTGGCGATACATACCCGTTGTTTCTGACCGCCGGATAATTCAGCTGGGTAGCGATCAAAATACTTCTCACCTAGCTCTATCTGATCTAACAAGTCAATTGTTTGGCGGCGATTCTCTGCCCCTTTTACGCCGAAGTAGAACTCGATGGGTCTACCAATAATTTGACCAATGGTATGTCGCGGGTTCATCGCAACATCGGCCATCTGGTAGATCATTTGTAATTCACGCAACTGTTCTTTACTGCGACCGCTTAAATTGGTTGATAAGTTTGTGCCGGCAAAGTTAATCTCGCCATTTAGTTGCGGTAGTAGACCCGTTATCACTCTGGCTAAGGTTGATTTTCCTGAACCTGATTCGCCTACGATAGATAATGTTTGCCCCGCGTGAAGGTGTAAACTGACATCTTTGAGAATTTTATTGACACCATCGTAAGCCGCATCAATGTGCTTTACTTGCAATATAGCACTAGTGTCGGGGTCGGCTATTTCTGGCTTCTCAAGTGTGCGTACTGAAACGAGGTTCTGAGTATATTCTTGCACCGCGTGATTGATGATTTTATCGGTATCGCCGTATTCAATCATCTTGCCGTTGCGTAATACCATAATATGATCGGAAACTTGTGCAACGACCGCTAAATCGTGAGTGATGTAGAGCGCTGCAACACCGGTATCTACGATAGCCGTTTTAATGGTTGCCAGTACTTCTATCTGAGTGGTGACGTCGAGAGCCGTAGTCGGCTCGTCAAAAATGATTAAGTCAGGTTTAGCGCACAGCGCCATCACTGTCATGGCCCGCTGTAACTGACCTCCCGATACTTGATGCGGATAGCGTTGACCAAAGTGTTGTGGATCCGGAAGACCCAACTTCTCATACAGCACATTTGCGTAAGCTAAGGCCTCTGCCTTGCTCATTAAATTGTGCTCGATGGCGACTTCTATCACTTGATCGCCAATACGATGGGCTGGATTGAAGGCCGCCGCGGCTGACTGCGCTACATAAGCAATGCGTGTTCCTCTTATATTGCGAACCTCTGCGGCAGATAAACTGAGAATATCTTCGCCGTCTAAGAGTATTTTTCCGCCAGTGATATTACAACCACCACGACCATAAGATAACGTCGCCAAGCCAATTGTAGATTTGCCTGCCCCCGATTCTCCTATTAAGCCTAACACTTTACCTTTTTCTAAGGTGAAGGAAATATTATCAACCAATCTGAGGGTCTTTCGTGCCTCGCCAGGGACGTTGATGCTCGCTTCAATTTGCAGGCCTTGCACTTCTAAAAACTGTGATTGGGTAGCAGGCATTTATCGGCCTCCCTTTAAGCTACTCGTGCGACTAAGTATTGAGTCAACGACTAAATTGATGCTAATAGTTAATATAGCGATGGCAGCAGCGGGAATAAGAGCGGCCGGTATACCAAAGACAATACCGTCTTTGTTTTCCTTCACCATAGACCCCCAATCAGCATCGGGTGGTTGAATGCCTAGACCTAAGAAACTCAAGGTACTCAAAAAGAGCACTGCGAAGGCGAAACGTAAACCAAATTCTGCGAACAGGGGTGACAAAGCATTGGGTAATATTTCTCTAAAAATTATCCACAAACTATTTTCGCCGCGTAAACGCGCCGCTTCCACGTAGTCCATCACTACAATATCGACAGCCACTGCCCGGGATAATCTAAACACCCGAGTGGAGTCAAGCACACCCATAACAAAAATAAGTACTAACATACTCGAAGGTAGGACTGACAGAACCACTAGGGCGAAGATTAACGTTGGTATCGCCATCATTAAGTCGTTACTGCGAGACAACAATTGATCAACCTTACCGCCGCTGACCGCTGCGAGGAAACCCAAGAAGGTGCCCATAAAGAAAGAGAGTAATGTCGCTGCGCCTGCAATGAAGAAAGTATTGCGCGCACCGTGAATTAAACGCGAGAGTATATCTCTGCCTAATTGATCCGTACCCAGCCAATAACTACTTGAAATAGGCTCCCATACTTCGCCTAAAATTTCATCTTGAGGATAGGGAGCAACTAAAGGCGCAAAAATAGCCGCCAGTGAAAAAATAATTAAACAGATTAGGCCAATCTTAGCGCCCCAAGAGAGGTGGGATGCAACTGAGCGCACCGTTTTATTTATCATCTTATTCAGTACCTTATTAATATATATAGCGGTAACTTAGGCTGAGACCTTTGCACTATTACAACACTCGGTAATACAACATCAGAAACAAACTAAAATCCTTATGTATACGCATAAACGCTGGTCTTTCGTTTGTTTCTGCCCTGTTTTACCTTCGCTCGCTTCTTTGTGCAAAGGTCTCAAACTATATAATAAGATCTTTAAATTAAGCAATTAATCGCTCACTCAGCGAGGCAACTTTATCAATAGCCTACAGGCTATTTATTGGTGTTACTTTTTCTTGCTGGCTAATCTAAAAATCTGCTATCGCTGAATCTTTACAGTCTTTAATCAATTCACTGTCTTTAATCGATCATTTCGGATGTCTTAATCTGGGGTTCGCAATAATTGACATTACATCGGCAAACATATTAAGAAGAATATAAATCGCAGCGAAAATTAAGCCTGCCGCTTGGACTACAGGTACATCTCTGTTAGTCACATGATCAACTAATAACTGGCCCATGCCGGGATAGACGAAAATAATCTCAACTACAATAACCCCGACGATTAGATAAGCTAGATTAAGCACAACCACCGTAATAATTGGTGACACGGCATTAGGCAGTGCATGGTGGAAGATAATTCTAAAAGGACTTAACCCTTTCAGTTGAGCTGTTTCTATATAGGCGCTAGACATAACATTAAGAATGGCCGCCCTTGTCATACGCATCATATGCGCTAGAACAACTAAGGTTAACGTAGCACAAGGTAGGGCGATTACTGTTATTCTCTCAGAGAATGGCATGCCATCGAAAACAACCGAAGAGGAGGGCAATAGATTCCAAGTAACCGCAAAATAGAGTATGAGAATATAACCAATAAAAAATTCAGGTAACGAAATAGCCGTTATAGTGGTCATTGAGATCATTTTATCGACAAAACCATCACGATAATGAACCGCCACCATGCCAAGGAAGATCGCCAAAGGTACAGAAATTATAGCCGCACAGGCCGCCAAAAATAACGTATTACCTAATCTATCGCCAATCATCTGGCTTATTTCGCGCTTGCTACTTAACGAAGTGCCTAAATCTCCTTGAAGTATATTAAACAGCCATTGAAAATAACGTTCGAAAGCGGGTTTGTCTAAGCCCATTTCAAGGCGTAAGTTAGCGACGGCTTCAGGCGTTGCAGATTGACCTAGTATGCTCTGGGCCACATCACCTGGGAGCAATTCGGTTCCGACGAAAATAACCACCGAAATAGCGAGTAACAAGAGTAAACCAAGCGCTAAGCGCTTGGTTACTAATGCTGATAATGAGTTATTATCAATGGCCATAAATCAGACTAACCAGCATCTGATCAATGCGTAGCCGTTTGATAAATCGGCAGAAGGATCTTCAACAAAGCCCCCAATTTTAGTAGATTTAGCATCGATGAAATCATTAAACACGGGGATAATAGCGCCGCCATCATCACGTACCATCATCGCCATATCGGTATAAATTTGCTTGCGTTTAACGCGATCTGTTTCCACTCTTGCCTGTGTCATCAACCCATCAAACACCGGACGTCTCCACTTAGTGTCATTCCACTTAGCCGATGAGGAATAAGCTGTTGAATACATGGCATCTTGGGTGTTACGACCGCTCCAGTAGGATGCGCAGAAAGGTTTGTTGTTCCATACATTTGACCAGTAACCGTCAGCTGGCTCACGCTGCACTTTAACATTGATTCCGGCTTTAGCTGCATGTTGTGAGAATAACAGTGCAGAATCGACAGCATTCGCATAGGCAGCATCAGAAGAGCGTAGAATGATTTCTCCAGAGTGGCCTGATTTTTTATAGTGAAAAGCGGCCTTATCTGGATCGTAACTGCGCTGTTCAATACTACTATCAAATAAATCATAAGAGGCATTGATAGGGAAGTCGTTACCCACAGTGCCATAACCTTGCAGAATACGTTTAACAATATCTTCTCTATCGATAGCATATTTTAAAGCGAGGCGTAAATCATTGTTATCAAAAGGGGCTGTATCAGCATGCATTAAGAAAGGGTAATGACCTCTACCAGAGGTATTAACCACTTTTAAATTCTTAGATCGAGCCAGTAATTTTGCGGTTTTTGGAGACACGACGTTAACCAAATGTACGCTGCCTGATTGCAGTGCTGACATACGCGCTGTTTGATCATTTAAGACTCTGATCTCTACAATGTCGGCATGGCCAACATCATCACGCCAGTAACCGTCAAATCGCTCAGCGACGTGGCGAATACCCGGTTCATTGACTTTTACTTTGTATGGGCCTGTTCCAATACCGGCGTTAGGATCGTCGAAGCCGCCATTGGGTTGGATGATCAGATGGTAATCTGTCATAAGGAAAGGTAAATCTGCATTGCCACCGGTTAGTTCGATGATCACGGTGTCATTTCCAGAGGCTTTAATGCTCTCAATATCGCCCATAATACCTAACGCGCCAGACTTAGTTTCTTTACCTGAGTGGCGCTGTAAGGTTTTCACAACATCGTTGGCATCCATTGTCTTGCCATTGTGAAATTGAATTCCTTGGCGAAGTTTAAAGGTCCAAGTTTTAGCACCGTTCGAAGGTTCCCAAGACGTTGCCAGCATAGGAATTGCTTCACCGGTAGGTGCGACATCTACCAGCGTTTCTCCCCAAGTTTTATTAAAATTGAAGGCTACTTTAGAAGTGTTTAACGCAGGGTCTAAAACGTCAGTAGAGCTGCCGCCTTTTAATCCAGCGATAAGGTGACCGCCTTTTTTAGGTTTATCAGCTGCAAATGCGTGCTGAGCAACAAAAGATGAAGCCAGAGGAGCAGCTATGCCAATAGCACTCGCTTTACGCATAAAGTCTCTACGACTTAGCTTGCCATTAACGGCATCTATGGCCAATTGATCTAATTTTTGCGACATATCGGTAACCTCAAGATTGGAAAAAAATAACGCATCACCTGGTTCATTTACTCATCACTTAAAGTCTGGTAAATGTCGGGTGGTAGCTTAATTGTCAACGTTCTTTGGAAGCCTGAATAGATAAAGAATAGAAAGCTCTAGCTTTCAGACAAAGCATCTTTGCATCTTTGCATTGGAATAGAAACTGTTTGCAGGCCTTTTAGGCTTGATTCTGCATAGAAATTCTAATTGACTGCTGATTATCTAAATACAGCAGTCAAGAATAAATATAGGCATTCCAGTTCTTATAATTGTTTAATACTTATGAAACTATCATGGCAAAAAAAAGACTTGACTAAAAGGCAGAATTTCAAGTGCTATATATTAGTTTTTCTAAACTATTAGTTATAGTTTATAATAAATCGCTTTTCGGGTCGCTACATTAATGACTCAGAAGTTAATCTATATGCACTCTGGATAAGCTATCTCTAGAATGAATTTAGTATTTTTAATATAAAATAAATCTCAAAAAAAGAAAAACTAACGCTTGGTTTCGAAGAAAACGACAATTAATGGCGTTTTTGAGCTGCTTTTTGTAGTCACGGTTATTTTTGAGATTAAAGCGAGAATCATTTGCATGCAAGACACTAAAAAGAATATGCCGCCACTCAATGCGTTAAAAGCATTTGAGGCAACCGCCAGATTAAAAAGTTTGACCAAAGCCGCTCAGGAGTTGCACGTCACTCAAGGAGCCGTCAGTCAACAAGTGAAGTTACTCGAAGAATATTTAGGATTACCTTTATTCATTAGAAAGTCACGAAAGTTAATTTTAACTGATCTAGCAAGATCATATTTGACTGTCTTGACTGAGGCTTTTAATAACGTACAAAATAGCACGCAAGAATTATTCGAAACTCCCCATCGTTCGTTCTTAAAAGTGAGATGTGGTACTTCTTTTGCACAGCGTTGGTTAATTAATGAATTACCTGATTTTGCAGAAAAACACGCGCAATACCGCTTGCGTTTACAGACTATCATTTGGCATGACGCTCTGTCCCTTGATGGTATTGATTTGGAAATATGTCATGGTTATGGCGAGTATGTTGGGCTTTCAGTACAGCGACTTTTGAAAGAAAATTGGATCGCAGTCGCCAGCCCTGATTTTATTAAAAAGCATGGCGTCAATACTGATTTAAAGGGCTTAAATATCAGTGATTTATCTAAATTACCGCTAATCTCTACAGTCGGTTACCGAGAGGGCTGGAACCAATGGTTTAGTCAGCTAGGTGTTGAGAATAGTCAAGTACAATCGAGTTATGAATTTGATAATTCAACCATGGCGATTGATATGACAGTGTCGGGTATGGGGGTACATTTAGGCCTAGATTCATACTTGCATGATCTGCTAGATTCGGGTGAATTAGTCAAAATTCATCCTTACCAAATGCCAGCTGAATGCGGCTTGTACTTAATACTGCCCAATCAAGAAATCCGTCCTAAAACCAAGGATTTTTGTCTATGGCTGTTCGATGCGTTAGCAACACACCCGAATCGAGATAACCTGGACTGGTTGCACCTTTAGCCCGAATATTGCACCCATTTGTTCGTACTCAAGCTTGCCGCTTGTTTTGACTGACTTTTATTTATCAATTAAGCGGACGCAGCATTAAGAGTCCCAATCGAAAAAAGCCTGAAAAAAACTAGCGGTGCTATCGTCAAGGGATTGCATACAATATCCGGGTTAGAACAAAGCTTAATTGAAACACTCGTCCCAGGTAGCATACGATCAAGTATGTACGCCTGAAGGGCGGGCTAAAAACAGCCAACCCCTGGTCAGTTATCTTTGTAGGAAGCTTGAAAAGAGCACGTCATTTCACTGCGCTAAAGGTTAAATTCCGATACCAAGCGGTGGCTTTTTGCCCACTGTTATCAGTGTCGGTCATAATCGCGATCACTTCAATTTCTGCATATATTTTACCGAAAGCAGCCTCTAAATCTTGTTGCACATTGCGTTGATGTTGCTGCCATTGGTTAGCGCGCTTACTACCGCTGTTCAGCGCAATCATTACGACTTTTTGGGTATAGGGACTCGGCCAGATAGTGCCGACTTTTTGATAGTTTGACCAGACATAAGTCAAAGTATGTTTTTGCCAAGGCAATGGTCCTGTCGAGGCCAGGACATAGACTCTAACCGGATAATCATCGCCTTTCTTGCTTCTTTCATTCAACGCCTCATAGACATTACTTATTTTCCATGACCAGTTCAGCATAGGCGTTTTATTCAGATCAATAGTCTTTTTCAAAAACAACCCTGAGGCGCTCTTGTCTGATTCCATGCGGACTATATTTTGGCTATTGTCATGACTAAAAAGATAGGTGTTTTGGCCGAGGAAATTTTTTTTGTCCCAAGTACTGAACAGAGGCAAATTGTCGGCGCGACTGCTCAGGCTGAATATTAAAGTCAAAGTCAAAAGACTAAGTGAATAGATACTGAATTTTTGGAACATAGTATTACCTTATTTTTAGCTGCTTTGAAAAATCTAATGGGTCTGTGCAGACAAATTAATCATACAGTGCGCCTACCTCTTGTAAATGCGTAAGGTAGAGTCGCAGGTCTAATTCAGCTTGATGGTAGTTAGGTTGCATATGGCAACATAAATTATAAAAAGCACGGTTGTGTTGTTTTTCTTTTAGGTGTGCCAACTCGTGCACGACTATCATTGTTAAGAAAGTTTCAGGTGTCTGCTTAAACAGTGCCGCAATTTTAATTTCCCGCTTTGATTTCAGTTTACTGCCCTGCACCCTCGCTATTTGATGATGTATGCCTAAAGCTTTGTCTATAGTATCTATTTTGTCATCGTAGGTCACTTTACTGACGGGAGGGGATTTTTTCAAATAACGATTTTTCAGGCCGATAGAAAATTGATACAACTTTTTTTCAGAGCCGAACTGATGGCATTCTGGGTATTTGTTGCGCAGGTAATCCCCAAGCTTTTTACTTTCTAATAAGTGCTCGACTTGGTTTTTTATTGCCTGTGAGTAACCTGATATATAGTAAAATTTATTTTTTTGCATCTAGTATTTTATGACTGTTGTTTGTACCGATGAATGAGCTCAAATTCTAATCATCAAAAGTAATATTTCAAGCTCAGAACCGCTAAGACAATCTAAAGCCACAGCGTTGGCATACAACCCTTTATTTAGATCAGAGTGTGGCAGCGGTTGCATCATCAAAGCTAAGGCGAACTTTATTGATCTAGCTGGAAATTTTTCCTAAATCGTATTTACAAATATTATTCTTAATGGATAGTAAGTCTTGTTTTTTTACTAAAAATAAAACTTTTACCATAAGTCGCTAAACGCGTATACCTATAATAGTCACTAGAACTTTAAAAGTAGCCAGATATGCTGTAATTTATACTAAACAGGCATAATGATATGGAACATTATTACAAACAAAAATCAAACATAATTTTTTATATTTTGATTGTAACATTTAGTTCTGGTGTTTCTGCGTCAGTGGATTAAAATGTCCGACGTTTTACTGCTTATAAACAAACGATACTAATACTTATATGGTGTCTAAGCATCAATGTTGGGTATGTTCTATACTTGAAAGCATTGGACCTATTATATCCCTCAGGTTGTAAAGAAAGTCTTGGTATCCAACCATTAGGCCAATACAGAGAAAGCGCAGTTTAGCTGAAAATTTGAATAATCATTAAATCATAAGAGAAGAGCTTTGATAGTTTTTACGATTAAAAATTCCCGTAGTAATACGGTGTATGTTGGCACCACCAGAGACAGTATCGACGAGCGTTGGACTTTATTTCAGCTAGCTAAAGATGTCGCAATTGAAGCACCTCTTTATGAGGATATGCGACGTTATGGCGTTGCTTGCTTTAGTATCGAAGAATACGATTATGCAGAGAATCGAGCTGAACTATCTCAACTGTTCGATGAAGCTATGGAGCAGTTCGATGGTGTGAGTTTGAAGGGAATGAAAACGACATTACCTCGCACTGCCGTTTATCCCACGAGTGAAGGTGCTCCAGCTAGTACAAAGACTGCGTTGGCAAAATCAAAGGCCACCACTGCTAATTCAAAAACAACTGCGGCAAAATCAAAAGTAACGGCCACTAAGTCAAAAGCAACACCGGCTACATCAAAAACTACAACTATTAAATCAAAAGCAGTTCTCGCCAAATCAAAAGTTGCACAGACAACCTCAAAAACATCAGTCGCTAAATCAAAAACTGTGCCGACGAGTTCAACGCTAGCCACTACTAAGTCAACAGCAACAGATGTTATCCCGAAATCAACCCTCGCCAGCCCAACCGTCGCTTCAGAGGTTATTGCAAAAGTGCCGGATCGCTCAGTGGCAGGATTAGCTAGTGCGACAGCTATTATCAACAGCCACACCGAAGTCCCGTTCGTGCCTTTAAAAGCAATGTTAGCGAATGCTCTTAGCCCACTTAAATCAATAACAGCACCTCTGCCTGCTATTAGTAGTATGACCAAAAGCGAACGTATTCTGCAGAATGTGCGCTCCAGAAAAGTTTTAGTCAATAGCGACACTATTATCAAGTCTAAGACGGCGCTTGTTAAACCTAAGTTAGCCATTGGTCGCACAGGGTCAGCGACGAGAGAGAAGAAAATAAAAGAAGCGATAGAACTCGAGAAACAACCCCGTATTGGGCTTAAAAATAGGCAAATCATCGAGCAGGCAGATGAAGTGAAAAGCATAATGCAAACCTTAGATTCCAGAGGGTCTACTTTGCCTAAAAGGTATTAATCAGCATCCTATTGAGCTATTTTGATCGGCTAAGTCTTTGTCAATACTGATAATTATTAAAAGCCACTCCCACGCGGCTTGTTGCCTGGTCAAGCTAGCCTTTAATATGTCAACCAACCTTGAGTGTCTAGCTCAAGTGACATGCACATTCGAATAGGATTTATATGTCACTTGCTGATAAACAGAAATGGGACAAGCGCTACCAGATACAAAAATCTGAGCCACCCAATGCCCCTCTAGCCCTTATAGAACATTTCCAGCAATTGGTCTCAGGCGATTTATTAGATGTTGCCTGCGGCGAAGGCGCTGTTGCTTTGTATTTAAATCAACAGGCAATATTCAATGTCACAGCGGTTGATGTGTCAGAAAATGCGTTACGTAATTTACGCCGCTTTGCTGACCTACAAGGGCATAAAATTAACCTGCTTTGTCTTGATTTAGACGATGACCAAGCATTGGCTGAGCTAGATAAATTTCATAGTATTACACTGTTTCGGTTTAAACCTAGCTTATCACTGATTGAAACGTTAATTTCAATGTTGCTGCCTATGGGGCGCTTAATTATTAGCACTTTTAGTCGTCGGCATCATTTAGAGACAGGCTTCCCTGAAAAATTTTGTTTAGCTCAAGGCGAATTTTTAGCACTAGCGTTACCTGCAACGGTAGTGATGTACTCACAATCGTCACAGGTACCTTTTACTGACACTTATGTGTTCGAAAAGAATAGCAACTAAGTAGTAAAGCTTTTTATATTAACTGATTTCGTGACTTCAAAGTAGCTACGCAGTATATGAAATTGGTTTGACAGTGGAATTGAAAAACCTTAGCACTAGCCGTCTACAATGCGAGTTTTGCTCTAGCCAAATTAGAATCAATAGCTTGCAATCATTTCTGCAGTGAGGTCACTGATTTATTGAGTATAAAGGGTTAATTAGGCGAAAGTTTTGCTCTAGTGATTATTACAGTAAACCGCATAACTAGCGGGTATCTAGGGCTTCTAGATATCTGAACTTAGCGCTATTTTCTGGTTAACTTACCGAGGACTCCTCATGAGATTTTGCTTTTTTTAGCGATTTAGTCATGGTTGAGAATGTTTTTATTTAATGATTAAATCAAACGCTAATATAGTCAGATTTTAGCATGATCAGTATTTTGGAGCTCTCTTGGAGTTATTTGGATTATCAATTGAATTAATAGTTTTTTTATTTTTGATTGCCTTATTTGCCGGACTTATTGACACTTTAGCGGGCGGTGGTGGCTTGATCGTTATCCCCGCTTTGATTATGAGTGGTGTGCCGCCTTTAGCCGCTTTAGGTACTAATAAGTTGCAGGGCGCAATGGGCACTGCAACTGCTACTTATATTATGTTTAAAAAGCGTAAGGTCAATTGGCAGCAAAGTAAGTATCTAATGCTATCTGCATTTATAGGTGCAGTTTTAGGTACAGTGGTTATTCAATTCGTCAATCCAGACTTACTTTCGTTTGTCATACCTTTGGTTCTACTCTGTATTGGCTTGTATTTCTTTTTTTCTCCAAGCGTTGATAATAATCAACGTCCAGCTACTCTGTCAGTGGCGTCTTACAGAACTAGAGTGATCCCGTTTATTGGTGTATATGACGGTATGTTTGGCCCTGGGACAGGTTCGTTCTTTGCGCTTGCTGGTATTAAATTCAGAGGGTTAGGTTTGATTGACTCAACAGCAGAAGCCAAGCCGTTAAATTTTTCTACTAATATTGCCTCCTTAATTGTGTTTGTAATGGCAGGTCAAGTGGTCTGGTTAATAGGGATCATAATGATGTTAGGGCAAGTGTTGGGTGCTTTGCTGGGGGCAAAATGTCTGTTTGTAGTCAACCCTAAATATATTAAATTATGCGTAGTCTTAATGTGTTTTAGCATGTTGCTAAAATATATTTTGGCACAGGGGTGGCTTTAAAAAAAGGCATTGAGCGCAGACGATATATTCAAACTATGATCTGTTTTACTTGCCTGAGATTCTTGGCTCAAGGGGTTTGCAGCATCTTCTGCACGCTTGTAGCAGGTAACTTGAGGCTATTTTAACATCAGTAATAGCCACAGGGCTTATTGCTATTATGTTCTAAACAAACCTGCCGCTAGTCGCGGCCATTGTTCAGACCAGAGATCTGTTGGTTTCTGGCGAAATTCACTGCGCACAAATTGGCGAATACGCCCTTCGATGACCGCTAACATTAGATTGGCGGTCGTGGCTGCGGTTGCCTCTGTCCTTAAACCTTCTTTTATTTCCGCTTCACGCAAGATTTGTTTGATTTGTGTTTCTAAGCGTTGAAAAAATTGGTTAATACTCTGGCGAAGTCTTCCGGACTCCCCCGATAGTGCATCACCTGTCAGTATCCGCGCCATGCCGGGGTTGCGTTCAACAAAGGTTAGAACCAAGGTTAAAACATGTTCGCACTTCTTGGTTGAGCTGACGTCAGAGTGGGTAATTAAATTTGTTCGGGAAAATACAGTCTCATCGATGAAATCAATTAAGCCTTCAAACATTTTTGCCTTACTTGGAAAATGACGATAGAGTGCAGCTTCAGAGACCCCCACATTTTTGGCTAATGCTGCCGTGGTGATTCTGGAGCCCGGGTCACTTTCTAACATAGAGACCAAAGATTGCAAAATTTGCTCACGCCTAGATGGTTTAACTGTTTCAGTCATTTTTTTTTGTTTCCAATGGGTGGTCTAAAGAAGAACCTCTGACAGTGTCTTCATTGATGATTAAGGTACCGACACCTTCATCAGTAAAAATTTCTAATAGACAGGAATGTTCAACACGACCATCGATGATGTGGGCAGTGTTAACGCCCGATTTTACAGCGCTGAGCGCACAGCCGATTTTAGGCAGCATGCCGCCGTGTATAGTGCCATCTTCTATTAGAGCATCGACTTCAGAGGTGGTTAAACCGGTAAGGATTTCCCCTTGTTTATTCATTAAGCCGGCTATGTTGGTTAATAGAATCAGCTTTTCAGCTTGCAATACCTCAGCGACTTTGCCGGCCACTAAATCCGCGTTGATATTGTAGGAAGTACCAGCTTTATCAACGCCGATGGGTGCTATGACTGGAATGTAGTCTGAATTTGTTAGCATGTTTAATAGATCAATATTGACATCCGTGACTTCACCTACATGGCCGATATCAATAATTTCTGAGGCCGCCATATCAGGCGTTTTATGCCTTACCTTAAGTTTAACTGCTTTGAGTAAATTGCCGTCTTTGCCTGTGAGTCCAATAGCTTTACCACCGTTGCGGTTTATAAGACCGACAATTTCTTTATTGACCATGCCGCCTAAAACCATTTCCACTACATCCATGGTTTGTGAGTCCGTGACTCGCATACCATTGATAAAATGTGATTCGATATTGAGCTGAGCCAATAATTTACCGATTTGTGGCCCGCCACCATGGACAACGATAGGATTCAAGCCAATCAGTTTCATCATGACAATGTCGCGAGCAAAACTATGTTTGAGCTTTTCATCTGTCATCGCGTTGCCGCCATATTTGATGACAATGGTTTTTCCAACAAATTGTTGAATATAAGGCACCGCAGTACTTAATACTTCAGCGGTATTCATCGCTTGCTTGCGAGTTAGTGGCATAGCAATCATTTTCCTTTATCCTAAACGACAGTATTTTCTGTGGTCATATCATAATATTTAAGTGAGTATCAATCGCTTCAAGTTGCTGTTGAAATTGATTTTTTATGTGCTCTATAGCTTGTATGCTACTGGCTTCAAATCTTAACACTAAAACCGGTGTTGTATTGGAAGCGCGAATTAATCCCCAGCCATCTGGATAATCTACTCTAACGCCATCAATAGTGTTTTTATTTCCCCCCGGATAATGGCCCGCCTGCATTTTTTCAATGATCGAGAATTTGTTATCGTCACTCACTGGGATGTTTATCTCAGGCGTGCTAATTTCCTCTGGAAATTGGTCGAATAGTTGATCTAAATCTAGATCACTAGCAGCTAGAATTTCAAGTAGCCTAGCGGCGGCATATAGGCCGTCATCGAAACCATACCAGCGTTCTTTGAAAAACACGTGGCCACTCATTTCACCTGCTAATAAGGCGCCTGATTCACGCATTTTACGCTTGATTAACGAATGCCCTGTCTTCCACATGGTGCCTTTACCACCCGCTTGGATAATAACGTCATTGAGAAGACGAGAGCATTTTACATCGTAAATGATTTCAGCCCCGGGGTTGCGCGATAAAACATCTTGGGCAAACAGCATCAATAAACGATCGGCATACACCATGTTGCCTTTAGGTGTCACTATACCGACTCTGTCGCCGTCACCATCAAAGGCTAAACCTACATCGGCTTTTTGTCTCTTAACTTCGCTAATACACTCTAATAGATTTTCTAATTTACCTGGGTCTGGATGATGATTGGGGAAATTACCATCGACCTCGCAGAATAAAGGTGTTACTTCGCAACCTAAAGCTTTGATCAGACCTGGGTTCATGGCTCCCGGGATACCATTTCCGCAATCAACTACTGTTTTTAACGGTCGAGTGAGTTTAATATCATCGAGGATGCTTTGCATATAAGTGCCGCGAACATCGACCGGTTCAACGCTGCCTTCACCTTCTGAGTAATCTTCGCTGAGTATAATAGCTTTTAATTGCTGAATTTCATCTAAGGCCAACGTATTACCCGCCAGCATCATTTTAAAGCCGTTGTAATCCTTCGGGTTGTGGCTACCTGTGATCATGATACCGGTCAGACTTTCACTTTGATGTGCGCCAAAGTAAAGTACTGGGGTGGCGACAAAACCTAGATCGCTTACATCCATGCCGCCATCGAGTAACCCTTCAATCAACAGTTTTTTTAATGCTGGGCTAGAGAGGCGGCCATCGGCGGCCACATTAACATGCTCGATACTTATCGACTTAGCCTGAGTCGCAAAAGCTCTGCCTAAGTGATATACAGTGGCATCGGTTAATGCACTGCCTACAATGCCACGAATATCGTAAGCTCGAAAAATATTTTGATCTAGGTTTTCTAATGTATAAGATTTAGGCTTTATTGACATAGTAGTTCCCTGGTTAGATTAAAAAAAAGCGCTAAATTGAGACTAATATTAAGTGCGACCAGATGACCCGAAGCCACCTTCGCCTCGCTCAGAGCTTGTAAACTCTGCCACTATGTCGAACTGTGCTCGAACCACAGGTACCAAAACTAGCTGTGCCATTCTCTCGCCGGGCTCCATAGTGAAGGTGCTGTCGCCACGATTCCAAACTGATACAAAGAGCTGTCCTTGATAGTCAGAGTCAATTAAGCCGACGAGGTTACCTAACACAATACCGTGTTTATGACCTAGGCCGGAGCGGGGCAATATCATCGCACATAAACTGGGGTCAGCAATATGAATCGCCATTCCGGTGGGGATTAGATGAGTTTGACCGGGCTCAATTGTGAGAGGTCCATCAAGACAAGCGCGCAAATCTAAACCCGCCGAGCCCGCTGTTGCGTATTCTGGTAAAGGAAATTGAGTGCCGATACGCGCATCGAGAATTTTAACTTGTAATTTATTCATTAATGTTAACTCTGTAATCAAGGTTGTCTAATCATTTAAAATGAGCGCCAATTAAGAGAGTGAGAACTTAAGGAATTAGCTGCGCTATGTGTTCTATTAATTGCCGTGCAAGTTTACTTTTGCTGTTCTTACTAAGACTGAGTTGTTTGTTGCTACTAATTAACGTCAACGCATTCTCATTTGAATTAAAACCAATATCACCGATACTCACATCATTTGCTGCAATAAGGTCTAAATTTTTATTGGCCAGTTTATGCTTTGCATATTCAACGACATTTTGTGTTTCTGCGGCAAAACCTACAGTGAAGGGTTTAGTGGTTAAGTTGGCAACAGTGGCGATAATGTCTGGATTTTTGATAAGTGCGAGTGACATAGTATCACTGGCATTTTTTTTCATTTTATTCTCAGCGACAGTCGCCGGCTTAAAATCTGCGACTGCAGCACAGCCAATGAAAATATCGCACTGATCGATGTCTTCTAAAACGGCGGCTAGCATGTCATCAGCGCTGTCTACCATAACCCGATGTATGCGTTCAGGGCAGGCCAAGTTTACTGGGCCGCTGATGAGTTTTACGCTGGCGCCGGCTTCGCGAGCAGCTTCAGCTATGGCGTAGCCCATTTTTCCTGAGCTGTGATTAGAAATGTAACGCACAGGGTCAATCGCTTCTCTTGTCGGACCTGCAGTGATATGCACTGTTTTACCTGATAATAGATTATTACTGAAGAGTTCGGCTGTGCGTTGCGCAATGTTAATGGGCTCTAACATTCTTCCCGGACCGACATCACCGCAGGCCTGTTCACCTGAGTCAGGTCCCCAAAAGGTAGTGTGGATAGTCAGTTGTTGAACGTTTTTTTGAGTTTGGTGGTTGTGCCACATGGCTTGGTTCATAGCGGGAACTAAATACAAAGGGGCTTCGCTTGCTAGGCATAAGGTGGTTAATAGGTCATTAGCCAAACCGTTATTTAAGCGGGCTAAAAAGTCAGCACTGGCTGGGGCGATGACTATAATATCAGCCCATCTCGCCAATTCAATATGACCCATACCTGCCTCAGCTTCTGGGTCAAGTAACGTCGTATGCACTGGCTTACCAGAAAGTGCTTGCATGGTTAGTGGGGTAATAAATTCAATTGCCGCCGGTGTCATCACTACTATTACATCAGCCCCAGCCGTTTTATAAAGGCGGACTAATTCTGCACTTTTGTAAGCGGCTATGCCGCCAGTGATCCCTAAAATAATGCGTTTATTGGTTAGTCGTTGCATACCTTTGAAGCCTTAATAAAACGTCATAGAATTGGTAGTCGATAAGATACCATTATGGGTCGATTTTTCGTAGTCCAAGCCCGAAATTATTGCTTATAGAGACCTATAATCCATAAAATATTGAAGAATTTGTCGCAGTGGGTATCCCATTGCAAATGTCTATTTTGAAGTATTGAGCACATATTGATCAGTGTGTGTGAGATTGTTGTTGGGAGAGAGTATAATGCTAGCGAGTGAGTAAACTGAAGACAAGGATATGACATGCCAATTAAAGATTGGCCTAAGCAAGAGCGACCGCGCGATAAGCTGTTAACCCAAGGCGCTAAATCACTCTCTGATGCTGAGCTACTAGCTATCTTTTTACGTACTGGCGTCAAAGGCTTGAGTGCTGTGGATTTAGCCAGGCAACTTCTCAAAGACTTTGGTGGTTTGCGACAAATATTTGAGGCGAGCCAAACGCAATTTTGTGAAAAAAAAGGCTTAGGCACCGCAAAATATGCCCAGTTACAGGCGGTGTTGGAAATGAATCGACGTCACTTAGGGCAAATTTTGATGCAAGGCAACATCATGGAAAACCCTGAAGCGGTGGCGGATTATTTGGTCTCACAGTTAAGACATGAAAAGAGAGAAGTGTTCGCTTGTTTATTTTTGGATAATAAGCACAGGGTCTTAGGTTTTGAGGTGTTGTTTCGCGGCAGTATTAACTCGGCATCAATATACCCCAGAGAAGTCGTCAAATGTGCTCTAGGCTACAATGCGGCCGCGGTGATCTTTTCGCACAATCACCCATCGGGGGTTGCTGAGCCTTCAATGGCTGACCAACAAATAACGGCACAGCTTATAGCAGCTCTAGCATTGGTTGAAGTCAAAGTCATTGATCACATCATAATAGGGGCCAGCGCCCCCGTTTCTTTTGCCAAGTTAGGTTTAATATGAAAACTAGGAGTTCTGTCGGACTTAAGGCTAATCTACTTCCTCTCTAAGATCAGGCAAGCCCACAATCGCTTACTTGTCATTGAATGCGGCTTGTCGTTATTTTCTGATTAGGCTAGCTATCTTTAGTTTATATCTATACTATACGCGACTTCTATTCGAACTGGTCTGGGATTTCTGTCTAATAGTTACGGACGCTCCACCTGAAATAATCATTTAGATTATTGATAATTATCAGAATAGATGTAACTTGTTCCTAATGGAGTTTTTAAAATGGCTAAAGTTTGTGTTGTTACGGGTAAGCGCCCAGTAGCAGGAAACAATGTTTCCCACTCTCAACGTAAAACGCGTCGTCGTTTTCTACCGAATCTACACTGGCACCGTTTTTGGGTAGAAACTGAAAATCGTTTCGTTCGTCTACGTGTTTCTTCTAAAGGAATGCGCATCATCGACAAGAAAGGTATTGATACCGTTCTTCAAGAAATTCGCGCTCGTGGCGAAAAAGTTTAAGGGGATAGATAATGGCTGCTAAAGGTAATCGTGAAAAGATTCGTCTAGTATCATCAGCTGGTACTGGTCATTTCTACACAACAGACAAAAACAAGCGGACAATGCCAGAAAAAATGGCGATCAAGAAGTTTGATCCAGTTGTACGTCAGCATGTAATGTATAAAGAAGCTAAAATCAAGTAATCGATAAAAGCTATAAAAAAGCCTCCGTTTTAACTGAGGCTTTTTTTTGGCTGTTAGAAAGTGAGAGCGCTGCATAACTCCCCGTTTATACATTAGTCGAAAAAGTTTTAGGTTGACAGGTACACAGTGAAGAGTTGAGCGCACTTGGAGCCGATATGATGAAAGATATCTGCCATAGAGAGAAGATATAGGCCAATCAGGTGATGCTCCACTTAGATAGTAATAATGTAATCAGCATATTTAATCATTATCTTGTCTTTCTAGATTATTCAAAGATGATAATAATATCCTAGGTTTCCTGACCCTTACTCGGATCGCCTCTAATGTCATTCCTTTGATCTGTCTGTGATTTATCCGTATTTTTGGTAAGGCTTACCTCGCCTATATCTGTGACTCAAGAAGGTCCTGACAGATGTCTCTTTACTGTCTTTTCCAGATTTGGTCTTGGTCAATCCTACCATAATCAGTCAGGGCAGTTTTAATGCTCACATTCAAGCTTGAAAAACCCCAAACTGAGATTCTGTCACCCATGTTGGGTTAGCCCTCGTTGTCCATTACCTCAATCAACAGACAGCCTCAGCCAAAGTCTCTGGTACTATTTCTAAGCGCCGCGGTATCGCAAATATAGATCTTATACCCACTTATCTGGGGGAATCTGTTTAGGTAAAAGCGACTTCGAAGCCGTCGAAAAATCCCGTAACGATCCATTTTTCAAGGCGGCAATCGGCATAGTTACGCCCAATTGCGGTTTATCTCAGTCTTGAAGGTTGGTGTGTCGGCTGTGAACTAAGCCCCGCCAGCCAGTAATCGAATAAAAAATTCCTGCGTACCCTCGATCCTTTTTACCTCGAGTACGTTGTCTCTGCGATGAGCCGATACTGGTAAGGTTGGATGGCGCTCATTATGCCATTGAGAATCGGTAATTTACAGTGTCACGCCATGGCCTACCTGACTAAATGGAATTCTCGAATGCGGTGTTTTTCAAGGCGATGATTAATAGCACTTAGGCAAAAGAGATCTAGTACTATCAGCAACTCTTGGCACCGTATGTCCTTTCTACAGTTATTTATAGGCAACAGGCAATAAGAAAACTTAGTCCATTGGTTTTAACCTGCAAGGTGTAATAGAACGGTTTGATCGATCAACTGTAAGTGGTCCGGCTGAGACAATCTGTGGTTTTTTTTGATTTTAAAGTACAGCATTAACGTTATCCCCCGCTTGAAAGAGTAGTATCAGCAATGACTAAACTTAAATCCTCCATTGTGGCTTTAGGGTTCTTGTAAGGGACGGTTAAAGGCAAGAAAAAATCTATCTTTTCGGTGCAGGTGTTGTCGGTATTTGTGGTGCATTAGCGCTACAGCAAGATGGGAAAAAAGTGATTTTGATTGATAAAATAGGGCCTTGCGCGGGAGCATCATTTGGTAATACGGGGGCTGTTTTTAATGGATCTTGCATGCCAACTGCTACCCCAGCTATCGCACTCATTGCTTTGAGAATGTTGGCAGTAAAAGGCCCACCTTCAATATATACTAAGCACTTTGCGATGACTCTCCCTTGGTTAGTGCGCTTTATGGTTCAGAGTCAGCACAAGCATTATTTACACAATGCTCAGCATTTGGTGGCACTCACTAAGCATACTAATAAAAGCTGGCATAACTTGCTCCATGATAGCGACTGTGAGGATATGTTTAAACCCGTTGGCTGGTTGAGAATATTTGAAAAAGAGGCCAGTTTTAATGCAAATGCTAATGTTCGACAGATGATGCAGCACTCGGGTACAGCCTTTGAAAGTTTGGATAGTTCTCAAATACATGACTTAGAGCCGAAATTGTCGGCTATTTTTAAACATGGATGTTTTCAACAAGACTGTCATTTTATTACTAACCCACAACCTCTGTTGCAAAATTTTACTCAGCACTTCGTTAGTCATGGGGGAGAATTAAAAATAGCTCAAGTACAATATATTAGTCTGCACGATCGCAAATTGTGGTTAAAAAAACCAGTGAAACATTGTTGCCTGCAAAGCTTATTCTAAGTGCAGGCGCTTGGTCTAAGCACCTAACCATATAGGCGACCTTTAATAGCGGAGCGCGGTTATCATAGGATGCTTGCAGGTTCTTCTGGTATATCATGAGCTATCGTCAATGCAGATCGTGGTTTTGTCATCAGTGCGATGGAAACGGGGTTAAGGCTCACCAGCCAAGTAGAGCTGACCTCAGTTGATGCTGCGCCCAATTACCAGAAAATTCGCTCGTTGTTACCTTTAGTAAAACGTCTGTTACCAGCAGAGTAGAGCAGCTCAGTGAGAAACCCGTTTGGCCGGACCTAGACTTTCTCTGCCCGATTCATTACCTATTATTGTCGGCTCTGTGCATCCTAATGTTTTGTATGCTTTTGGCCATCAGCACTTAGGGATGACATTGGGGTCTGTTACCGGGGAATTAAGTGCGGATTTAGTCGCTGATCGCCCACCTAGATTTGATCTTGATGGGTGCCGCGCAGATCTATTCTAGGGATGTTTAGTCATGTTTTGTATATAGCCCAACAGCTGCTAAGATAGCTGCTAAACTCCCAAAAACTGACTGTTTTGGGAGCTTGTCTTGCTACAAATGGCCGCTATTACAGCGGATTATTTGCGGTACCATTTTCCCGCCGGGTTTCTTAAATAATTGCCTTTAGCTGCTTTTGCGAAGAGGCGTTGAGCAACTCGCTTGGATATAACATCAACACTCACTCCGGCTTTTACTGCCTTGCTCGTAAAGGCCATTTTGCGCTGCTGATTAATCGATGTAACTAATGCCGCCACTGCTGAGCTAGGCGACGCTTTTACACTCGATAAATAGCCTAAGCTAGTCTCGCCAATGAGTCCCTTCGACTTTGCTTCGTCCATAGACAGTGCAAAACTTGGGCTGCTAAAAGAGATTAACAGCAATAATGTGGCAAAATATGAAACTAATTTATACATGCTGTTCTCCTAGAAAAGTTCGCTTTTCTCGCTAAATAGATCGTCAATTTCTTTATCAACTTTAATCAATATTTGATGCTCAATTTTTACATTAAGGTTAATCGTAATAGGCTCTGTGGGTGTTTCTATAGCTATCCTGGGAGCGCAAGAAGAGAGTAGTATTACAGCTGCCAATATCGCGCCGATACTATAGCGGTTGATATAATAGCCGCTTTGGGTTTTGTTCATCGAATGTTCCTTCTGTTGATAAAAGTAACAGTAAAGATAGTTTTGTAAGATGCTAGCATGCGAGTAGGGCCAATAACAGCTTAAGATTAACAGTGCACTAATTAAGTTCCTCTCGAGCGTTAATTCGTTAAGACACAGGCAAGCTAATACCGACTAAAGTAGACTTCTTTGAGCAGACAAATAGGGTATTTGGCAGCGCTCAACACGACGCATCGAAACACTCTGGTGCGTGTTTTGTGTAAGGTAAAACATTAATAAGTGCCCAGGTTATTGTGATTGTTGTATCTTGTCTTGAATTTTGTCATTGAGGTTGTTGCTAAATTGTAATGTTTTTAAAAGTTGTAATACGTTTTCTTCAATATTAATAGAAAAATCGATTGGCTGTCCCCGCTGCCAATCTGGATTGTTACCGGATAATTTGTTTTTGAGTAATAAATCTCCACTGGGCTGGTAGCTGACGCCAATAGACAGTAGCTTGTATTGAAAGTTTTCAAGCACTTTTAACGCAATCTCTAGGCCGGCATTGGATGCTGCCAGTGCTTTTACCTTGGCGTTAGCTGAGTAGCGAATGTAACCATTGTCTGTACTGGTTATTTTACCGTCGTTTATCCATAGCTGTTGACCGTCAAACCTGAAAGGTAATTTACCTGCTAAGGTGCCTTTACCGGTTAGACTAGGTTGCTGCTCTAGAGCGAGCACGTTATTGAGTGGTAATTCAGAAAAAACTAAAACAGAGTTACCCTGTAAAACGGCGAAGGGCGAATTAAGTTGTTTAAGTGACACTTTAGCTTCTAGTATATTGGCTTTTAGGTCACGCAGCGTAAATGAGCGATTAGCGGCAAGTAAATTAGATAAATTGAAACTGGCGCTAATATTGTTAATTGGAATCGTGCTCTGAACTTTACCAATACTAATCCTGCCACTTTGGCTTAGTTTTTTATTGTTATATATATTTTGACTCACGATATTTATGTCATCAAGTAAAATATCTTCTTGCGCTAAATTCAATAGGGTTATTTTATGATTTACCTCGGCCTTAATGTCGCCTTTTCTCATCTTAAAATCACCTGTTTGTGAATAGCTGCCTGAGAGAACTTTTAAAGTGGCTGGCCAAGGTAAGTCCAAAGTCTGCACAACGTCTTGGGCATGTTCATCTAAGGCGATATCCGAGAGAATCCAGTGGCCGTTTATTTTTTTGAAGTTATTACTCGCCTCTAACTTAGCCGTGATTGATAGCGGTAAGCGTTTGCTGCTGACGTTAAGTTGGCCGCGATAACGCTGCTGGATTAAGGAGTGCCTAGCGCTAATATTGATATTTTTAAGCAGTGGGTTGGTGGCGAGCGTCAAGTGCCGTAACTTGCTGGTGGCAATAATGTGTAAAGGTGATAGTTGAACTTTATTTAGATTCACACTCAATCTTTGATACGCTACTTGTTGTTTACCTAAGTGTAAGGCGCTACCTGTTATAGCGACGTTGAAAGGAGCAATTTTAGCCATTTCCAGTAAAGACTTTTCTGAGAGATCAGTTAGTGGAAGTTCTACTTTGATAGAGTTGCTGGTATTTAATGTAAGCTCCTTTGTGCGCAATTGTGGCGTGCGTATTCCATAGAGTTCAAGTTGCAGTGTTTCGTCGATCTCTAAATATACCTGTTGCTTGGCAATCTCTATACTTCCATTCGCCCGGGTCTTGAGCGATTTGAAAGGCAAGTTTTTTGCGTTGAAAATGGCCTCTTTAATATTGAAGCTGACTTTAACCTCTGTGTTTGGATAGCCAAATTTGGAAACGGCGAGGGATATTTTTTTGTGTACTAGCTCACCTTTGGGACTTTGCCAACGTGTCGGTAATAGAGCTATAGAGAAAGGCTCGATTGATAGGCTTTTATCGTTAAAAGTATAAGCAACTTTTAACTGACTTTGCGTTACCAGCTTGATTTGTTCGACTGCAAGCTTTTCAGTTTGAATATTAGCTAGCATTATTTGAGTAGTATCATTTACGCTTGCTGTTATAGAGAGGAGGTTGATCTGTACTTCGCCTTCCAAATTGGCTGATAACTCTTGGAAGGGAAGTGGTGTTTGCTGCCTATTTGGCGTAAAAGCTAAATCGTTTATTTTATAACCTATACTGAGTCGCTTTGCTGGCCAATCGATTTTGCTCAAATTTAGTTTAATCAGTGCATGGTTGATACTGCCGAGTTGGCTATTGAGCTGTTGTGTCTGAATGTCGAGTTTCAAATCATCGATTACCAGCGTGCTAAGGGGGCGGGCAGACTTTAAGTCTAAACTGCTGCTAAACGCAGAGGCAAGTTTTATATTAATAAAATCAGCGCTGATATGTGAGGTGTTAAGCTGATTAAATTCGATTTTGCTATCTGGCCCTAAGCGGACACTCAGTCGCTGGTTTTTCCAGTTTATAACGCCGTTACTTTTAAGCTTCGCATTATCGGCATTGATGCCTTTCACTGTGGCTAAGTGCTGTTGCTCTAACTCAATATCAAAGCGGCTTTCTAGAGAGAGCCGAGACAGGCTTTTAGCCGCTGACTGGAATTGCATTGGTACCTTTATCCGATGATTAAGTTTGATGATACCTTTTAAGTGCTTAAGCTGTTCTAAGTAGTGGACAACATTTTGTCCTATCAACACGGACCCAGTCGCAAAACCCTCAAGATTGAGTGTTTGTTCGATGAGAATATCTAAGTCGCTGCCCTGCTTTAAAATGCTACCGGTTAACTCCATTATAGTCGCAGTAGTCGCAGACAAGGTTGGAGCTAACAGAGTCATTTTAAGGTGGAGTTGGTCGTTTTTTTGCACTTTGATTACAGAGGCTGACTTTTTCTTTTGGTTTTCAAAGTAGTCAAAATAGAGTGCTGCCTCATCAGCTGTCATCTGAAACTTACCTTGCACACTGATGCTGTTCTGCTGATTAAGAAAATATCTAATATTCAGTTGTTCAACTTGTAATTCTTGTAAAGGGATTTTTTTGAACACAGCGCTGGGTAATAAAGACCCTAAATTTAAATTTGAGGGCGTAGTTTTTGATGGTGAATTAAGATTAGCTTTAGTTACATTTACCGCTAGTGAGCCTATTTTTATACTTTGGATTTTTTGTAGCAATAATAAGTCTAATAAACGGTATTGGATGCTGATTTCTTTTAGCAACAGATTGTGATTATGCTCAGGGGTTCGAATCTCTAGCTGGGCAGATTTTATCAACATAGAATGATGATTGGGTCGTGCGATGATAGTCTGACTGACAATGCCCAATTTAGCCAATTGCCAGTGCAATACTTGATTCAGCAGCAGGGGGCTTAATAGGTAAAGAGTGCCTAACAGTCCGATAGGCACGATGAGAGCTAACAGTAGTTTTTTAGAGGTTTTTTTGATCATGCTCTCATCATAGTTTTTTGAACGAAGTTATAATAGAGGTATGCTGCATTCAATGGCAGTTGGCTAAAAATAGTTTTCATCCACAACATTAATGCCTACTGCGAAAACTTATCTTCTGCGAACTGTTAACGTTAAGCCCGACAGACTCCTAGTTACGATCTTGTTTAAGCATGAAAGCTAGATAATAAATATCATGCTGTTAATATATCGCACGATTTAAGGCGAGTGTAGAAACCATAGCGCTTTAGTGTGTACATTTTTATTAGAGGTATTACCGTGGATCCAATCATTCTTTTTTTGTTGACAGGTTTTGTGTCAATGTCGGCTGCACTCAGTGCAAGTGCGCTCAATAAAGTGCCTAAAGATCAGAGGCAAGGTTTTTTTGCCACTAATAATGGTGCCATTTCGGTCGTCATGATGGGAAATTTAGCGGCGATCACTCTCCTAGTATCTATGTCTTATGGTTTCAAAAATTTACATTGGGCGATACCGTTATCTTGTATGTTTATTAGTTTTCCAATGATACATATCTTAGTGATCCAGAGAATGGCGGGTGATAAATG
The DNA here is from genome assembly GCA_034111875.1 of Gammaproteobacteria bacterium. Taxonomy (GTDB): domain Bacteria; phylum Pseudomonadota; class Gammaproteobacteria; order Pseudomonadales; family Balneatricaceae; genus Rs1. Next base: position 110,035 of record JAWUWK010000062.1, read on the forward strand.
GAGTTTTCTGGCGATGATAGTACCGACGATAGTCAGTGCTTCATTATTATATGTATATTGGTAGGTATCTATGTTGTTGAACGAGATAAATTTACAAAGCTTGATCTTAGGCGCAATGGTTGCGTTTTTGATTGGCCTGATTTTTATCTTAAGTCTATGGTATTTTTTTTCCAGAGAACGTCAGGAATTGCATTTTAAGTTGCAGCTAATCCAAGATAGAGAGAAGAATGTAAATTTGCAGTTGGAAATTCAGCGCCAGCAAAGTCAAAAATTACAGCAGCGTAATTTATTGATTGAACAATCCCTACATCAAGAGCAGCTTAGCAATGCCCAGCTAAGTGAAAAAATAACAGCCTTACAACTCTCAGAACAAGAGAAACATCAGATTAAGTTAGACGTCGAAGAGTATCGGGGTCTGCTGGTCAAAGCTAACAGCCAAATAACCGAGTTGCAAGTGCGCTTATCTAGCGAGCGCAAAGTCAGTGAAGAAAAATCACAATTATTTAATCAAGCACGCGATCAATTGAAAAAAGATTTTCAACAACTCGCCGATCAGATATTTGAGGATAAGACAAGCCGCTTTAGCAAAAGTAGCAAAGAGTCTATCTCGAATATTTTAAATCCCCTGCGCGAGCAACTAGGCGATTTTAAACGTAAAGTCGAAGATGTCTATGATAAAGAGTCGAGAGATCGACAAGCCTTGTATCAGCAAATTGACCATTTAAAACAGCTTAATCAACAAATGAGCCAAGACGCTATTAATCTCACGCAGGCTTTAAAGGGTGATAGTAAAGTACAAGGGAATTGGGGGGAAGTAGTATTAGAGCGGGTGCTTGAAGAATCGGGCTTGCGAAAAGGCCATGAGTATGAGACCCAAGTCTCTCTCTCTATGCAGGGAAAAAGGTATCAGCCGGATGTCATTATTAGGCTACCTGAAGAAAAGGACATGATTATTGATGCCAAGGTTTCCCTCACAGGTTATGAGCGATATTGCAGCGCAAGTGACATGAATACGCGCGAGCAGTACTTAATAGAGCATGTTCAATCGATTCGAAATCATATTAGAGGGTTAAGCCAAAAAGCTTATGAAAAGTTGGAAAATGTGCGCACCCTTGATTTCGTGCTACTTTTCATACCCGTTGAAGGCGCATTCTTATTGGCACTTGAGCACGATCAAAGCCTCTTTCGCTATGCATTCCAACGCAACATTATATTAGTTAGCCCTACGACCTTGCTGGTAACGCTGCGCACCGTACAAAACATTTGGCGCTTCGAACATCAGAATCAAAATGCCCAAGCTATCGCAAACCGTGGTTCAGAACTGTACGACAAGTTTGTTAATTTTGTTGAGTCTATGGATGACTTAGGTAAGCACTTAGATCGAGCACAAACGGCATATCATGAAAGTTATAAGCGATTATCTAAAGGTAAAGGTAATTTAGTCAATCAAGCCGTCACGCTAACCAAGCTAGGTGTCAATGGTAAAAAAAAGTTGCCTAATGAATTGACTCAATCAATCGATTTGACTCTTGACCAAGAATAAGACGAGTCACGCTAACCAATGCCCTGATCTCTAGACTAACGGCCTGCGACATTTGCACCATTGCTGTGGTCAGTAATAAGGTGTTCAAAACAAACTCAAGATCTTAATCTAACGGTATAAGCTCCGTTTTTCGCTTGTATTACCTACTAGAAAACAATCAACTTGGCTCGCTCGTTGTGCCAAGTTCTAATAAATCGCTTTGGGGTGTGCTAGAGCGCCTCCATCTTATGTCCACTGGACACCCACCCCACCTCTAATGTAGAGCAAAATGTTAAGCTGCTGGTCGACAACAACGCTTATGCAAGTTAATCGCCGATATTTATCAGCTTAATGCTGCAATTGATGTGCTTTATCAAGCTGAAAATAGCTGTTAAGAAATGAAGTGATCACACAGTTGTTGGAGCTGAGATTAATTAGGAATTGATAAAAAAATGAAGCAGGTTTTGCGTATCGCCACTATTAAAAACATAGAGTAGATAAAATAATATAGAAAACCTTAAAGTCTGTCTACATATAGATGTTGGTGTTAATAAATACACTATATACAGATATTTTTGGTTTTTTTTGGCTAAACAAGCTATATGAAGCTAATTTTTTATATAAATAATAATAAAAAGTAGATAGATTACCTATAATATTTTATCAATAGTCTATTTTGATTATTCTTTAATGCATCAAAAATTAAATTTGATTGTTTATTATAAATCAATATTAGTTTTTGATTTTATATTACAAATCAACAATAGATATTGATTATTAATATGGTTTATTCAATAAGTTTTAATTCCTAAAAAAATAATAAATTTTCTTCGATGTAAGCTTGTTTTCTTCTCCTGCCTTACAATTCGTGGGCTTGAGGAAGAGGCTTATAATAATATTTGTTAAAAAAGCTGGTATCTTCTGGTGATTTTTTGTACATTATATTCTGTCGTTATTTTATAAGTTTTACTGATTTATATTAAATACTGGCGTATAATTCTGAAGATCTTTATATAGTTTGCAATGAATTTTATACTAAGCGGTTTATTTAATGAATACTGAGCACAATATGATCGTCGCTTTAGACATTGGAACCTCAAAAGTGGTTTGCCTAGTAGGTGAAATATCTGCAGATGGGCAAATTGAGGTTATTGGTGTCGGATCTCATCCTTCAAAGGGATTGAAAAAGGGTGTGGTTGTTAATATTGAATCTACAGTTAGCTCAATTCAGCGAGCAGTAGAAGAAGCAGAACTAATGGCTGGGTGCAAAATTCATTCAGTGACAGTAGGCATTGCCGGTAGTCATATTAGCAGTCAAAATTCTCACGGGATAGTCGCCGTTAGAGAAGGTGAAGTTACTGAATTTGATTTAGAGCGGGTGATAGATGCGGCAAGTGCAGTGGCCATACCTGCAGATAGGCGCATTATCCATATTTTGCCGCAAGAGTATCTGATTGATCATCAAGAGGGCATTAAAGAACCCTTGGGGATGTCAGGTGTTCGGCTAGAGGCAAAGGTGCATTTAGTCACCGGTGCTGCAAACGCTATTCAAAATATTGAAAAGTGCGTGCGTCGTTGTGGACTAGAAGTCGATGGGGTTGTTTTAGAACAGTTAGCCTCTTCATATTCGGTACTCACTGCAGATGAAAAAGATTTGGGTGTGTGTATGGTTGATATTGGTGGTGGCACTACTGATATTGCTATTTTTACCCAAGGCTCTATTCGACATACCGGTGTGATACCTGTTGCGGGTGATCAAGTGACTAATGACATCGCTATGGCGTTACGCACACCTAGCTTACATGCCGATCAGTTAAAAGTTAAATACGCCTGTTGCCTAGCGCAGTTAGCGAGTGCGGATGAAACCATAAAAGTTCCGAGTGTGGGGGACAGAGAGCCTCGGGATTTAAGTCGACAAGCTTTGGCTGAAGTAGTGGAGCCGAGGTATGATGAGCTGTTTACCTTAGTTCAAGACGAGTTACGTCGTAGTGGCTACGATAATTTGATTGCTGCCGGTATTGTGTTAACTGGTGGCACCTCTATGATGGAAGGTGCTGTAGAGCTAGCTGAAGAGATTTTTCACATGCCTGTGCGTTTAGCGGTCCCCAAAGGGGTTAATGGCATGGGTGATATTTTACAGAGCCCTATTTTTGCCACCAGTATTGGGCTTCTTCACTATGCTCGAGAAGATCAACCTCAAGGGAGCAGTGCGTCACCGAGTAGGCCGACGGTTGAGATAAATAGGCCTATTTCACCGGAGATAATTAAGCCATCTTCTTCGGCGATAGCCAGAAAAAAATCAAGTCAGCCGGGTATTATCAGTCGGTTTAAAACTTGGCTAACAGGAAATTTCTAGTTTAGTGCTTATCTGGTAGGCATTAAATAATGCACAAAAAGAAGATTGGCAGTTAGTTTGCTTAGATAAATACGCTGTGAGATCCGCGGATACTCGCTTTGTTAATTGGTAAGTAGTAAGCCAGTAAAGATTGATTAAAGGGCATAGCCCAGAGGAGAGAGACCATGTTTGAACTGGCAGATGATCTACCAGAAAACGCGGTAATTAAGGTTCTTGGTGTAGGCGGTGGTGGCGGAAATGCTGTTCAGCATATGTTGACCACCGATATCGAAGGTGTGGAGTTTATCTGCGCAAATACAGATGCTCAAGCCTTGCATGGTATGGCAACAGGTTCAGTTATTCAGATTGGTGGCCAGCTTACTAAAGGCTTAGGTGCAGGTGCTAACCCTGAAATAGGACGTCAAGCCGCGCAAGAAGATCGCGATCAAATTGCCAGTATGATCGAAGGTGCAGATATGATCTTTATCACCGCAGGCATGGGCGGTGGCACAGGTACTGGTGCTGCACCTATTGTGGCTGAAATTGCAAAAGAATTAGGCATATTGACCGTTGCAGTTGTGACTAAGCCGTTTCCCTTCGAGGGACGCAAAAGATTGCGTATTGCAGAAGAGGGAATTAATGAGTTAAAAGATCACGTCGATTCTTTAATTATCATACCCAACGAAAAATTGATGCAAGTCATGGGTAAAAATTGCTCGTTGATTAATGCTTTTAATGCGGCTAATGATGTGTTGTCTAATGCGGTACGTGGAATTGCTGATTTAATTACCCGTCCCGGTATGATCAATGTGGATTTTGCCGATGTGCGTGCAGTGATGGCATCTATGGGTATGGCAATGATGGGTACTGGTCATGCGACGGGTAATGATCGTGCGATTGTGGCGACTGAAGCGGCTATAAAAAGCCCATTACTAGAAGATGTAGATTTGAAAGGTGCCAGTGGTATTTTAGTTAATATTACCGCTGGCTTAGATCTCAGTTTAGGTGAATTTACGGAAGTTGGTCAGATTATTGAAGAATACGCTTCTGAAAATGCCACCGTTGTTGTAGGTACCGTAATTGATCCAGATATGACAGATGAACTCCGAGTGACCGTTGTTGCAACAGGATTGGTCCCGCTAGCGGTCCAACAAGTCAAAGTTGAATCACGGCAAGCTAAAGTATCCGCCGCTGGTGGCTCTTCACGCACTGCAGTGACAGGGAATTATTCTCAACACCAAATGGATCTACCGGTAAAAAACAAAAGCCGTGATCCCAATGGCCGCACCCATTTACAAGAACATTTAGAAACCACCCCTGAAAATACAAATCAACCTATGAAAAAGACCGGAACAGGTGATTTGGATTTCTTAGATATACCCGCGTTTTTACGCCGTCAAGCTGACTAAAAGCTTGCCTCTCTTTTTTAGCCGCTTATGTGGCTTTTTTTTTGCCTGTCATAAAGTTGCTAACACACTTGATAAAGCAACATGATAATTAAGGTGTCACCTTCAGCAGTGTCTGTTACAGAAGCATTGTAAATCAACAGGCTTAACCTCTATAGATTAGTTAACCTGTTCATTTTGCTTGGATTATAATGCTCTAGCGGTGAGTGAATTTAGCATCGGTATAAATAGCGAAAGCCTTTTGCCAGATAGGGCCTATTTTTCCATCCCCAACGTTTACGCCATCAATCTGCACAATCGGGGCTATTTCTTTAGATGAGGTACATAATCCAGACTTCGTCTGCATTATGTACCTCATCCATTGTCACTATGCGCTCTTGTAAAGAAAGGCTGCCATCAGCGCGGATGCTGTCGATGATAATTCGACGGGTGATTCCCGGAAGAATTTGGTTATCAAGGATCGGGGTAATAATCACGCCATCTTTGACAATATAAGCATTAACGGAGCTGCCTTCAGTTAATTCATTGTCAGCATTGTAAAGTAAGCATTCGCTGTTGCCAGAGGCCTGACCTTGCTGGAAGTGCATCACATTGCCCAATAGGGCAGTCGACTTGATCTGGCAGCGCTTCCAGCGTAAATCCTGGCTCGTAGTCACAGTGTAAGTCGCCGCTGAAGTGCGATCAACAGGCTCTGGTTGCTTGATGGCAAAAGTGAAACAGAGAATGGTCGGAGTCACATTCTTAGGATAAGCGTGATTTCTGATGGTGTCTGCGCCGCGAGAAACATGCACATAGACGCCAAGATTAGCGTTTGCGCCATCATTCTTAGCAATTAAATCGTCAAGTAAAATCTTCCATTGATCTAAGCTGTTGCTAGATTTTATTTCAATGGCGGCGAGACCCTCTAACATACGCTCAATGTGAGGAATTACGCCTACAGATTTGCCTGAGTAATAGGGGATAACTTAGTAAATGCCATCGCCGAATAGAAAGCCACGATCTAATGGGGAAATTTTGGCTTCGGCTAATGGTAAATATTCGCCGTTTAAGTATGCTGTGCTCATCGTTTGCCTCTCATTTAAAGTTCAGACGTAGGACAACCAGCCACGCTCTTTTCTAAGGTCGAAATGGTCACTGGGCAAAACATAGTTAATCAAAAGTTATTTACAAGCATTGCAGTAATTAAATAAAAAACGCCTGACTAAGATTGTTTAACAAGACAATTTATCGTTGATATGATTATATGTAATATAATTAATTGTTGAGTTGATTGTGAAGTCAATGGGCAATATTCATTTGTAGGCCGATGGCCTGAGGTTGCCACGCTAATCATGCACATCAAAAACTTATCTTCTTTCGTAAAAGTCGCTCGACTTGGAAGTTTTAGGGCGGCGTCTGTTCAGCTACATATTAGCCAGCCTGCTATTTCTGCACGTATAAACAACTTAGAAGATGAACTCGGTGTCAGCTTGTTTCGGCGGGGGAAAAGTGGCACAGCGTTAACCGAGAAAGGCCTGAAATTATTGGTCTATGCCGAAAAAATATTAGCTATTTCTCAACAAATGAAAGTAGAGGCAGGCTTGCAGACCCTGCACAAAGGCATTTTGAAGATAGGCATTGCGGATACGCTTGCCTATTTATGGCTTGCTCCGCTGCTCAAAAAGTGGCAGAAACTTCACCCTCAAGTTGCCTTTGAATTAACCAGCGACGTCACTGCGGTGTTAACTAAACAACTAATGCAACATCAAATTGACCTCGCGCTAATGGTCGATGAAAAAGTAACTAATCCAGCGCTACAGTCACAAATTTTATGTAGTTATCAACAAGTATGGGTAGCGAAACCTGGGGCTTTAGAATTTTCCAAGCGCTTGACTGTTTCAGAGATGGCAAAACTTCCGATATTAAGCTTTCCCAGAGATACTGCACCTTGGCATTACTTACAGCAATTGTTTAAAAGTGACGTTTTTGATGCGGTGATTCACACTGCAAGTTCAGTCGCTAGTTTGATAAATTTGGCGGAACAGGGAGTCGGCCTTGCGCTACTGCCACTGCCGTTGGTCAACGCTAAGCTGAATCAAGGCACGCTAACGCAGATTAACACTGAGATAGAGCCTCCAGCATTAGAGTTTTGTTGTAACTGGCGCAGTGATGAAGAAAGTATCATGCCAAAACTCCTGGCTCACTCTGCACGGGAGACCATGCAGTTATCTTCAGCTGATTTGGGTCTAACCTGATTCAGATCAAATTTAGGAAAACTAATAAGCTGCTGACAGCGTTTTTTTAAGCCGTTCCTATTAATTGGCGCAGTTGTAAAATAACCGATTCTCCCTCGCTGAAGTTGAGGCCGTCTTCTGTTAACTCATTAACACGTGTGACGCCATCGACACTGCCAAGGCCCGATAAATAGGTCAAAATTTCCTCTAAATTAACCGCTGCGAGTAAATCAATTTTATTCCAGACACTTAAAATAGTCATAATGCCATAAGCCCCCCAATTCGAGACATCGGCAATTAACAATTCATCCACTTTGGTCGTTGCGCTAACGATATCAAGAGCTTTCAACGCATTCGTTATATTGCCCATGCCAATTTCGTTGCCACCGTCGCCGATGCCGATCGTAGGGCATTTTGCATTGTTAATAAAAGTGTCGAAACAAGCGGTACGACTACTAATGCTTTCACCGCGCATATTGTAGTATTCACCATCGGCGGCTTGACCTGGTCGTTCAATAGAAAGCACTGCATCGGGGTGATAGTGGTAAAGTGCTTGAAAAGCTTCTAAAGTTCGCTCTTGGTGTTCACCTACTCTGATTTCATGCACCCTAAAGTCTTTAGCTAAGGCTTGTGAAACCGGAGGGCCACAGACCAGAATAGGCGTGGCACCTAAGGTTTCCAAGGCTTTGTATAAGGCAATTGCACCGACAGGGCCATCCGTTTCGAAGGTGTCGACGACCGGAAAGCCTGTGCCTATCAATACATGGCCTCTACATTTATTTAAAATACGCGCCGCTCTTAAATAATAACCGGTCTGAAGCGCGCTTTGCACTGTTTTCATTCCACGTAAATTTCGTTCTACTAATAAATCTTCAATTTGCTTGCTAAGCACCGCTTCATCGTTTATTTGCTTCATTGTTGTTTCTCCGCGCGATAGTTTAGCTAATCTGGATTAGTTTAATACTAGCGTGTCGCTGTTTGGCTAAGTGGTTAATATTGTGCGCATCTTCTAAGCTTATTTGCTCAAAATGAACAGGACTGTTGGGCATAAGTTGCGACAGCTTAGCCGTGTCTAAAGCAATCACAGAACCTATTTTTGGATAACCGCCAATGGTTTGTCTATCGTTCATTAAAACGATTGGCTGTCCATCTGCCGGAATCTGAATTGCCCCATGGCAGATTCCCTCAGACAAAATACCTTCTAGGGAAGATTTAACGGCTTGGCCTTTGAGTCTGAATCCCATACGATCGATTTTGTCAGTCACTGTATATTGGCTGCTGAAAAATAGCTGTTGCTGTACTTTACTAAACGATTTATGTTGGTATCCCAATATCACTCTAAGGCTGATAACGTCTGAATACTCTGGGATTTCAGGCGTAGGCAACGCGAATAGGTTTAAGCTGGCACAAGTTACACAAGGTAGGGCGTCACCTTTTTGAAGTTTAGTGCCGGCTAAGCCACCGACTGCCTCACGTGTCACTGTTGCAGCACTGGTGAACGAGTGGGGGATATCAAAGCCATCTCTGATGGCTAAATATGCCCGTGCCCCAGAAGTAGCAAAACCAAATGCAATTTTGTCGCCGGCTTTTACTTTGTGTGTTCGCCACAATTCTGCTGGCAGGGTATTAATTGTCAGGGGCATATTGGCCCCTGTGACAGCGATGTAAGTATCGGTCTCGGCGATCAAAACTAAACCCCCGATGCTTATTTCAAGGGCGGTGGTGTTGGCTGTGTTGCCGCAGAGCTTGTTTGCCCAATTAAAGGCAGAGGCGTCTAGAGGGCCACCATTGGTTAAGCCTATGCGGTGTTGACCAAAGCGGCCTGCATCTTGAATTAGTGTCAGTAGACCTGGCTGTTCAACCCTAAAACCGCTCATAATTCACCTCCTAGTGCAACAAACTGTTCTCGATCAATCGCTTTGAACTTAACCCTATCGCCAACTTGTACCGGCATTGACGGTTGTCGCTCTGGATTAAACATCAGTGTCGGACATAGGCCGATAAGATTCCAGCCGCCAGGTGACATGGCAGGGTAGACAGCGGTTTGACGATCGGCAATAGCTACAGCTCCTCTGGGTACTTTTAGACGCGGTGTTTTTAATCGCGGTGCGGCGATACGGCGATCAACCTCGCCTAAGTAAGCGAAACCTGGGGCGAAACCAATTGCGTAAACACGGTATTCCATTGCGCTGTGTATGTTAATTACCTCTTCAATAGGTAATTTAGCTGTCGCTGCTAGCTGGGCTAAATCTGGGCCTGATTCAAGGCTGTAATAAGCCGGCAGCTCTACAATTTTTCCCTGCGCTTGTGCTCCCGTTTGCAAGTTGCCTAAGACTCCATTAAGGCATTGCTGAACCTGATATTGATCAGTTGTGAATTGATCATAAATAACTAGCAAGGATGCATACGAGGGGACTAAATCTATCAAAAAATGGCCCATTGAAGATTCGATTTGAAGCATCGCTTGTTGCACTTGAGCTGATACAGCAGGGCTTGTAATATCGGAAAAGTAAATAATCAGTGCATTCTCGCCCGCAATTTCAATGCGCATTTAGGTTGTTTCCTCAATCAGGGTCCGAATCTCACAAATTGCATTGACCCCTTCCATATTATCCCCGTGTACACACAGGGTATTGGCATGTAATTGGATCTCTTTACCAGAAGCGGTGATCACTGTGCCTGAATTACAAAGCTGTTTCACCTGCGCGAGCATTTTCTCACGGTTATGTACCGCACCCGTTTTGGTTCTCGACATCAAGCGACCATCATCTTCATAGCAGCGATCGGCAAACGCTTCGAACCATATGTTCAAATTGTAATTTTGCGCTTCTTTACGATGGGCTTTTGCATCAGGTGTGCCTTGCAGCATTAGTACGATAGGTCGATGATAACTGGCGACTGCCTGCATAATACTCTGACGTACATTATCCTTAGACATCATATCGTTATATAACGCACCGTGGGGTTTGACGTATTCCATGGTCAACCCTTGGTTAGCTGCCATACCGTCTAAAGCGGCCATTTGATATAACACCAAGCTTTGAATTTCAGCATCGCTAGCGTTTAGCGAACGTCTACCAAAGCCAACTAAATCGGGGTAACCTGGATGGGCACCGACACAGACAGCATACTTTCTAGCCATGGCCAGTGTTTTCGTCATAACTAATGGATCACCTGCATGAAAGCCGCAGGCAATATTGGCTTGATCAATATGCGGCATTACCGCTTCGTCCATGCCGATTGTCCAAGAGCCGAAGCTCTCGCCTAAATCACAATTGAGTTTTAACTGGTTTGCTTGGGTCATTTAGGATTACCTGTGTCGAGAATCTTGAAGTTATAAGATGGCTAATGAGCTGTTGCGAATATCCGTGACCAACATATAGCCTGGACTATGCGTAATGCAAAACGGCGGTTTAGCATTCTCTATGGCAACTTGAGGAGTGACCCCGCAAGCCCAGAAGACAGGTACTTCTCCAGGATTGATAGTAACGGCATCTCCAAAGTCGGGCTGATCTATATTATTAATGCCGATCTTGCCAGGATCGCCGAAATGCAGGGGAGCGCCGTGAACTGATGGAAAACGAGTACATATTTGAATGGCCCTAATCGCATCTTTAGGGGTCATCGGCCGCATGCTAACAACGGTAGTGCCCGAGAATCGTCCTGCGGGTTTGCAGGCGAGGTTAGTACGGTACATAGGAACATTGACTTTCTCAGTGATATTACGCACTTCTAGGCCGTCGGCAATCAGAGACTCCTCAAAGGAGAAAGAACATCCCAACAAAAAAGTCACCAAATCATCACGCCAAAAATCGACAACGTTTTCGACTTCTTGAGTTAGTTTGCCGTCTTCATAAATTCGGTAGCGGGGGATATCTGTGCGGATATCCACCTCTCGACCTAAGTCCGGTAACAAGAAGTCACCGGGGTTCGCCGACATACCAATCACTGGGCAAGGTTTTGGGTTTAGCTGGCAGAACTGCAAAAATTCGCCAGCCCACTCTTTAGGTAATATAGCCAAATTAGCTTGCACAAAACCTTGCGAGTAACCTGATGTATTATGAGTAAACTCGCCGTTGCGGATCAGTTGGCGAAGATTGTAAGGTGATATGCAAGCGTCCATATAGCTTCCTTTGTCCGGCTGTTGTAAGCGGAAATTAATTTAAAACAATAAATCGAATACACCAAGTTTACTAAAAATCGTTATTTTAGAACAGGCTAATTCCGTTTTCTAACTCAATTGGTTTGCTATGCTAATTGTCGTTGATTTGAAGAATAAATCTAATTAAAAATAATTTCTACCGCTGATAAGTTTCTTTTATCACAGGTATCGGCATTCAAAAGTGACGAGTATTTAGCACCTAAAATAAAAGGGTTATGATTAAACTGAGGTTTTTTAAGCAGAGGGCTTTTTATTGGCCGAGGGCTTTTTATTGATAATAACAACAATCTCACTTTATTGCGCTCGGTTGAGATATTCTCTTGCCGTTTAGGCAAAATCTGGTAGGATACGCAGCTCTTAATTGGTCGGTTTTTTAACGGTTCTAATTGAAAGAGTCGATATAGACCGACGTTAAAGGTGCTATAAAGTGGTGAGGTGTCCGAGTGGCTTAAGGAGCACGCCTGGAAAGCGTGTATAGGGCAACCTATCGAGGGTTCGAATCCCTCTCTCACCGCCATTTACGAATTTAAGCCTAAGAGCCTCGACTAACCTCGGGGCTTTTTTGTGCCAGGAAGCTAATTGGCAAGGTTGAAATTCCGCGTAGGTTCGAGCCGAGCGCAGCGATGAATAATCCCTACCTCAGCGCCATTTATAAAAATTAAGCAATTGATACTTAAGGTTTTTTTGTAAATCCCTGTTTTATAAACCGTCATAAGATGGTCAAATGTGTTTGTTACCTCCTGGAATCAAGTGACGAACTCATTAAGAAGTATAAATTCAAAGGTCAGCTGCTTCAGCGACCAAGGTCATATGATATGAGCCACCCTCCACCCCCTTTCAAACCTTAAACATAGCAATCAAAAGCGCTTTAAACATTTCTTTTTTAATGTCTAAAATCACAGCAAGTTTAAAGGCTTTCGCCTACGGCGACTGACTTTCTTTTGACGAGCAAAACGAAAAACGTTTAAGGCCAGTAAGCAAAGTAAAAGCTCGGCCTATATTGCCGAAAGAGTCCTATGCTATTGACTTAATTATAGGCCGCTCGACAGGGGCATTTATGTCCCACTCATCTTAGACGACATTCTATCGTTCCGCTTCGATAATTAAGCCAATAGCTGCGGCGGCAATATCAAGGGATTTGGTGGCTCCGAAGTGAGCTTTGTTGTCAATTCAAACACTAGAGATTGCCAAACTTTGTCGTTAATACTGCATTGTGTGCTTTTGCTTTAATAAATGGGTCTACTTATTTAGCTAAATAATAGCTTCTAAAGGGCTGACGGTGCCTGCATAGTGTTGTCCTAACACATGTGTATAAATGGCAGTGGTGCGTAAATCACTATGACCGAGTAAGCTTTGTACTGTGCGAATATCTGTACCAGATTGTAAAAGTGCAGTGGCAAAAGAATGGCGAAAGCTGTGGCAGTTTATTTTCTTATAAATGCAGGTTGATTTCAGTGCGCGCTGTAACGCTTTACGCAGTGAAGAGCTGTGTAAATGATGGCGACATAACTCTCCAGTCAGTGGATGTGGGCATAACTGCTTAGAGGGGAAAACAAACATCCACGCAGGCTGACGAAATGCATTTGGGTATTTACGACTGAGCGCGTAAGGCAGCGACGGCCCAACACCTTGCTGATTATCATTGTTTTGTAAACAGAGGGCTTTCTCTACTTGAGCATCAACGCTGTTTTTTAAACAAGGGCTAATCAGGGTGACTCTGTCTTTATCGCCTTTGCCATTTCTGACGGTCAACGTCTGATTTGTCCAATCAATATCTTTCACTCTGAGTCTGAGGCATTCACTAATTCTTAAGCCACTACCATACAGGATAGAGAAGACTAATTGATGAACGCCTAGCATAGGCTTGATAACATCTGCGACTTCTTGTTGATTTAAAATGACTGGCACGCGTTGTTTAGGCTTTGCTTGTCTAAAACCAATATCACCTAATGGTTTTTTTAAATAGACGTTGTATAAGAATGCCAGAGCGTTAAGCGCGGTACGTTGGGTATTAGGAGTGACATGTCTATCATTTGCGAGGAAGTTTAGAAATAGACGCACTTCACAAGGCCCCATGTCTTTTGGGTGGCGTTTATTATTAAAATAAATATACCGTTTTATCCAGCCAATGTAGGTTTTTTCTGTGCCTATACTGTACTGTTGTACTCTAATAAAGCGGCGAATATTGTTTAGAAAAGGACTGGATGACAGAGTATTCTCCTTATCTGTTTACTGTACAAAAATACAGTACAATCAAAGATTGGTCAATTTTTAATTAATTCCCTGTCCATTTTTGGCGCATTTTGCCACCAAGTGATACTTTGAATTTCATTATAATTCAGATAGTTAAGTTGGAATCTCGCGGGGATTGTGCGAACTAAAACATGTAGAAAGTGAGACGTCTCAAAAACTACAGACTTGACATTTAGAAAGTATATTAAAATTAATTAGTTGGCGGTTTATTTGCAGAGTATCAAATGCGTGTAAATGAGACGTCGCACAATCAAGCTGTTATGACCAAGAGGCAGAGGATGGACTTCACTAGATTTTCTGAGAAGCTTATGTCAATGAATGATGAAAGTTGGGAAAGGCACTCCAATCCATGGAGTGTTTATACTCGATTTTCAATCATGCCCCTAATGTCATTGGCTTTTTGGTCTAGAGAATGGGTGGGGTATTATTCTTTAATACCTATATTAATGTCTTTTATATGGATATGGTTAAACCCAAGGATATTTGGAGTTCCAGCTCAAACAGATAATTGGGCGTCAATGGGGACCTTTGGGGAGCGTATTTATTTAGATCGTAAAATCAATCCTATACCAGAACATCACGTATTACCCACAACGGTACTTCAAACTATGTCTGGTCTTGGCCTTCCAATGTTCATTTATGGTTTATACAGTTTAAATATTTGGGCTTTAGTGTTGGGTAATATGTGGATAATGGTATTCAAGGCTTGGTTTGTTGATCGCATGGTCTGGCTGTTCAAAGAAATGAAAGACAATAACCCGAAGTATCAAATGTGGCTAAAGTCATAACAAACGGCTGCACCGGACAAAATTCCGCTGTCACCTTTTGTGCAAAAATACGCACAAAAGCCGCCATCAAACATTTGCTCGGTGAGCTAGGCGTTAGCTGGTAAAAAAGTTCATGAGTATAATTCTAGTTTCAGATGTATTTGGTGTAACTCCTGCTTTATTAGCGATAAGTGAAAAATTGGGTTCATGCTCGATTGTTGATCCGTATAAAGGTCAAATTATGGGGTTCCAAAACGAAACTGAGGCGTATTCATATTTTGCCAAAGAAATAGGACTAGATAATTACTTGTATAGCCTATTACAAACTTTGGACTCAATTGATTATCAAGCAACATTAATCGGTTTTAGTGTTGGAGCTTCAGTTATTTGGCGACTATCTGAAAAGAAGGGTAACAACCATATTAAGCAAGGCTTTTGCTATTACGGTTCACAAATCCGAAATTTCACAGAAATAGAACCACGTTTTAATTTATGCTTGGTATTTCCAAAAAGTGAACCTCATTTTGATGTTGTAGAGTTACAAGATAACTTGCGTAAAAAGGCTAATGTTAAAACTAAAAAAGTTGAATACTTGCATGGGTTTATGAATTATCATTCAAATAACTATAATAGTTTTGGTTATAATGAGCACATTAACCTTCTGCGCTCAATTACCAGCTAACAAGGCATTCAAACGGACAAAAAACAGTTGGTTGTTTTCACTCCGTTCAACATTTTAACCAACTATTTTTTGCCGCTTAATGAGGCGTTGAGGCTGTAGTATTTCTCCAAAGTGGAACATTTTCATGTTCTTATTAAATACTTCTAAATTGTCCGCTTTTTAACCTTGAGCCCCTGGGTTAGGTGTGATCTAATAGTTATTATTCACCCACGGTAAATTGTCATGGCCCACTATAAGCCTGATTTATCCTGCCAAAACAAATTCATTCCCGTCAACTTCTCAGAGCAAATTCTGCCCGGTACATTTGAATATGCGCTTTGCTATATCGTCGAAAACAAGCTCGATTTATCGGGGTTTGATGCCTGGTATAACAATGACAAAACAGGCGCTGCGGCCTATCCACCGTCAGTGATGTTGAAGATTATATTACTCGGTTATGCGCACGGTTTAATCAGTAGCAGGCGTATTGCCAAGGCCTGTGAAACCAATATTCATTTTATGAGTGTGTCGGGTGATGTGCAGCCACATTACACGTCTATCGCGGGGTTTGTGGCAAAGATGCATGAACAAATTGAGCCCCTTTTTACTCAAGTCCTGATGATATGTGATGAAGAGAACTTAATCGGCCACAACATGTTTGCTATTGATGGCTGTAAAATAAAGTCAAATGCGAGTAAAGAATGGAGCGGTACGTTCGAAGAGTTAGGGCGTAAAAAAGCCAAGTTAGAGCGTGCTAGTCAACGCATTATTGAGCGCCATCAAGCGCAAGATGGTTTAGGCGAAGAGGAGGTTGCACATGATTTAAAGCAAAAAGAAAAGCTGGATAAAAGCGCTGAAAAAATCACAGAGTTCTTAGCCACTAACGAAGAAAAAACAGGCAGTAAAGGCAAGCCGGTCAAAAGTAATATTATCGACCCAGATAGCGCAAAGATGACCACATCAAAAGGCACTATCCAAGGTTATAACGGGATAGCGATAAACGATGATAAACACCAGATAATACTCCAAGCCCAAGCATGGGGCTCAGTGGGAGAGCAGCAAACACTTCAACCCGCCATTGAACAACTTAACCAGCAACTGGATAAACTCAGCACCGCAAAGCTTGATACTGATAAGGCGCACACTGCCACCACGCGATTCACTGCCGATAGCGGCTTTACCAGCGAAGACAACTTAGCCTTCATGGCCAATAGTGGCTTTGATACTTACATTGCTGACACCCAGTTTAGAAGCAGAAACCCGCTGTTTAAAGACAGCGAAACCTACCACACAGAAAAAGAAAAACGCAGGCTTAAAAGACGAAATGGCAAACCGAGACTCTTTACCTCACAAGACTTTCATTATGATAAAAACAGTCAAACGTGCAGATGCCCAGCAGGCAACCTCATGTGGTGCAGTGGTATCAACGTCAAGAGTAACAACAAAGCGTACACGCGATTCGGCGGTTATTTAAAAGACTGTAAAAGCTGCCCACTACAAGAGCAGTGCATGCGCAAGCCCCCGACCCAAAGAGGGCGACAAGTACAGTTCTTAAACGACGCGTCACGAAAGCAGCTCAGTTATAGTGACAAGATGAAAATCAAGATAGACAGCCGATGTGACGACGACAATATTCAAAACGGCTGGGATGCATAGAGCCCGTATTCGGAAACATTGACGAATAAAGGCATGAACAAACTGACCTTACGCGGCCAGGTCAAAGTGAATGCGCAATGGCAACTGTATTGCCTCGTTCATAATATAGAAAAGCTGCAAAATACAATGCATTAAGAAGGGTAACCCCTTTGCACCCTCAATAAAGCCACTAAAACCTCGTCTAAACGCCCGTCAAAACAACACTCAATCACTATTTTTAATATTGAAGGTCAAATTAAGTAATCGATTGAATCGAGTTATGAACTCAGATATCGTTTGTGGATGA
>JAWUWK010000063.1:0-9101 GCA_034111875.1 Gammaproteobacteria bacterium
TTGTGAACTGACCAGCGAACTAAAGATTATATTGCAAAACGTACCTCTGAAGGCCTATCAAAAATGGAAATTATTCGCTGTTTAAAACGATACCTAGCCCGAGAAATTTATTACCTGCTTAAAAGCAGAAATACTGATATAAATAGCACTCAGATAACACATTGACATTTAGAAGGGCGTCAACGGTGCGCCAATGAAGTGCCTAACCATGAAGGCGAAGCTTGAAGAGTTGGGAGTAACCGCTTCACTGAGTCGACCGAGTGCAAGTAATGATAACCCTTATTCTGAAGCCCTTTTAAGGACCCTAAAATACCGTCCAGACTGGCCTAGCAAAAGCTTTAAAAACTTGGTGGAAACGCGTGAATGGGTAGATAAATTTGTTACTTGGTATAACGAGGAACATAAGCATAGTAAGCTAAATTTTGTGTCTCCAAGCGAGCGGCATATAATGCAAGATGGAGGTGTTTTATCTCATCGCAAAGCGTTAATTGAAGCTGCACAAGAGAAAACCCAATACGTTGGCCTAACGGGATATGAAATTGTGACCCAAGCGGTGCCGTAATGCTGAACCCCGATAAAGAACCCGATCAAATGACACGAGAGACAGCGTAAAATTTAAGAAAAGAGTGACAACTACCTTGAAAAACAGCGACATGGCGCATGGAGCGTTGCTGAGATTGAAGCCAACGGCGGTAATAACCGCAGTACTGAGAGAACTGGTAGCCAGCGTCCCCGTGAGCTTGCTTTTACTCTTCCCATAGCAACTGCTTAGTCACGCCTTTTTGCTTAAGCTCTTGGTGCATCGCAGAGCAATCTGGTGAGACTCGACCGAACCGTCCGCTCGTTTTAGGAGATGGGAACAGCAACTTCTCTAAATCACCGTCAGTTATATCCAGAGGTAGCGGCCAAGAAAGGCCTAATTCAGAGGCACGTTTGGCATAAGCAGAGACGGTTCCCACTGCAATTTTTATGCTAGTCGATATTTTTCGATGGCTAAGTTTAGCCTCAAATTTGAGACGTAGCATTTCTTTAATTTGTCGCATCATTAATCTCTTATTTGGCATCGTAATCTCCGAGTTAAAACCTCGAGAATACAATGCTAAAAGTGATAGAAATTAATACGTAGGAAAAAGGTCTGCGATAACCTGATCAGTCTCTGCGATTACTTGATCACCTTCTGCGATAACTCCCAAAAAGTGACACAGTTTCAATCGCAGGCAGTGATCACTTTGATCCGCAGAAGGTGATCATTTTGGTCCGCAGAATGCAAGAACTACTAGCCCGCATATTGCACCAGTTGTAGTGTGATTTTTAGTGATGCAAGACGCACAGGGGGACTTTGTACACCTATCATATAATTCAATTCATTAAATATTTAGTCATTATGAAACGTCAAGTGAAAGATAATGTTTACTAATGACAGAGTATAAAAGGTACTAGCATTTTTCTTATAATATTGGACCAATCATCTTAGAAAATTCCGTAATGTAATGTTTTTAATGCTTTAGCATTTGAGTCGTTAAAAATGACTTAGGCTGATAACAAGCTTGTTTGAAAGCATAAAAGGGAGCTTTAGATGCAAATAAAAGGCACATTAATCCTATCAATAGCGCTATTAACTGCTTGTAGCTCGCAACAGCGAATAAACTATGATTATTTAGATGGAATAAATTCCACTATCTCAAAAAGCAGAATTGCTGAATCTACTAACAATCAAAATGAAGTGTTTAAGTCTTTATATGTGCGCGCTGGATTGGCTGAGAACGAACAGGGCAGCCAAGCACCAATAAGAGATTCATTGCAGTGGGATGACGTTGTTCGAGCAGGAATGGATTATGTAGATGAGCAATGTGAGCTATATATGAATTCAATTTTTTGGGCGCATAGAGTATCAGATACATTGGTTAAAAATCTTGGGTTGGTAGGTGCAACCACGAGCGCCGTTTTAGGTTTAGCTGATGCCTCTTCTGCGACTATCGGTTATGTAGCAGCAGCTTTTGGTTTGTCAGCGGCAGTAGTCGATGTGACGGCATCGGGCTTATTGTATAAGCTTAATCCATCGGTGGTACGCTCAGTGATAGAAAACAGCAAGTCAGCCTACCGTTCTGCAGTTTTAAATAAAGACAGTACCCATCAGTATCGTAATAAGCCAGGAGCAGCCGCTGCAATACGCGGTTACTTAGCTCTTTGTTTACCCGCAGGGATAGAGAAGCAAATCAACAACAGTTTGACGAACCAAGAATTTACTGCAGATCCAGGCGAAACGCCTGTGGTTAAGCCTATCGGTGCAAAAACACAGCAATCAACTCAGATTTTGAAGCGCACAGAAGAAATAATAGAGCGTTTGACAAAGGTACAGGCGGATAAACGGCTCAGGCCAACGAGTACCCTATCTAAACGGGTGAATGCTAAGGGTAAAATAGAACAGAGTTTGGAAGATGAAGACCTTCTTAAAATTCAATCTGCATTATGCGTAGCTGAAGATGAGATTCTTGGAATAAAGACCCGTAAAGCGATTGATCAATGGCGAATCTCGATTAACCCGAGTCTGCCCCAAAGCACTGCAAATAAAATCGAAGGTCTTACTCTGGGTGAATCGCATTATCTAAGTAGTAGCTCTAGTTGTATACAGTTAGGTTATAAATCTGCTTTTGAAAAAGGATTTTTGTTTGATGTATTCAAACTTCCAACGAAATCTGGAAGTGTCGTTAATAAGGAAAAATTTCTAACAGCAAGCCATGACCAATTATTAAATGTTGCGATAGCATTAAATTACACTCTACCCGCCGGCTCAATTGCACCTGATATAGCATTGCGATTGAAAATTAAAGAAAAACGCGAAGCACTTGGTTATTCAAATGGAGATTGGTTGGATTTAGAATTTACACAACAGCTGCTTAAATAGCATATTAGGAGCACATGATGTATTTGTACAAGTCAAGGAAATCATCAGTAAAACTATATAACTCCGCTGAGGCGGCTGTCGAGCAAAGAGTTCTTGGCTTACCAGGAGCTTTATTTGTTGGGGATACAACGGAAAAAAACGGGCGATTAAAAGTTACATTTGAAGGCGAAGATGCTCCACAATGGTGGGTCGTTAAAGAGTATTTGCTTGAGTTAGGTCCATTGCAAGAGAGTTTAGAGTTAGCGGAACTAGATGAATCGCAGTTTATAAACAGTAGTTTTATTGCTGCTAGGATTATCTCAGGCTTTCGCGATGCAGGGGGTATGAACGCTGAATACTTGTTGTTGCTCGCTTGGTCAGAAAGTAAATGGACTAACTCTGATGAAGATGACCGTGTTGGAAATAGTGCCAATTTAATGGGGAAGTTTGGACCATTTCGTTTAACTGAAACAACTTGGCAAGCGTATCTGCAAGATGATAACTATCAGCCTGTTTTGAAAGGTTACAACAGTGGAGATAGATTGGTACCTGAATCACAAAGTATATTTGCCGCTTGTTTAGCCAATCAACTGCAAATTTCATTAACAGCTGTTTTAGGAAGCGAACCTGCAGCTTGGCTCTTGTTTGTGGGTCATAAAATAGGCGAAAATGCAGCGTTGCTTTTTGCACAATTAGCACAGCAAGATGTTGTTTCAACTGAAGTTGAAGGTCAGATGGCTATAACTCTCGTGGAAATTGATAGCTACAGAAGTCTGTTTCCTAATGGAGCTGCTACTACTAAGGAACAAGTGCTGGCAGCAGTTAAAGTTGAATTTACAAATGCAGCTAAAGCGATTACTGAAAAGCTAGGTTCGCTAGTCAATGAAACAACATTAGATGAACTAGCCGAAGGTTTTTCTGTGAGTCGAAGTGGTGATGCGCTGACAAATAAAAGGATAAAGCCCTATGCTGACCTACTCAGTTTTATTGCCAAAGGAGAGGGGGGCTATAACTCTATGAACAACGGCACAAGAGGGGACAAGATAGTAGATAGTACCCATGATTCGAGAATAAAAATTAGCAAACTGCTAACTGATATGACGTTATTAGAAATCATCGCTATGCAAGAGGGTACAATCAGTTCAGGTAGAAAGCTATTTGCTGTTGGTCGGTATCAAATTATTCCTGAAACGCTTAAGTTTGCTATTAAACATTCTCAATTTTCATTCAACACGCTTTTCACAGAAAAGATACAAGATGCGCTGGCTGTGACATTAATTCAAAAAAAGAGGCCTGCATTAGGAGCTTATCTCAAAGGGGAAAGTAATGATTTGGATAAAGCAATGCATGCAGCAGCGAGAGAGTGGGCATCCTTGCCTAATCCAAAAACCGGTAAATCAGCTTATGGATCAGGTAATAGGGCGCTTCATAGCAGAACAGAAGTAAGTAAGGCATTGATTTCTGCAAGAAATAAGATCTTGAATATGTGATACAAGGAAGGGGAAAAAAGAGGAAAAAGAGGAAAAAGGACACCCTGAAATCTCTTGATCATTTAATGTCCAAATAGTAGGCTGGTAGATAATTTTAAATCTAATTCAGAGAAAGTAGTCCTGAGCAGTAGGTTATATGACTCGTGCCCGCGAACAGCAGATTTGCTGCGAAGACACCCCTTATGACCATTGCATCTCTCGTGTGGTCAGAAAAGCATTCCTCTGTGGTTTTGACCCTACAAGCCAACAAAACTTTGAACATCGAAGACAATGGATAATAGACAGGCTAGCGTTACTCGCTGAGGTCTTCTGTGTCGATATTTGCGCTTATGCGATTATGTCTAATCACTATCATCTTGTTTTGTATATTGATAAAGAGCGAGTCGATTCGCTAACGAATTTAGAAGTGATCGAACGATGGCGAAAAATATATACCGGACCTGAGGTCATACAGCGCTTTATTGATGGCAAGGAAATGTCCCCAGAGCTAAATACTTTGGTAATGGATACTGTTGAAAAATGGCGTGGGCGGTTAGAAGATATTAGTTGGTTTATGCGATGCTTAAATGAGCATCTCGCCAGAAAAGCAAACGTTGAAGATAACTGCAAAGGCCGTTTCTGGGAGGGGCGTTTTAAAAGCCAAGCCCTACTGGATGAACAAGCATTATTAACCTGTATGACCTATGTTGAGTTAAATCCTATTCGTGCCAATATGGCCAGAACTCCTGAAAAATCTGAATTCACCTCGATAAAGCAGAGAATTGAAGACAATAATAAAGCTTCGCAGCAGGATAAAAAAGCAGCAAAAACGTCAGCAATAAAGCTGAGAGTCTTTGTCGAAAAAGGCCATTTAATGGCTAATCGTATCCCTTACAATTATGAGGAGTATTTAACCTTAGTTGATTGGACAGGGAGGCTGATAAGAGAAGATAAGCGTGGTGCTATCAACAATAACTTACCGTCAATCTTGACCCGACTAGGCATTGATGGTGATAGTTGGGCAAAAACCATGTTGCCGAAAGGTTGTCATCATTTTAGTCATGCACTAGGTTGTCGATATAGATTAAGAGCCTATGCTGACAAGCTAGAAATACAGTGGATTAAAGGCATGGGGCTTTGCAGTAAACTATTTCCTTGTTAGTTAGTGAGTTATTGTCAAATCTGGTGTATGACCTAAGCAACGGCGCTCTTTGATTTATCCTCTACTTGTAACCCATTTTTAAACTCTAGGTTGTTAGATACTAGAACTACTAGGGTTAATAAAGCGAATCCTTTTATCCTTTCCACCTCTATTTAGTGGATGTAATGCAGCGAGTGAGCTTACACCTCGCCTCTAAAGTTGAGTAACTAACGCTTCGCTTGTGGAAAGATAAATTTTCTGATCAAAATTTAACATCAGATTTAGCCATAATAAGCTAACCTAACCCCAGAATGACCACTTACGATACCTTCCGGGCAAGTGCATATAGGGTAATGATTATAAAATTTAATATGTGTACATTGGTGTTATTGAATACTCTAAAATATGGGAAGTAATTGATGAAAATTAAACTCAAAGTGACTACCATCGGATGCCACGAAAAACTAGATAAGCTCATAGGTGAATAAACTGCAGAGCCCGTAGTGTAAGTCTTTAAGATTGTCTACGTTTTAAATACACTGTCACTGCAAAAAGTAGTGCCAAAAATGTTTGATAGAAGGCTACTTCGTCTGAAATTTTAATAGATCACAACATTGATGTTGTTCAGTGACAAAGTAGTTTGCCAATATCTTTCTAGGTATTCACTATAAATTAGCCCTGTATTCAGTAATACAGGTAAATCAGTACTACTATTGTGGGTCTACTGTGGGCCAAGCATGAAAACTCAATGAAATATTGTGCACAGATCCCAGCATAAGGTGGCGAATGAAAATATGACAGGGAAAAATTCGCCTAAATAGCTGAGTTTATAGGTATAAATAAGTATATTAAACCGATTTTTAACGCCGTATTATTGAATGTAGTCGTTATGCTGAGGTCTTGAGGAAATGAAATTGGATTATTTTGAAGTAATGGAGGTTGAAAAGTCAGCCTCGCAAGATGATATAAAACAGGCTTACAGACGTTTAGCCTCAAAATATCATCCAGATAGAAATGAATCGGTCGATGCCGTTGAGCGCTTTCAGAGCATTCAACAGGCGTATGAAATTATATCAGACCCCCAAAAGCGCAAATTATACATCGACCAAGAATACACTGAGGTGATGAATCCCAGATTGTTCACTCAATCCTATTGGAACAGAGTTTTAAATACTTAAGAGGTAGTATGTCTAAGATCGAATTTATACCGGGGTATTTGGTAGATGATTATCAATTGCTGACTGAGAATATAGAATCCTATCAGGATCCAGAAGAACCTGAATTGTTTAACAATTATGTTGATAGTTTATTAGTTCAGTTAAACAAAACACCGCAATTTTTAGCGGGGATGCCCGACCAATTAGCGATGTGTTTACTGTTCGTGGTAAAGCTTGATTGCACGAAATTATCCGCCTTAAGCTTGCAATCTGAACCTGCATGGGAGGACGTAAAAACCTGTGTCAGCATACATAAGCAGTTTCGGCCTTTACTGTCGACGCTAATCGATAAGTATCAGCATTCATTAAAAACTGCCTTGTTGCTACTCTGTTTTTATGAATTAGATGCGACAACCCAAGAGTTTCACGCTGAACAAGATGATAGTGAAGAGCACGACGAATACGAAGATCACAACGAATATCAAGGTGAAGGTCAAGACCAAGAAAGTCTTGACCAATATTAATACTACACATAAGTTGACAGGATTATATTGTGAGCCAACAAATAGCCGTTTTAGCTGAGAAGGTCATTGCAATCACCCATGAGAATGGTCGCAATGGTGGTGATATTTTAGAGCAAATAGCCTCCGATGAGGGCGATCAAACAATGATCGCTGTTATTTCTGAGTTAGATATCATGAGTGTCGCAAAAATATTACGCTCGTTCGATGCTACTGTACCGTCGATAGCAGCATGGTTGATGGAGCCTGAAACAATAGGAAATATGTTAGACGTAGAGCCATCGTATTGGGAGAATGAGCTGAAAAAAGGTGCCTTTAATGCACAGGATTCAGTGAAATCGATGTTGTCTCAAATATTTCTGACCCAAAGTGATGACGAAGAAAGAGAATTGTCAATACTGGATGCTATCGTAGCATCCGAAACGGGGATTTTGTATCTCTCGCTACCTTTTATTGGGTTTGATTTTGAGTCTATCGATCTAACTGAAGAATCTGTTTCAGGCAGTGATGAAGAATTATTACTTAAGCTAAAATCGCTGAGCCCGTCAATTTATGAAGATATAGTGGCCACTTCTGCACGGGGTGATTTTGAGACAATTGAAGCGATTCTTAAATCACAGGCGAATAACATCAGAGTGGGCGACATCAGTGACGATACTGATGATATGTTCGAGCCATTATAAAAAGAGAATAGCAGATGAATCTTGATAAAGTCAGGGCCAGGCCCTTCTTATTACTGATGATCAGTGATGCCGTTGAAAGCGGGTCTATGAGCGATGAACAACTAGCGCGAATAGAAAGCCAGTTGGTTGATATGTCGTTAAAAATAGCCAAGAACTTCTTTTCTCCGTTAATAAGCCATGACTTAAAAAAGTCTTGCTCTATTGTGATGGGGGTAGCGACACTTGGACTTTTAAAATTGTGTGATGGTGATGCCCAGAGTGCGAGAAAAATTCTCTTAGAGGAGTCAGTGATTATCTGTTTTCGCAAGGGGTGGCAGAGTGTAGACACGCTATTCAAGGCACATGGCAGTGAAGCGGATCGTGGTACTTTATTGGCTAACTACCAATACAGCGACAGCGAATACAAAGACATCGCAGCGATTCATCAGTCACTTTTATTAGAGCAGCTCGATGTTAATTTGTTAACAGAAATAGCGTCAAAGTTTAAAAACCCGCTGTCCAATATTGACATGGATCTCTTTGATATTGATGAGGGATCCATAAAGGCAGATGTTCAGCTAGCGATATTTGAAGCGTTGATGAAAGCTCATGCTATTGGGCATACAGATTATGCTAACTTCAAAGCGCTCTTGCTCACCTATATTGATAAACCGGCTGTTTTTTGTGTTGAATATCGTGAGACTGGCGAAGCTATTTTGCAAAACTTTGATACCAAGACAAGCCTTCGAATTGAAGTCTGGCTTGAGAGTATTGAGGATGATTTCAAAAGAATTTTTAATCTATTAAACATTGAAAATAGTGGACCAGAAATTTATATCAGTATTTTCCACAAAATACTGCAGGGTAATATAAATGCCAAAAAATTCATGCATGCCTATGAAAGCTTGCTAACAACAGAGAAACAATTGCACTCTAACTTAAAGGAACAGATAGACGTAGAGCATTCTTTCCAAGATTTAGCAGATGAGGAAGATGAGTATTTATCAGAGGAAGAACTATTGGGTGAACTCAGTCATAACGTCTCTAATGATGATTACTAAGTAGTCATCTAGATGTAAAATAAGGATTTTAAGATTGTCTATGTTGTAAAGACATAACCCGTAAAAAAGCAGTGCCAAAACATACAGGCTTGGCACTTATTTTGTATAGTTTTTAAATACTTCGGTTTAAAAACTGCCTGCTGAGATGGGCACCCGCGCTCGGCATCATAATGTCCCATATTGGGAGCGTTAACAACTCAATCAGC
>JAWUWK010000064.1:0-25129 GCA_034111875.1 Gammaproteobacteria bacterium
TCAATATTGCTAATACTTTTAGGCTATGTTCCCGAAACATAGCCAAAATAATAGACAGTATCGATCAAACAGTGGTCAATTTTTTTACGAAAGTCATGCAAATGGATAGTTTTGCCCTACGGCAGGAAGCCCTAGAGTAAAGAGTAGACTGATTTTAAGTGGTAAGAATTAACTCCGAAACTTGAGTATTTAATTATTCGCCAAAAAAATGAAGGCCCTTACGAGTAAGTACCTAAAACCCAACTTGGTAGGTTAAATCCCACTTATCATTATCCTGATGAGGCATAACAGAATGATAAACGATATCACCCCTCGTTTATCATTCACAGCTCAGCGGACGAGTTCACATATTCTCGATTGGGCTGCACTTTTATTTGATCATTTTCTGTGGCACTCCGAAAGCGATTACACGCCTGATCCGACTCCGTGCTACGTCACTTCTTCGAAATGTCTCGGCAGGTTGTCGGGAGTGTAGTCGTTCCCCGACTTGTTTAGCCTTTTAATCACAGACGAATGAATTTTTGAACCTTCTGAGATCTCGCGTACATTCTTTCCGCGAAAATTCCAGAATCCTGCGTGAGAGTCTTCGAGCTTTCCATGAGGATTCCCCTTCTTTCCCGCAAGCGCCTTAGCATCGACCTGCATCCCGCAGTCCATTGCCTTAGAGACCATCCACTGGAGTGCACAATTCGAGAGTCCCCGATCGTCGTACCACCCACCAACATTGCAGTGCACCCCGGCAAACCACACCTGTTCTACGACCTGACTCTTGCCCTTGGGTTCATCCCAGAGGCTAACCGGGAAGTCTGTGCGAATTTCATCGATCGACATGGCGTGGTAGCCAAATGAGACTTCCTTGTTCAGCTTCGCGTCGTGGAAGCGCTTGCCTGCGTTCATAGTGAGTGAGACCACAGTGTCCCACCCCCCGATGAAATGCACCGGACATTTGCGCGAAAACATTGACTTGAAGTCCGCTGCGACCTTGCTGTTATTCTTGGTGTTATAGATTTTGGTGGCAAATTCCATCAGATTGTCTGCCGTACGTTGTAGAAGCCCGCATTTATGCAGCATCCCAGCCAGAGAGCGCACGGTAAATGCACCGCGACTAAAACCAAATAGGTAGATGTGGTCTCCCTCGTCGTAGACATTCATCAGGTACCGATAGGCGTCTTCAATGTTCTTTTGCAGCCCTCCTCCAGTCGCCAGATCCGAGACGGCCTGAAACTTACCCGACCCTTCGTCATACTGCCAGCCTCCCGTACCAACGCCAGGGTCGTAAAATACAACCTGATCGGCGTTCTTCTTTGCCAAACCGTAGGTCTCGACCACATTGGTAATATTTTCCTCGAATTGGTTACCCGTTCCGTCGCAGCAAACGATGATATTCTTCATTCAGCATTACTCCTGTTGTCTTTGATTAGAAATCTAAAACTCTTAATTGGATTTTACATCAAAGAGTGCTTCCGTAAAATACCGTATTTTAAGGTGATCGTAGGCGACGTACGGTGCGCTTTTTCGGCACTTCGTTTGCCGGGTCGCTACTATATTTTGGGTTGATTCATCCAGATACGATCTAAGTCCTTGTGATTTATTTTATGACACATAACAGCTTGATTGTCCGACGTCTAATTTACGTGCAAGTAATATTCACTAAATTTTGGGCAAAACATTGATTTAAAAGTACTTTCTAAATAGCAATCTGTAGTTTTGCACAGGCTCAGTTTCTACTCGTTTAAAGTGCAATATCATTCAAAAATAATTGTCTAAATATATGAATTTAATAGAAATCATTTAACAACAGCAAAGCCTCATCTTCAAGAGTGCCAATAAAGCACAGCCTTTCGCGAGTATAAATATTAGATAAAGCTATAGATGCAAACCAATAAACCAAACCCAAAAGGATACCCATTTTTATTAACCAATATATCCTCATTACCCAATAATTTGCACCAACAGTTAGTCATTACATAGAAATAAACTACGCCTGTTGTGGTTCAATTAACAGGACACTTTCATAAAGGATTATAATCCTAATATTGAGGTACATATGACTAAGCGTAAAAACAAGCCTTATCCAACAGAATTCAAACAAGAAGCTATTGCTTTGGTCGTTGAAAAAAATCACTCGATTTCCCAAGCGGTGTCTTCTTTAGGAATCACCGATAAAATATTATATAACTGGGGACTTATCATGACGACTAAACGCAAACACAGGGATGCCGTGGCAGATAACCTGCTGAATATGAATTTTAATCCCGTTGGCCTAATCAAGTTTGGGCTGGCGATGTTAGCTATCTGAAAACCGGTGAAAGCTGGTTATATCTCGCCATCGTGATGGATTTATACTCACGGCGTATTGTTGGCTGGCATATCTCTAAACGCATGATTTTAGACTTAGTTGAAAGAGCACTTATAAAGGCTCATTACCTGCGAAAACCACCAAAAGGCTCGGTATTCGATAGTGATAGAGGTTCTCAGTACACGAGTGGTCGCTTTAGAAAAATACTTAAGAAGCTAGGTTACAGAGCGAGTATGGGGGATATTGGAGCATGCTGGGAGCGTCAACGCAGTTGTTAAAACGATTCTTTGCAGCTTAAAGCATGATTGGCTATTTAAAGTGCCTCAACCTACGCGTTCATATATGCATGACGATGTGGCTAGATACATGAAATATTACAATGTTGATCGACTGCACTCAGCTAACTCGAATCAGTCGCCAATTGAGTTTGAAAGTTTTTTCAGAAAAGTGTCCGGCTGGAGTGGACCAGAACAAGTGTAGTCGGTACAACATCGAGCTGAATAGTATTACTCCAGCGGCGCTTATATTGTAGATGAAGAAAAGGTCTAACCTACCTAATTTAAACCAGCATAGGGCAAGAAATTATTTTTTGCACGGGTGTTAACGGTGATTAGGTAAGGAATTCATTTGAAGCCAGAAATGTTAAATGATTTCTAAAATTGAGCCTGCATGTATGTCGGTACTGATAATTTTTAGACTAAGTCTTTCGATCAATTAACAGATTAACAAGGTAAAAATAATTGGTGATAAAAGCACTAGCTAATGAATAGTGCCTTGACTACCGGGGAGCGTCCATATGCCCTCTATTCTTCCTACCTCTGAAGGGATTAGCAATAGCCTTGTTTGAGACTAGATCCATCTATAAAGCCTTTCGGCTATGGTCTGTATTGATCGGGTTACCGCTTGGCACCCATATATCCACCTGCCGCCAGCGACTTAACTTCCTCTAAACTTGCACTGGAGTTATCTCCTGCGGTACTCATCACTAAGGCGCCATGAGCAACCGCTAGGTTAATGGATTCTTGGGCCGTTAAATTTTTTATCATGCCATATATATAACCCGCCGCAAAAGCATCTCCGCCACCGACTCTATCAAAAATGGCTAAATCATGTTGATAACTCGCCGCGACTATTTTGCCATTATGTAAACACAGACCTCCCCATAAATTGCGCGAGGCATCTTTGACAACACGCATGGTTGTGACTATTGACTGAAGATTTGGGAAACGCTGCTGCATCGCGAAGAGCGCCTGTGAAAAAACCTCAACATCTAAAGAATCAACTGTTTTAGCCAATTTATCGACCCCGAAGAGTACATCCACATGCTTAATGATTTGTTTGTCGACAAGGGAGGCGGCCTCTCTGCCGCCTTTATTAGCCCATGAGGAATGCCGATAATTTAAATCATAGGACACGATAGCACCAACACTTTTTGCCGCTAGTATGGCCGCCTTAACCACTTCGGGGGCCTGCGCACTCAAACCCGCCATCACGCCACCGACATGAAACCAACGGGGTTTTATTTTTTCAAACAGCCCCAGCCAGTCAATATCCCTGCCTTGTAATTGCGCTAGTGGGGTGTGACCTCTATCCATCACCGCCTTGGCACCGCGAACGCCAAAGCCGCGCTCCATAAAATATAAACCATTGCGCATTTGATGGCCTAAACCATCAAATGGCTGCCATTGGATCCAACGGCAATCAACCCCGCTACGGGCAATCATCGAGGCGATTAGCTGGCCGATCTCGTTATCCACCAAAGACGTTAAAATAGCCGCATTCAAACGAAAACAGCTACTCAAACCTTGCACTACATTGTATTCACCACCGCCTTCGCAAACATCGAAGTTGTTGGTTTTTCCGATACGCTGAATGCCGGGATCAAGTCGCAACATTACTTCGCCAAAGGCAAGGCAATCACAGTCAGTATCATCTATCTGAGGTCTAATATTTAATGCCATACAACTCTTCTGATGGTTAATAATATTGATGCTGCATCTAATTGGCCCAGACAAAATAGGCTCAAATTGATGCTATCTATAAATCAAGGTCGGTAGCCACATAGTTATCGCCGGTATAAAGGTCAGCAATAATAATACGGTCACTAGCGGTATCAAAAACGGTAAGGTCGCCATTACACATCTTTCAAATGGCGTATCTGAAACTTTTGCCAGCACATAGAGCACCATCCCGACGGGAGGGGTGAGCAGTCCTAACATTAAGTTTAAAATTAATATAATCCCGAAATGCACCGGATCGATGCCTATCTTCACTGCAATGGGCAGTAATACCGGGACCAAAATAGTGATGGCTGCAATAGTTTCCATAAAACAGCCCAAGACTAATACTAGCAGTGTCATGATCAGCAATATTGCGACTTTATTGTCTGTGAAGTTCAAAAGCGCCGCCGCAAAGCCATCAGCCACTTGGTTAGCGGTTAATATCCAGGCAAAAATTGTCGAACTGGCAACGATCAGTAATATGGCTGCGGTGGTCTCAATGGTTTCTTGAGAGACACGAATAATCCCTGCGAAACTCAAAGTACGATAAACCACTGCCCCCAAAAATATCGAATATGCGACAGCCGCGACAGCCGCTTCGGTGGGAGTGAATACCCCTGTTGATATGCCTCCGACTATAATTAAAGGCGTTAACAAAGGCAGAAACGCCGATTGAAAAGTGAGCCATAACCTGCGGATGCTAAATTTAGCATCTTTTGGGTAGTTGCGAATTTTAGCATACCAAGAGACCATCGCCATCAATGAAAAAGCCATCAACAGACCGGGTATTAAGCCCGCTGCAAATAATTGACCTATGGATGTATCCGCCATAACCCCGTAAATAACCAGCGGAAGTGAGGGGGGGATAATCGGCCCAATGGTCGATGAAGCAGCTGTAATACCAACAGAAAAATCCGTATCGTAACCGGCATCTCTCATGGCCTTTATTTCTACGTTGCCCAGCCCACCAGCATCGGCAACCGCTGCCCCAGACATGCCCGCAAACACCACACTTGCGCCAACATTTACGTGGCCTAAGCCACCGGGCAGCCAACCGACAAGTGATCGTGCGAATGCAAAAATCTTATTGGTGATACCCGCCGTATTCATTAAATGTCCAGCGAGAATGAAAAACGGAATGGCGATTAATGGAAAGCTATTGATGCCATTAAACATATTGTGCAAGACAACAATACTGGGAATACCGTCAAACAGGATAAAGATTAGAGATGATAGCCCCAGCGCTACCGCCACAGGCACGCCAACAACTAAAAGCGTGAATAGCAGCAAGAATAATATAATAACTGACATAGTAATCTCTTAATTAGACGCCGCTTGGGCTTCAATGTTAACCAGAATATTCTCGCTACTCTGCCTGTATTTAAACATCATCCAGCGAAACGAATACAGACTCATTGCAGCAAAACTCACCGCGACAACCCAGTAAATATAACTTTTGGGTAGCTCTATAGAGACTAATGTCTGATTAGATTGCAGTGCAATTTGCACTGAGAGCCATGTACATATCACATAAAAAACACAGCTAATGACTTCAGCAGTAACCGATAAAATTTTAACTATCGATGTCGGGACAAAGCGATAGATAAACTCTAAGAAGATATGCGCGCCTTTTCTCACTGCCGTCACTGAGCCAACAAAGCCGACCATCACCAGTAAAAAACGGGCAATTTCTTCAGTCCAGCCAAGAGAATCATTGAGCACGTAACGGGTGAAGAATTGTAAAAAAACAATAAGCATTAAGCTCCAAAACAAAATTAACGCGGGATAATCTTTCCACGTAATATCCAGCTCCAACTCGGCTTGGTCAGTGACCTCTAAACCGAGGGGGGGCGATACCAATTTCTCGGTAGGCCCTTTTGGATAAGATTGGTTATCCATCATACTCCCCCTTCAAATTGAACTTATAACGCCAGTAATCTAGCTAGTTGTTCTTTAGTGAACGGCTGGTCATCGGATTCTAATTGTGGTTTTAGTGCGCTAATAAAAGGTGCTTTATCGACTTTGTTAACTATCAGACCCTGCTTCTCAAACCAAGCGGCTAGATTTTGCTCCGCTTGATTTATTTCAGAAGAGGCTCTTGCAGCGGCTTCAGTGGTAACGGCCGCTAGTGTTTCGAAGTCACCTTCGCTCAGCTTACTTTTAGCCAAGCCCGCAACAACTGTCACCAGTGAATTGGTCATATGACCCGTTAAGTTAATGAACTTTTGCACTTCATAAAACTTCTTGAATTTAATGGTTGGCAATGGATTTTCTTGGGCGTCTACTAAGCCTTGTTGCAGTGCTAAATAAACTTCAGAAAAGGCCAGTGGTGAAGCATTAGCTCCCACCGCTTTAGGGAACATCAAATACATAGGTGCATTTGGCACACGAATTTTCATACCTTTCATTTCCGCCGGGCTGTTGACCGCTTTATTTGAAGTAACATGGCGCGCACCGTAATAGGTAAAGCCTGTTACGCTATGGTTGGTTTTGTTTTCATAACCTGTTTTGATCTCATTATAGAGGCTGCTATCCCGATACGTTTTCCAGTGTTCAAAGTCACGTATTACAAAGGGAAAACTAGAGATAGACATAGGTCCGTATGACCGACCCGCAAAGATGTCACCGGTATAAATGATATCTACAGAACCAAAATCTAGTCCTTCATTTAATTCTAGCTCTTTACCTAAAGAAGATGATGGGAAGGTTTTAATTGTCACTCGTCCCTCTGTGCGCTTTTCCATTTCCTTGCCAGCCCAAATTGCCGCCTCATGGTAAGGCGATCCTACTTCATAGACATGTGCCCATTTTAAAATAGTCTCCGCTTGGGCGGTGCCCGCCATCACACTTAATCCGACAGCGGTAATGATGGCTAATTTTTTAACCTTAAAGGCCGTTTTGGATTGCATAAATTCTAATGAACTAAACTTCATTGATATTTCCTCTGTCGTATAATTGGCAGACGAATACACGTCTTGTTGTTTTTATTAATGGTTATCAACCGGTTTTTAAACCGGTTTAAAAATACTAACCTAAGTTGCAAATAAGATCAACCAGACTTGGGATAAAAATAAGTTACCCCCTGTTTAACAACTGCTGCTCGAACTCAATCGATTTACTACACATTCACTTGTAGTAGGTTCAAAGCCAATATACGTTTAATATCAATAGCCACATGATCAATTTTTTAAATTTTCTACATTTTACGCATTAACGGCGTTTTCGGTAGAAAAGTAATTGTATTAATTATCAATCGAATTATTTAGTGCTATGCATTATTCATGAAACTATATATGGTTGAATATTTAAACCAGTTTATAATTCTACCTCTATGAAAAAATTGCAATCAAGCCGAATAAAGCAAGTCACGCTTAAAGATATTGCCGATAGCCTTTCTCTCTCTAAGGCAACTGTGTCACTGTGCCTTAATAACAGTCCGCTAGTATCGGCAAAAACGCATGCGAAAGTGATGCTCAAAATTGACCAAATGGGTTATGTGTACAACCGCAGAGCCGCCAGTTTAACTACCGGGAAAAGTAATACAGTGGGCCTCTGTGTCCATGATATCACCAGCCCTTACTTCACTCAATTGTGTGCCGGTGTAGAGCAGATACACAACGAGCAAGGACGTATGTCTTTTCTGTGCAATTCGAATGAATCAAGTAGTAGACAGCAACACTTCATTTCAACTTTAATCGAGCAAAATGCGGACGGGTTAATACTCTGCCCTGCCGCAGGTACAACCACTAAAGAATTGGCCACATTATTCAAGCATGATTTGCCCACAGTGCTAATCACCAGAGAGGTTGCAGGTTTTGATTGTGATTTCGTTGGCAATGATGAGCGACTAGCCATGCATTTAGCCACACGACATTTACTTGATCTAGGCCATGAGAAAATTGCCTTTTTGGGAGGAGACTACCTGACAAGTGTCGCTCGCGATCGCCGCGCTGGCTTTGTTGATGCCATGCGTTTACACGGTCATCAATCGCCTGAAACATTACTTTTTGATTGCGCCAACAACCCCAGCGCCGGACAGCAGTTAATGAACGAATTATTGCAAAACTCTGATCATCCCAGTGCCATTATCGGTTTTTCCGATCAGCTAGCACTGGGGGTCATTTCGAGTTTACTGAGCCATGGCTTAACGCCGGGAAAAGAAATATCAGTCGTAGGTTGTGACGATATCGAAGAGAGCGGCCGCATCTATACTCAATTAACCACAATTCACATTCAAAAGTATCAATTGGGTGGAATCGCTGCAGAGCTTCTACAGCGGCGATTACAATCTCCTGACTTACCCATCCAACGAACAGTGCTAATACCTGAACTGGTTATCAGAAAATCATCGGGGCCAGTGCATCACTAACTAAGATAACCTGCCTAAGAAAGGACAACTATTTTTTAAACCAACAAATCCTCATTACCCAATAATTTTCACAAAAAGTTAGTCATTACATAGAAATAACCTACGCCACACTTGAATCCACAATACGCAGCCACCAATCCCCTTGGTATTGTCGGCGCAGCTCGGTATTAAATCACTGAAGTGCAGTAACGGGATGTTGAGCAAAGCGAATGCGCCATGAATGGCGCTGATGAGCGGCCAATAATTTAATGCGAAGTGTAGGAGTCTTTAGGCAATATAGGCCGAATTTTTCTTTGGTTCAGTTTCTTTTTTTCGTAAAAAAAATGAACTAGCCATAGGCGAAACCGCACTTAAATCCCTTGAATTTAAAGTAAGCGATGTATGGACTCAACCACCTCACATAGGTAATCTCATGTGTACGTAAACAAAGGAGTTCACACATGAATAATTCGAGTTATTTCCGGCTATGTTTAAATCAATTGTTGAAAACTTTAACTCACTAACATTAATATATTAGAAACAATTCCTTACAAAAAACGTCGGGCTTTATTTTTCAAATTCTCAAAAACTGGAAAAATTCATTTTCCGAGTTATACTGAGATCCCAAGATATAACATGCAAAAATTTAAAGAGCCCCCTTCATCGTGTTTCATTAGAACATAACAAACTATAGTGGTACTTTTTTGAGAAATTTTGGCTTACATCCGCAGTATCTATTAGGGCAAAAAGGGGCGCTCAATGAGTAAAGGTCTATTAGTAAAAATCAATTTGATTTTTATATTATTCACCTTGATAACTGGCTGTGCAATATCTAATTCCAGATCACAAGAAGCCAGAATGAAATTAGAAATACAGTGTCTGAAATCTCAAGTAGATTCATGTATTACCCTCGCTAATACGTATGGTGGAGATAATGGTTTAGCACCCGATAATGTGAAAGCTGCTATTTACTACCAAAGGGCATGTGATTTAGATGATGCAGATTCATGCCAAATACTAGGATGGTACACAGAGAGCGGTACGGGCGTTGAAAAAAATATTATTAAGTCCAATACGCTTTATCTTAAAGCGTGTAATTTAGGAAATGCTTACGGGTGCAATAATCTTGGTTATGAGCTGTTACACTCAGGAAATTCTAAAGAAGGCGTCAAATATCTATTAAAGGCATGCCAACAGCTTTTCTTAGGTCGGGCTTGTAGATCCCTTGGCTATGCATATTACAATGGATTAAACGTTAATTTAGATTATAAGTTAGCGTATAAATACAATGCATATGGATGTGATGTTTTAGAAGATGGTGGATCTTGTTTAAATACAGCCCTTGCCTATGATAATGCTAGAGGTAAAAAGCACAATAACAAAAAAGCTCAAGAGTACTTTTTGATAGCCTGTAATTTAGGCAATGACGATGCCTGTGACTTTATTGATAAATAGCGACACAAATCTGTTGCACGAAGAACGAAACAATCCAAAGTATCGTCCTTTTTAATACGTTTGATTTTGGATATATCATGCTCTTTCCCATTCTTGATACTTTACACACTTTAACTATTTTGTGTAAAGTTTGGCTAAAATGGCGAGCGCAAGGTATGTTTCGTTCGTTATGAGGCAATAGCAGCCACAAAAAACCTCTAACGTTATCGCTAAAAGGTTCAAGGTCTTAGCATCGTTAAAAACGGTGAACGAAACAGCCTAGAGGCGTTTTAGAGCTTCGTAGCAAAAAATCTAATAGACAGTGTAAGCACTCCCAAATGTAGAAAAATTACGCCTGCTCATTTAGTTTTTAGATTATCGGAATCATAAAATCAATAACCTAAATTGTACTTTTTTTCTTAGAAATCGGAAATTAGCAGTTTTATCTGAGTTTTTACACACTCTGGGCACTTTGCTGCCTTTCTAGCGGATCTTATAAAAGGCACTTTGATATGCCTCTTTTTTCAAAACCCTAGTTTGATCCAATCAGCGTAATTTAAAGTGGCTTATCAACCCTTCAATTTTTTGTGCTTGATCTTGTAATTCAGATGCCTCTTCAATGCCTTTTTCTGCTTCTTTTAAAAAGAGTACTGATACATCATTAATGGAGTGAGTATTTCGGTTTATCTCTTCAGTGACAGACGTTTGTTGTTCTGCTGCGGTAGCTATTTGTGTTGCCATGCCGGATATATTCTTAATTGCAACATTTATGTCAGCAAAACTCAACGCTGCCTTTCCAGCATCGGATACACTAGTAGTTGCTAACTCATGGCACCCCTTCATGGTTTCCACTGCTAACTGCGTACTTGATTCTAACGCTGAAATCATTGTCGTTATTTCTTTAGTAGAACTGTGTGTACGTTTTGATAAAGTCCTTACTTCATCCGCCACTACAGCAAAACCTCTGCCTTGATCACCAGCTCTAGCTGCTTCTATGGCAGCATTTAACGCCAATAGATTGGTTTGCTCAGCAATGCCCTTGATTGTTTCAACAATGCTACTGATCTGCTTTCCATTATCATTTAATTTGGAAATGATATCTGAGGCTTGTGATACATTCTGTGCAAGTTGAGTGATCGACAGTTGACAGGTATCTGCAAGTTTACCACCCACTTCACTGGTTTGAACCGTTTCGTTTGATGCAAGTGCCGTCTGCTCTGCATTGGCAGCTATTTCTTGTGTTGAAGCCGCCATTTGAGTTACGGCTGCTGCTACTTGTTCCACTTCACTTTGCTGCGCACTTGCTTTGTTAACACGTATTTCAGCTGAACTGCTAGTATCACTGGCTTGTGTTGTTAAAGTACCTGTTACCTCGTGCATTTGGGTAAATATTTCGTCTAATCGGGCTAAAAATTTATTGGTATGCTCAACCAGTGATGAAGCAGCACCAAAACTGATTATTCTTTCGGATAAGTCTCCATCAGCGGCCTTTTCAACCGCACCTATTACTAAGTTAGATTCTACAAATTTTTTGTTGCCTTCATAAATGTAATAAGTAGACACTATGAGTGATAAAACAGCAAAAATCACATGATAAACCAAAGGTGTCAGTAATCCCCAGCCAGTCTGTTCTCCCCAAGAAAAAATGGTTATGGGTTGTCCCCAAAGTTCAACACCAATGGCTTGGCAATAAGTAAAACTGAGGTGATGAATGACAGTCAAACCTACAAATATTAATAAGGGAAGAATATCGCGGTAGCGGATTAAGATAGTAAAACCTAGGAAAAACAAAAAATGGCCTTCACCCAAACCATTTGATTGCTGTACTGTAATTGCAAGTAAGCCTGTAAGTGCAGTCCCCATAATTATTCGGCACATTGTCGTTCCCGGCATAGTTGTATAGGCGATAGTACAGGTAATCGTCATTATCAAACCACCTACCATACCCAAAACAAAGTAGCCGTGTTGAAGAGAGGTGATAAATGCAACAATAATAGAAAAAATGACCACTGCTATTAACAGTATTTTGTCAGCAATTTTAAAGTCTGCTTCGAATTTTTGTTTTAACTCCTGCGACATATTCTTGTCATAATATACAAATAACGTTTTGAGCATTTTACTTTCCTTCAAAAAATACGTTTAGGGGTTTTCTTACAATATGTACTGGACATGTGAATTAATTATTGAAGTTGAATAATTCATTTTGCAGCGTTTCTACTGAATAGCTAAGGGGGTTATAAATTTTCACTAAGCTCCAATCATTTACTATGCGTCGTAATAAATAGATTTTCCCTAAGTGCGATATTTGATCGTCCTGCTGTTTTATATTTAGTCCGAATTTGGCAGAGATTTCAGGCAAATCTTCAACTGGAATGTGCAAGCCAACAAATGAAGGGTGAAACTGTTTAGCAAAATTCGATGCCTGAGTTGAATCGCTGTGAACGTCAATATCGACAAAAACAACTTGTGGCCACTGGGAGGTGTTTTTCTGTGAATCAAATAGCTGTCTAAGTATCCCCAGTGTCGCAGGGCAGACATCACTACAACCACGAAATCCAAAAAATACTAATGCGTTCTCATTACCTTCTTGGTCCAAAAATGGAACATTTAGTTCTTTGTCTAAGATTAAGGGTACAAAAGGAATGGAAATAATAAAAACTAACATCACAGACCATAAACCAAGACCTACAAGTCTCTTTTGAAACATTATCATTGGGTATAAATATCCTTTAAATCACCATTATTTTAAGATTAGCCTATTTTTTATATTTTTCAATCATGGGCAATTTAATATCTGCTCTTAGCCTTTATACCACTTTAATAGAACGCTTTATGAATATCAGACCAATGCTAAATCCCTTATAAAATAATGTCACCGAGAAATATCGTTATCTATGCACTGCTAAAATTTACTACATGAAATAAAGGCGTGGGGGAATGTCAATAGCGAAAGGCATGCTTAATAAGCTATAGGCTTAAATCGAGATTTTCTCTAAACGTACAAAGGAAGAGTGATTAATTTGGCATCTAAATGACCGCTTCTGTTCAGGGTTATAAGATATCTGCCACCACAGAGTTAACTATATCTGCACAGTTAGAAGCAGATGCCTTATCGGCCTCAAGGGATCAAACCGCGGGACGTTACCTTGAAGTTTGTTTTACGCTTCAAACTATGGAAATTTGAAATAGCTCTCCAAATCTGCTCAATAAAGAGACGCTAGCGGTGAAAGCAGCAACACATCTAAAACGCCCCGCAAGGATTTTTATATTCTTAATCAAACAGTTAGTTAGCTTTATAACAATACTGGTAAAGGATTCGCCATTCAGTTGACATATTTCAGCGCTTAGTTGTCGACGAAGAATCAGCCGCACTGACTCGCAAAGTCCTTAACATTAAATTAATACTAAAGCTGTTTTACAGCCTTTTTTTCTATACAATGATTACATATCTACTTTTTTATAATTACAAAAGGATTCTGAAAGAATGCTGTTAAAAAAGAGACTGTGGCTATTAATTTCTGGTGTATGCATTACCAGTGCTGTCCTCCTAGAATTATTTCCTGCGACAGCTGTATATAATAAAATATTAGGCAAGCCTGCCATCAACGGCTTTCAATCTTCATTTAAATTATCCAATTACCCTATGCAAAACCAGCTAGGTCAGACTGTGACATGGAGCACTTACGCCGATCGCCCTCTGTATATTACAACCGGCTTTACTATCTGTTCCTATACCTGCCCTATCACAATGATTTTTTATCAGAAATTAAAACAGAAAATTCAAGATAAAGCAGTATTTTCTCTGTTCACTATAGACCCTTTAAGCGACTCCCCTAAAGTATTAGGCCATTTTCTTGAACAATTCGATCCCGCTTTCGTTGGCTTGCAAATAAACAACAATGTGCATTTTAAAAAAGTCATATCTGAGCTTAACCAATCGGTTACTAACGTACCGGAGAGTAAAGACATTATTCATAGTAACTATATTTACCTGTTACATCCGAAGTTGAACGGCCTAGTCGTTTATACAGAACAACATCTGGATCTTATCCTAAGAGATTATAAATTGTTAATGAATATATGAGGAATGCAAGATGCAAAATAATATCGCCAGTCAAGTCCAAGCCTATTTAGACAGTAAAATAAGTCAGGATGCTATTTGGTCAGACAAATTCATGCTTATTATTCTAACCTTGCACTTGCCCTTCATCTATTTCGTTATTCCCAGTGGTTACGGCACCCATATCCAGGGCGCCATACCCGCAACCTTAGCTGTTTTGGCTAGTCTAGCCGGTTATTTTGCTGCAAAAGGCACTATTGTTAGTCGATCTATTATAGCGATTAGCTTTATGGTTATGTCTATGATCATCATCATGCAACAAATGGGACGCGCTGAAATGCATTTTCATATCTTTTCAGTGCTTGCATTTCTCATCATCTGGCGTGACTGGAAAGTCATTGCAATTGCGGCGGCGGTGATTGCAATACACCACTTAATCAGTGTGCCTTTACAGCTCAGTAATGCAAATTTTGCGGGTGTACCTTACACTCCTTTTGGCGATAGCTGTGATTGGCCTACGGTCTTTGTTCACGCCACCTTCGTTGTTATTGAATCTGCCATTTTAGCGTTTTTCTCTATTCGTTTAAAGACGCAATTTTTGCTGGCAAACCATGTCATAGCGAATGTTAGGATCTCCGCTCAAGAAAAAGATTTAAACATCGATCTGCATAATATTAAAACAACATCAAACGATGATAAGCTGTTTATCACTTCATTGGATGACTTTTTTATAATGATTCGCACGACAATCGATAAATTCCAAAATACATCCTCTTCGCTGAACACTATTGCCAATCACTCCTCCGAGTTAGCCACTCAAAATCAGCGACAATTGGGACAACAATCTGAGTACATTAATTCGGTTGTTTCTTCTGTTATGGAAATGAGCAGTACCATTGGCGAAATTTCCGAATCGACACTGCGAACCGCTGAGGCATCAAGGAGCGCTAAAGTATTATCAGAGGATAGTAAAATTCAAGTTAATAAAACAACGCAACAAATGGAGCTTCTGACAGCGCAAATCAACAGCGTAAAACTTGTGATTGACACGTTAGCCTCTAATACTGTCGCTATAAGCAACGCAACCAATATTATTCATAGCATTGCCGAGCAAACTAATCTATTAGCGTTAAATGCCGCAATAGAAGCCGCTAGAGCTGGGGATCAGGGCAGAGGATTTGCAGTGGTAGCAGATGAGGTACGGTTATTGGCGATGCGCAGTAGTGAAGCGACTCAAGAAATAAACCAAATAGTTAGTAACTTACAAGAGTCAGCCAATAATGCTGTTGATATGATGGATAAAGGACAACAGCAGAGTCTTGATGCTATATCAGTGGCCTCAAAAACCAATGACATGTTAAATGAAGCAACGGCGGCGATAAGTTTAATTTCTGATATGAGTGAGCAAATTGCAGTTGCCATTGAAGAACAAAGAACGGTCGCAGAACAAGTTAGTGGTGACATGACATCCATTCGAGACAGTAATAATGAAACACAAAATAAAGCTAATAAAACCAAAGACATTGCAAAAAAAGTATCCTCTATGGCACAAGATTTATTAGATTCTGCGGCTGTCTTAAACGTTAAATAAGTTAGTTATAAACCTACGTTGCATAGGTGGCTATTCAATTTCACCCTTGGGGTTTCAGGGGCGATATTCGTCTTTTTTTGCTAGCATAAACTGGCACAGGCAAGGCCTGATGTTCAATCCGAACTATTCTTACATTAAATCAAGGGTATTGCGCCCATAGCGTGCAGCCAACAGCTTATCAAAAATAGACTATCCGTTTATGTCTCTGTTAATATTGATTACAAACATTATGGATACGTTTTTATATGCAATACACTAAGCGACACGCGTGCTGCACAAAAACGCCATTTCAATTATTAAGTCAACCCGACAATTTTTTCTATATTGGCCACTTTGTTACTCTTAGCCATGCCGCCAGTCTGCTTAGCACCTGAAACAATAATTTGCTCACATTATTAGGAATCCCATGCCTATCTACCTTATTCGTCACGGCCAGTCTGAATTCAATTTAGCGCATACGCAGGGTTGCCCTGACCCAATGATTTGGGATGCTCCACTAACTGCGCTCGGTTGTGAACAGGCCAGTCAAGCACGGGAAGAAATAGCTAGTCTTGGTATTGAAAAGTGTTGACAACGCCACTCACCCGGGCGATTCAGACCGCGAAGCTAATCTTCGACGGACTCGCGCCGATTACCATTATCCCAGACCACCGTGAACTGTTAACCCACAGTTGTGATGTCAGTGTTTTCCCGGCAGTTCTGCGCAACAAGTTCCCCGAATTATCATTTGACGCATTGCCAGACATTTGGTGGCCTCAAGGTCCAGAAAAAAAGGATGGCGTGCCAGTTGAACCCCATGACTTATTCAAAGACCGTATCGACGCATTTGCCGATCTCATAGCCGTTATGCAAGACCGGCCAATGGCCATCGTTGGTCACGGTAACGTTTTTAATGCGCTAGCAGGGTTCGCAA
Organism: Gammaproteobacteria bacterium; assembly: GCA_034111875.1. Taxonomy (GTDB): domain Bacteria; phylum Pseudomonadota; class Gammaproteobacteria; order Pseudomonadales; family Balneatricaceae; genus Rs1. The sequence continues at coordinate 16,646 of JAWUWK010000064.1, forward strand.
TGAAAAACTGTGAAATAAAACAGTTAAAAGGAAAACGCCCGACCGGCCACCTGACTTTTAGCTAAATCTGCGCACTTGTGCACATACCAATGGCTTTTGGTCTGAGATAACTTTTATAAGCGTTAGCTCAAAGTCTACCTACAATCAATCGATGCCCTCTGGGTATCATCCGAGAATAACCCAGTAAAGAGCTGTAAGACAACTCAATAGCGCGAGCTTGCTGCCTCGGACTTTTCTATAATCTATCATTTAAAAATTTTTCGGCTACTACAGATGTCATTTTTCTATCGAGCGACCATCAATCGGTAACGCTCCATTCTCGGCGTATTTGCCTTTCATTTTCTTAATTGAATGTATTGCAGCTGTTGAAACAGAAACAAGATATTGTATGGCAAAATAGTTTGCTATAATTGATACTTAAAATGTGATTTAGCGAACAAAACCTCTAAAAAATCAACGTTGACTCGCTAATGCTAATGCTTAACTCCACTGTCATTTAAGTGACCATAGCCACTAATATAATTGGACAATATATCGACATGACTAACCACTTTAAGCGCCCTGCTTTTAGCATGGCAATATTAGCCGTCTTTAGTGCATCGTTAACACAGGCTGCTAGCTTACAGGAGGTTTAGAAACTGGCGGTTAATTCTGACCCTTTACTGCAACAGGCTGCTCTGCAGTTAGAGACAAGTAAAGAGAGCATTTTACAAGCTAAAGCCAGGTTAATACCCACAGTAGATGGCCAGTTAATAGCCGATTGGGAAGACGATTCAGATACACAGTCAAATAATTCCAAAGGTTACTCCGTCAATTTAAATCAGCCGCTATATTCCCCTGCCTTAAGGTCCGCCTATAACAAAGTTAAAATTTTTGACCGACAGGCACAGCTGGCTTTTAAGCAAAGTGAACAAGATTTAATCCTGCGCACTGTCAATGCCTATATCGATACGATGATTGCCAAAAGTAGCCTGACCACGACACAAGCTCAAGAGCGCTCAATAAAACAGCGCTTAGATCGAGTCAATGCTGAGTTCGAAGTAGGTGTCATTGCCATAACCGATGTTCACGAGGCAAAAGCATCATACGACAATGCTAAAGTAAAGGTGATTATTGTTACAGAACAGCTTAGAAGTCATTCAGCGCCTTACAGGCACTTACATAGACGATACTGATACTTTAACAAAAGATTACCCTATTAAGCCTTTAAAGCCAAAAGATCCGACCTATTGGGTAACTCAAGCCCTTGCCAACAACATTACTATTTTACTCGCCAAGGTGGACCTAGAATCGACTCAACAAGATACCAAGATTGCCAGTTCAAATTTAAGGCCCTCAGTCAAGCTGCAGGCATCGCATGCGCGCAAAAATCACAGTGTTAATGGTACTCACACTAATAATAAGATTGCTCTTGTACTCAGTATGCCGCTTTTCAATGGCGGATCACTGAATTCCAAAGTGCGTCAATCTATGACCGCGCAAGACATTAGCAAGTCACAGCAGCAAGGTAATGAGAGAGCGGTGATCCAGCAGATACGCAGTGTTATTCGCGATATACACACCAACGTATTATCCATTAGCGCGAGACAACAGAGTATTGTTTCAAGTAAAGCAGCACTTGAGGCTATTAGTGAAGGTTTTAATGTTGGCACTAGGAACATTGTCGACTTACTAGATGCAGAACAGGCGGTATTTAGTGCACACAATCAATATGATAACGCTAGATTAAATCACATTAAACTACTTTTTAATCTGGAATTCCAACTCGGCTCAATCGCTGAACATAACATTAATAAACTTGCTCAGTGGATGACGACTGCGATTAAATCATCCGGCTTCTTTTAATTAATTTGTGATCCTACTCAAAATCTAAATAGGTCTTATTATGCCCTGAAGTCAATGAATAGCTGGATTTTGATCGCCACTCTCAGGGAGTATTAATTGTCCTTCAGAATCAAAGGCTAGTGCACCTTTTTCGGTGGCCAAATCCAACAGATGATCAATGATTAATTGTGTTATATGGCTGCTGACTATAATGCCCGCAGGCGGATCATTGGCAAATACTTCATCGACCACCAAATCATCGGCGCGCAACGCCAACATCAGCGGATTGTCTAGCACTATAGGGGCTATATCTTCAGGGGCAAACACACTGTGAGAGCCAGCCGTTTGAATAGCCAAAGAATAAGCATCCAACACCTTTGTTGCCAGTTGCTCTAAAAAGGCTTTTTCTGCACTTTGTAATAACTGGGTTAATTGACCTGAACCACCAACAGAAATATTCTTAACGGCGATCTTAGATTCACTGTAATCAATGGTTTGCGGCTCGAGAGCATCTACAGCCTCAATTTCTGCGGCATCTATCATATAATCATCTTGGGCATTTTGGACCAGCCAATCGTGCTCTATCGCAGTGTCTAATAACATTTCTATTGCCCCATGATGTATGTTGACTGCAATAACAGCCCCCGCACAAGGATTCTCTTTTTCATCGCGGTGCCTAATTAACCCAGCAGAGCGCGCCGCGAGTAACGTAGGGTCTTGTGCGACCACCTCGGCCAAACTATCAACATCAAAATTCAATTCAGCAGAACACAGTTGCTCCGCTACAAGCAATGGCTGAGCGCCGTTATTTTCCTGCAATATCTCAATATATTGCAGTCGAATACGCTGCAAAGTAGTCGTCAAAATCTGACTCAATTTTTCCACCTTTATAAGGTTTAGAGGCCATTTCAATAGCATGGGCCACTAACGTTAGTGAAATGTAATACCTATCGGCGATATATCCGATTTTATCCTATCAAAACTGTCTCTGAGCTGCTCCAGCGGCTTGAGAACGTAATCACTTGGGTCGGCCGGGGTTTCAAGCCAATCCAGGGTCCAAATTTTAGTCATTAATTCATATTCACCAATAAGAGCATCCAAAAAGATCATTACCGCTTCAACGCGTGGATCTGTCTCTAAAATATCAGCTAGGCTGTACATATAGATAGTTAAATATAGCTTGCCGTCTATATTCTTCAGCAAAAACCAATAGTCGTTGATTTCACACATTTCATCAGCGACATTTATGCAGTTAGGAATTGGATCATAGCGATGATTAAAGGCTTTAAATCTAATGCCCTGTAGCTGAGGCGCAGCACCGACAACGCTCAATACTGCATGAATAGACTCAGGGTAACCATCGCAACCGAAGATCATTTCGATTGGCCCCTCCTCATCCGCCTCAAAATGAAAGGTTAGATTTTCATCTATCTTTTGTAAGTGGTCTCGATAATCCCCGAGTAGAAACTCGGCATCGAACTGGTCATCATCGCGACTGTCGAGTACTTGTTCAATTGTCAGCTCTACTGTCTGCCAAAACGCCTCGATCTCTATTGAGTTGTGCTGCATTTTCTTCCTGTCATTATACTTAATCACTGAATCAGTGACTGCACTGTAGCATCGAATATAAGCTCTTGATTCTGTATCGGTTAGAAAAATAGCCACTTAACCGACGGGTGAGGCTAAGATTTTTCAATTACACTGTAAAACCAATATCCTGCACTCTACATCCACTTTGAAGTCACGGAATCATGTTAATGATAAGTCTCTCAAAGACGTTTTCACTATTGTGTACTGCGTGATTCGCTTGGCAACACACTAAATATCGTCATTTTTACCTATAAACTCGGATTCGTCGCTTTTTTGTCTTATCCCACCTTGGACCGCAATGCAGCTCAAAAGTCTGTTTCGATGAGCGTGCCTAAGCTATCTTTGATTGGGTTTTAGGTACGTGGAACAACCACTCCGGTTTGCCCTTGGTATTTCCCGGCACGATCCGCATAAGAAGTTTCACAGATTTCATCAGCACCCAGAAAGAGCATTTGTGCGACCCCTTCGTTAGCATATATTTTTGCTGGCAATGGCGTCGTATTTGAAAATTCTAAGGTTACATGCCCTTCCCACTCAGGCTCCAAAGGCGTTACATTAACAATGATACCACAACGGGCATAAGTGCTTTTCCCAAGACAAACTGTTAAAACGTCACGCGGGATTTTGAAATACTCAACGGTGCGTGCCAACGCAAAAGAATTAGGAGGTATAATACAAACGTCTGATTGTACATCGACAAAGCTTTTAGGATCAAAGTTTTTAGGGTCGACAATAGACGAATTAATATTCGTAAATATTTTAAATTCATTGGCACAACGTACATCGTAACCATAACTAGATGTGCCGTAAGAAATGATAGGTTCACCGTCAACATTCCTTACTTGACCTTCAACAAATGGCGCAATCATTGCATGCTGTTGCGCCATTTTACGAATCCAGCTATCAGCTTTTATTCCCATTTTGCCTCCTTCACCCAGACATTTAAAATTAAAGGCGAACAGTATAACGACTTCATTTAAAGAATCATTGTTTAATTGTTTGGATTAGTCTTCAACCTTAGGTTGAGCATCATTACATCGACACTTAATCATCTACAATCGACAACACAGGGCCCTGACTCGTCGCTGCATTGAGCTGATGTACTTTTGCGGCTGTGTGTCTTGCTATTTCTCTGTAAAGGCTGGCAACAGGTCCGTTGACATCCACAGACACAGACGGCTGGCCGGCATCTGCCTGGGTACGGATATCGATATTTAATGGCAGAGCCCCGAGTAATTCAGTTTGATATTGCGCGGCGATACGCTGACCACCACCATCACCAAACACATGCTCTTGATGGCCGCATTGACTACAAATATGAACACTCATATTTTCAACCACGCCGACGACAGGAATATCTACTTTTCGAAACATTTCAATGCCGCGTTTGGCATCTAGCAACGCAATATCTTGGGGAGTAGTCACGATAATCGCCGCGGTTATCGGTACTTTTTGCGACAAAGTTAACTGTATATCACCTGTGCCTGGTGGCATGTCTATCAGCAGATAATCTAGCGCGCCCCACTGCGTTTGGTTAACCATTTGCGAAATCGCGCCACTGGCCATTGGCCCTCTCCAGACCATCGGTGTGGTTTCATCAACCATATAGGCAATAGACATAGAGGCTATTCCCAGCGCTGGGACCGGTAACATATCATCTTTGCCTACAGGTTGCGGTCTTGTACTAGATTTCACACCGAGCATCATACCTTGACTAGGACCGTAAATATCGGCATCCAAAATACCTACCTTAGCCCCTTCTGCTATTAGCGCCAGCGCTAAGTTGGCACAAGTAGTAGATTTGCCTACGCCGCCTTTACCAGAAGATATAGCTAAAATATTTTTCACTTCAAGCAAGCTTTTTACTTGGCTTTTTTGAATCCCTGGTGTGACCACAATATCGATATTTATGTCTACAGACAGAGCTCCAGCGTCAATCAACGCACTTGTTAATACTGCCTTAAGGTCACTGTGAGTGCCGCTGTTCGCATAGGGAAAAACCAGATACAAACGAATACCGCCATCGACTAACTCAAATTGATCTACGATACCTGCAACAAATAAATCTGTACCTAAATGCGGGTCTTTGTATTCGGCTAATACTTTCTTAAAATCTGCTAACTGTTTCATCATGATACCTTTATAACATTATGATTTAACACAAGCTGCACGATTAACTCTGTCATCATCCAACGGTTTAATATCGGGTGAGACACTTGAGCCTTTCAATAGCCTATGATAAATCATTGGATTTAGTCGGATGTTTTATTACGTTCTAAAAACACACCAATTTCTAAGTGATCTGTATAGGGAAACTGATCAAAAATTGCAAACCTAGTAATGTGGTGGGATTGCGCTAACGCCAGTAAATTCAATTGTAATGTAGCGGGGTTACAGGAAACGTAGACAATGTTGTCATAATTAGCGACTTGTCCCAAAGTATTCTGATCTAATCCCGATCTCGGTGGATCAACTAATACTGTGCTAAATCGATAGTCGGCTAAGACTACATCACTTTGCTTTAAACGCCGAAATTCCCGCACCCCTTGTAAAGCCTGCGAAAACTCTTCACTGGACATTCGCAGAATTTTCACATTATCAATTTGGTTTAGCTTTATATTGTATTTCGCTGAATTTACAGATGATTTAGAAATTTCAGTGGCGATAACTTGGTTGAAATTTCGCGCCAATGGCAAGCTAAAATTACCATTACCACAATATAACTCAACCAAATCACCGCCTAAGTTTTTGGTCACATCTAATGCCCAGTGCAACATGTGCTGACAAACCTTTGCATTAGGTTGGGTAAAGCTGTTCTCCACTTGCTGGTAAAGCATGCTAGAGCCGTCTATTTGCATTCGCTCAATAACATGATCTCGCCCTAACGCGAGCTTGGTTTTTCTAGCGCGACCAATTAGCTCTACTGTCTGTTCGGGCGTTGAAGTTAACGCTAAGCTTTTCTGCAACACTTGTGCAGCGACTTGCCATTGCTCTCCAATAGCCTTGTGGTACAACAAACTAATCAGTAATTCGCCACTAGAAGTACTCAAAAAGTCTATCTGGAAAAGTCGTTGTCGCAAGATTTCAACAGGTTTAATCAATTCTAACAACACAAACATATGCTGTTGAATGATACTGCTCGCCATGGCACAACTGTTTACCTTTGTATGCTCATGATTACTGCCTGGCGTGAACATGACATAGTCAAGATCTTCGCCGTCATGCCATACTCTAAATTCGACGCGCATACGATAGGCAGAGACAGGAGAGGCGAACACTTCGACGTCCGGCAGAGAAAACTCATCGAACTGCTCGGTGATTAACGCTTTTTTTTGCGCTAAAAGCTGAAAATAATTATTTGGATCTATAACAGGTTGTGACATTCAAACCTCAATCGTAATCGTAATCGTTGTGTTAGCGCTAAAATGCCTTTATATTAGCTGAGACCCTTGCTCGATGACTAGGCTCAGTAATACGCCGTTAAAAACAAACTCGACATCCTAACTTATAAGTATAAGCGTCGATTTTTCGCTTGTTTTTGTCTTGTCCTACCTTCGTTCGCTACGTCGTGCAAACATCAATTTAATCTACATTAAGCATAGGCAACACGCCTTAATCTTGTGATTATTGCGGCCACCCACCCTTAAACAGGCTCACATCACTTTCAAAGTCACTTGCTATCAATAGCCAGTGTCTTTAGTTAATGGGTGATCATTGTAAGAATTCAACAAAGAAACACAGAAGATAAAACTATAAAGCCAAAATTCTGGGTGCAGATATGATTGATTGCGCGAGTTTCTAAGTGCAAGAGACACCCAGTAACTGGCTTGATTAAAAAGGCATATGCCAGATTTAACACCCAGAGGAAACCAATAAACATTATTAATTTCCTACACCCTCTGTTTTAAAATGTAGGAACTACCAGTATATTCCAGTAATGATTGATTATTTCAATTGCAAAGCTTGGCTAGAAAATTTAATTCCCTCCCAACCTGCCTGAATAAAACTGCGTATATTTTTATGATTTTTTGCTTCCGGTGTGGACAGTACATCTTGATAGAAACACCCGAAACACTGTAAGGTTTGCTCTTGATCTAGGCGATTTAGATACGCAAAGCTAAAGATCTTTAACGACCCTTCATTTTGACCTACCGCATTGTTTAACATACTTTCACCTAAGCCATTACGAAATGAGCAAGGTGTAAAAGTATAATGTTCACTGATCACTGCCATTGTGTCTTCAAAATTTACCTTACCTTCCTGTAAGGCATTTAGATACTGCACGACGCTTATAGACATTATTTTTTCTCAAACTTTAAATTATGTTGGCGCTTAAAATTAAGCGCACAATTCATAGTACACTATAAAAAAATAAAAAAAACAGCCTCTTTTCAAACATATGTTAAAAAGTGTCAGCTTTTAATCAAATTTAGTTCATTAACCTTCAATTTCACCGTAAACTAGTGGCTTTTTGAAACCGCTTTGCAGTCGAGAACTATGTCAAATACAAATCGTAAGATCTTAGTCACCAGCGCCTTACCTTATGCTAATGGAGCCATACACTTAGGCCATATGTTGGAATATATCCAAACAGATATTTGGGTGCGTTTTCAAAAACAGCGTGGTAACACTTGTACTTATGTCTGTGCAGATGACACCCACGGCACCCCTATCATGCTCAAAGCGGACCAGTTAGGGATTACGCCTCAAGCACTGATAGACCAATCAAGCATTGAACACCAGCGGGATTTTAAAGCGTTTATGGTCGGTTTTGATAATTTTTATTCGACCCATTCTGACGAAAATAGGCATTTTTCATCGATAATTTATCAAGCGCTACGCGATGCTGGGCATATCGACAAAAAAACCATTAGACAAGCTTACGATCCAGAAAAAGAAATGTTCTTACCCGATCGTTTTGTCAAAGGTGACTGTCCTAAATGTGATGCCAAAGATCAATATGGCGACAACTGTGAAAATTGCGGTGCGACCTATAGCCCAATCGAGTTGAAAAACGCATATTCTGCGGTTTCTGGCGCCAAGCCTATTGAAAAAGAGTCAGAGCACTAC
>JAWUWK010000065.1:0-39269 GCA_034111875.1 Gammaproteobacteria bacterium
CCACACGAATTATCTGACCAAATTTTTAAAGAGCATTTAACTACCTGCAAAAGTAGCTAAATTTTAAACATTGACAAATATATTTAACTTGTCTGAGCAACTGATGTTTGCTGCTCTGCTTAAGTGAAGGCGTATTATATAGCTGCACCTCGGTAAGTCAATCATTTTCTAGTTTGTTTTTTTATTTGATTATTATATCAAAAAAAACAAAAACTTAAAAAAATTCACTAGATCAATTTGTTAGGGCGTATAAAAGTTACGCTAACAAGGTATTGTCCCTATCTTAGTCTCGTTCACTCAAGCACTGCCTGAAGCGAGGGGAAAGATTATATAGATCTTTTATTGACCGTCAAGTGTTTCTTTAACTTTATCTTAGAAGCCTAAAAAGACAATCACGTTCAGCTTTAAAGCTTATTGATGCTTTTAACTTCGCACGCCTTGAATAATTGCAACACTTCAGAGGTTGATTGCACTGACGTCTTCGGGACGTTCTATTACTAAAGACATAGCTAGAGCAATCGATCTGCACTCAAGGGCATTGTAACGGCTTTGTTTGCTGCTATATAGAGGCAACATATGCAAAGCATTGCAAAAGTATCAGCGCCTTACGGACTTTTTCTTTGTAGCAGTCTTCTTAAGTTTTCTGACCTGCTTTTGAAAACGCTCTCTCTTATCCAATTTAACCCCAGTTGAATCGTTTCTATCTTCAGCAAATGGGTTGATACCTGTCCTAAACTCAAACCTTATAGGCGTTCCAAATACTTTGAGGTGTTTAGTAAATTTATTTTGTAAATACTTTTTATAAGATAGAGGTAGTTGATCCGTTTGATTACCGTGTACCACAATTACTGGAGGGTTAGACCCTCCTTGGTGGGCGTAGCGCAATTTTATGCGCCGTCCGGCAGGCGAAGGAGGCTGATGATCTGATACTATATCGGCCAGTAATGTGGTGAGATAATTAGTACTCCATTTCATCATTGCACATTGGTATGCCTCATCTATAGATTCATACATTTCACCCACACCCGTTCCGTGCAGTGCAGAAATGAAATGAAAGCGTGCAAAGCTGGCAAAATCTAACTTACGTTGTATTTGCTCTTTTACATCAGCACGTGAGTCTTTAGCCATTCCGTCCCATTTGTTTAATGTGACAACTAAAGAGCGCCCAGTACTCATTACAAAACCAAGCATATGAAGATCTTGATCAGTGACACCTTGTCGCGCATCTATCACTAACACTACTACATTTGCATCATTAATGGCTTGTAGCGTTTTAATAATAGAGAATTTTTCCACGGCTTCGCGCACATTCTTTCTGCGCCTTACACCCGCTGTATCGATCAAAGTATAGTTTTGACCATCGCGCTCATAAGGTATATAGATACTATCACGAGTAGTTCCAGCCTCATCAAAAACGATCACTCGCTCTTCGCCAAGTAAACGGTTCACCAAGGTTGATTTACCAACATTCGGTCGGCCTACCACCGCAATCCGGACACCTTGACCGACATGCCTATCCTCATCTTGGATAGATCCAGGAAATGGGTTAAGTACGTATTCAATCAGTAAAGTAACACCACGGTTTTGCGATGCAGCTATCGCCAATGGTTCACCCATGCCTAAGCTATGAAAATCAGACACCGCTATATCGGGATCTATACCATCAGTTTTGTTGACCACTAAATGAACATTTTTCTTATTCTTACGTAAATAATTGGCAATCTGCTGATCACCTGGGTTTAGTCCATAGCGGCCATCCACCATAAACAGTACAACATCTGCCTCTTCAATCGCTAATAATGACTGTTCAGCCATTTTATAGTCTATACCTTGCTCATCACCTGTAATACCACCGGTATCTACAACGATGAAGCTGTGCTCGGAGCATTGACCCTCGCCGTATTTTCTATCTCGCGTGACTCCAGGCATGTCTGCAACGAGCGCATCCCAAGATTTAGTTAGTCTATTAAATAACGTCGATTTTCCTACATTTGGTCGGCCGACAATAGCGATTACAGGTAACATTTTTTGTTTCTCAAAATAAAAAAAAGCCTTCCACTGTGGAAGACATATTGTTCACGAACATCGTTTAACTTTCAAATCAAGCGGCGCCCGTTCACGAGATCACTGCAAAAAGAGCGCCTCGTAATATTAATTAAGGGCAATTACTGCACGCTTAAAGCTGTTAAACGACCATTATTACTCAATACATAGAGTACTTGGTTTTTCACTAACATATCACCAATAAGCGCACCGCCGAGCTTATGTCTTGCAACAAAGCGACCGTCATCCTGAGCTAAAAAATGCAAATAACCTTGCTGATCGCCTACGACGACTTGGTTGGAGATGACTGCCGGCGAGGTCAGTGTTCGATTAAGCAATAGATCCTGGCGCCATAACTGTGCTGCAGACTGCGCATCGATACTGTGCACAATATCATTCGCCGAGCTTAAAAACACACGACCATTGCTAGACGCCAAGCTACGATAACTTGAATAAGGCTTGCGCCACAACACTTGAGCATTAAATGGGTTAATTGCCGTCAGGCTTCCACGATAACTTGGAATATAGATAACGTTTTGATAAAGCATAGGTTTACCATCAATATCCGTCAGACGCTCTATATCAGATTTGCCTTTAGCCACATTAATACGCTCTTGCCACAACACATTTCCTGTTGCATTATCTAACGCGACAAACTTTCCATTATCCAAACCGGCAAGAGACACATCCAGAGCCACTAAAGGTGAGCTAGAACCGCGCAATGTCAAATTTGGCTGGCTACTGGTATACACCCATCGCTGCTCTCCACTATTTATATCCAACGCGACAATATCACCTGTGACCATTTGCACAACCACTAGCTCTGCATTCATTTGCGCTTGAGATACAACTTCACCGCCAATAGGCACTTGCCATATAATATCACCTGTTACAGAGGACATCGCAACCACATCACCGGAATAAGTTGCCACTACAGCCATTCCTTGACCTGCACCGACGCCACTGCTGATAGATACGCCAAGTGGTTTGCTCCACAGCAATTTACCTGTGCTAACATCAAAACTGGAAACATCACCGTGGACGTCCGTTACTATAATAGAGTCACCCACCACACTCGGTGTCAATTGATGGTATTTATCACCAAAGTTGCTTCCAATATCTTTGGACCAAAGTACTTTTATTTTTTTCTCCGCAGCTATTTTTACTAGTGGACTAGGTTCAATTTCATCACCATTACTAGCGCAGCCTGCAATTGCAGTAACTATGCCCACAATTACAATCATTCGCTTAATGCAGAACATTAGCTTTCCTCTTCGGTTAAGTCATTTAGCTTCAATGATATTAAGTCTTCAGATGCATTTGCCGGCATTGCCGTCAGTGCTTTTTTATAGGCGTTGCGGGCTTCATCTTTATTGCCCATTGCCAAATGAATATCACCCTCTAATTCAGCTGCTTGAACTATAAGTGCAGCCAGATCGACACTCTTCACTAAAACCAGTGCCTCTTGATACTTTTGAAGCTCAGCCAATATCTGCGCTTTACGGATCATCGCTATAGATTTAACCAGAGGCGATGGTTCTGCTGCTAAAAGCCAATTTAACTCTTGCTCGGCTGTCGTCAAGTCTTCTGCGTTAACTGCAACTTTAGCCATCAATAGGGCGGCAAACTTGGCGTATTGAGTATCTGAGAAATCATTTTTTAAGTTAGCTGATAAATGCTTCGCTGTGGCTAGATTCTCAGCTTTATCTGCATTTTCAATCGGCTCAACGACGGCAATTAACTGCTGATACATCGCGGATGCATTTTCACTGGCTTCAAGCTGTTGTTTTTGCCAAGCTTTAAATCCATATACCGCTGCTACCGCAATCGCTATCATTATTACCAATGACTTACCGTTCTCTTTCCACCAAGACTTAATCGCTTCAATCTGCTCTTCTTCTGTACGTAACTCTGCCACTCTTGTACTCCTAAAACGTAATATAAAATTTACGTAACTCTATAGTTTAACCACTTAAACAAGACTGCCACATTAATTGGCAGCTAAACTTTGAATCAAATTCGCAACGTTGATATTCTTTTGGCTAGTTTCACCTTGCCAAACAGAGGCTGAAATTTCACCTTGCTTATCCCTTTTAATCAACACGATGTGCTCAGCAGCTGTTTGACGCGCTTTGCTGAGGATATTTTTTAATCCAGAGCAATGAGTCCTAATAGACAAATGAGGCAGTTGAGTGCGGATCTGCTCTGCCAATATCACCATTTCTTGCTCAAGGCCTTTTTCTTCAGCCGCTAGATAAACATCAAACTTGGTGCTGGCGGTTGTCGGTACTTTAGCTAACACTTCCAGCAACAGCAATAGTCGCTCTTCGCCCATTGCAAAACCGACAGCAGGTGTAGCTTTACCCCCTAGTTGAGCTACCATATTATCGTAGCGACCGCCGGCACAGACTGTACCTTGAGCACCCAGTTTATCGGTAGTCCACTCGAACACTGTTTTGTTGTAGTAATCCAAACCTCTTACTAGGCGTGGATTAATAATGTAGCTTACACCCGCTCTATCGAGAATAGAGGTGAGGGCTGAAAAATGCTGACGCGCGTCAGCGTCAAGATAATCAAGCAAATTAGGTGCGTCGTTTAAGAGCATTTGGGTATTTAAATCTTTGCTGTCTAATACACGCAACGGATTCGTCAGTATTCTTTTTTGACTATCCTCATCTAAAAAATCCCGCTTGGAGGTTAAGAAATCAACGAGAGCAGCTTGATAGGCACCTCTGGCCTCGTTACTACCTAGTGAATTCAATTCCAGAGTGAGTGAATCTAAAATGCCCAGGGATCGCCAAAGTGTTGCCGATAGTAAGATTACTTCAGCATCTATATCAGCACCTGCCATACCAAAAGCTTCGACACCTATCTGATGAAACTGACGATAACGTCCCCTCTGCGGTTTTTCGTAGCGGAACATTGGCCCGCGATACCATAGTCGCTGGGTTTGATTGAATAACAAGCCATGTTCTATTCCAGCGCGAACGATACTCGCCGTTCCCTCTGGTCGCATAGCTAAACTTTCGCCATTTCGATCTTCGAAGCAGTACATTTCCTTTTCTATGATATCCGTTACTTCACCGATCGATCGATTAAACAGCTCAGTGTTTTCCAGAATAGGCGTACGTATTTCACCGTAACTATACTGAGTGACGACATGCTTAAATGTTTCTTCTAAGTATTGCCATATTGGAGATTGCTCAGGCAGAATATCATTCATTCCCCTAATCGCTTGAAGTTTAGACAATGTAGTTTTCCGATTTTTAAAGAGGCAACTTAAAGTTAGCTATATTATTACGACTTAGAGATTGTAAGTCGATTTCAACGCCGCCGTAGGTGATACTAGAGACACTGTCAACTCGCCCAATAGATAAACTTAAGGGAGCATCACCAGTCAACGAAAGTTTTTGCCCAGACTTCTTAATGCCATTAAACAACACTTTGCCACGGACATCTTTTATCGTTACCCAGCATTCGTTATTGAAGCTGACTGCTAATAAGTTAATATCGACAGATGCAGGCGTTGAATTTACTGCGCCAGTATTGGTATTAACTACATCAGCTTCTGTCGGCTCCAAGGTTTTAACCACTTGCTCTAACTCTGCAAGTTGCGCAGTATTGCGTTCTGTCTCATCTGAGAGATTCAACTGCAACTCTATGCCCGTGCCATTATTCAGAGTTGTTGACGTATCCGCTACATTGCTCGTACCTTGATTAGCGTTTTGATTGGCAGTCGGTTGCTGTTGTGCCCCTGAATTATCACTAGCAAAACCCGCCGGGTTTTGGGTATTGGTGCCTAGCTCAGCATTACTCAATTCAACATTGGCATTTTGAGCATCCAAAGAGGGCAACACTAACTCATTGCCGTTGACTGTCTCTACGGCAATGGGATCTTGTGAGGAAAGCAAAGGCGAAGTTAGACCATACTGAGTTTTCCACCACCAAAAGACCGCAGCACCTAAAACCAGAATAAAAAGCAGCGTTGACCATTTCATTACTGGGTCACTTACTTTCACTTGCCGATCGATTTTTGATATAGACTTTAAAGGCCCTTTGCTCGTTTGAATACCGTATATATTATCGAGCAAGGCTATTAGCTCTGCACCATCTTCGTTAACCGCTTTTGCATATGCTCTTATATAACCTCTGCAAAAGACCATACTCGGCAGTTTCTCGTACGCCCCCTCTTCTATCCACAATATATAATTAAGAGGTAAATACAAATCATCGGCCAATGACTTTTGACTAATACCTAACGCGTCTCGCGCTTTTTGCAGCCGGCTACCTGGGGAAAGATTTTCTTCAGTCACTATTACATTGTCAGGCTTAATACTCACTGAGCTGACTCCTTTAATTCTTTATATTTATTTGGAAATAAATTTTCCAGTAACAATGAATAAGTTACGACTTCAGAAAAATCACCATTAACACGTGCTAATTTAATCCCTAAAGCTAAACTTTCGGCGGAATGCTGAGTTTGATTAGCGCTAATTAGATCTAAAAACTCTTTGTATTTTGCATTAGATTTAAAGGTTTCACCAGCGGCTAACAAGGTTTTACTCAAGTTTAGTAATGCAAAGGCACTTCTACCCCCAAGATTAACAGAACGTTGAAATGCATCGCCTGCTTTATCATTATCTTTCAGGGCTTGATAACATCGGCCCAAATTATCCAATGCTTGTGCGCGTAAATTATAGAAAGGATCTTTTGTTGCCAATTCTAGTTCAATGCACGCTTCTTCATACCTCTTTTGCCCAAACAAGAAGGCACCAAAATTATTGCGAAACATCGCAGAATCAGGAGCGACTTTGATCGACTTTCTAAAGTACTCTTCGGCTAACTCTTGCTCTTGTTCGGATTGAAAAACTGTCGCCAAAATTGAGTAGGCCCTGGCATAGGATTTATCGAACTCTAAAGCCTTTTGCAGCCAGTTGCGCGCAGTGACATTGTCTCCCGTTCTAAAATATTCAATTGCGACTTCGGTGAATTTCTTCGCTTTATCCCTATTTGATACTTTATTGGGATCCGAAGCACCTATAGCACAAGCTGTTAACAATAAGCTTAAGACTGTCAATTTTGCAATATTCACTAGCTGCTGCACTTAAAACCTAACTCCTTGCCGAGACGCTTTGCCAGCAATCTTCCTTAATTTTAGTTAATTTTGACTTAGCATGCAGATATCATTTCCTGAACTACAGGTATCAACTTGCTGGTTCGCCTAGTTCTATCTTCGACCATGCCAACCAATTGTCCGCAGGCAGCATCAATTTCATCACCGCGAGTACGCCTAACGGTAGTGCGAATACCACCTTTATGCATAGTGTTTTTAAAATGTTCAATCACCGCTGCCTTAGGCCTCTCGTAACCTGAATTGGGAAAGGGATTAAAAGGAATTATATTAAGTTTACACGGTACTTTTTTAAGCAGCTTTACTAACTGACTCGCATGTTCAGGTAAATCATTAATGCCGGCCATCATAGTGTACTCTATGGTAATCACACGCTTGTCATCGAGCTTCTCTAGGTAGCGGTTGCAAGCGGCAATTAACTCTTTAATTGGATATTTCTTGTTAACAGGCACCAATACGTCTCTTAACTCATCGTTCGGAGCATGTAGAGAGACAGCGAGTGAAACGTCTATAACATCACCTAGCTTGTCCATTGCTGGCACAACACCTGCGGTGCTTAGCGTCACTCTTCGCTTGGAAAGGCCATAGGCATTATCTTCCATCATAAGCCGCATGGCACTGACTACCCGCTCAAAATTCATCAGAGGCTCGCCCATCCCCATCATAACAACGTTAGTGACTACCCTTTTATTAGCAGTGTCCATTGGCCCAAATGACTTAATTGCAATTCTCACTTGCCCGATAATTTCAGCGGCACTTAAATTGCGATTAAACCCTTGCTTGCCTGTGGAACAAAAACTGCAGTTTAATGAGCATCCGACTTGCGATGAGACACATAAAGTACCCCTGTCGCCCTCTGGTATCAACACTGTTTCAACACAAGACCCACCATCCACTCTAATAACCCATTTACGGGTTCCATCTTTAGATATATCTTGGCTGACAACCTCAGGCTCACGTATTTGCGCGTTTTCAGTTAATTTTTCACGTAACACTTTACTGATATTGGTCATTTCATCAAAACTTTCAGCCCCTTTTTGATGAATCCACTTCAACACTTGCGTCGCTCTAAAAGGTTTCTCGTCTATTTGTATAAAATAGTCGGCCAATTGGATCGGTGTCATACCAAGTAAATTTGTTTTTGAAGTATCTGTCATGATCAACTCTCTTGAATTATGTCACTATAGAACCTAGCAACAAAGCAGGCTCCATAGCTTAATTACTTACTTAGCGAAGAAGTAAGCAATTTCACGGGCTGCAGATTCAACAGAATCAGAACCGTGTACAGCGTTAGCATCGATAGACTCTGCAAAATCACTGCGGATTGTTCCAGCGTCAGCTTCTTTAGGATTAGTAGCACCCATGAGGTCACGATTTGTAAGCACTGCATTTTCACCTTCCAATATCTGCACAACAACAGGACCTGACGTCATGAATGCCACTAGATCGGCGAAAAAAGGACGTTCACTATGCTCCGCATAAAAACCTTCTGCATCAGCTTTGCTCAAGTTTCTTAATGCCAAGTCAACAATCTTAAGATCCGCTGCTTCGAAGCGGGATATGATTTGACCAATTACGTTTTTTGCAACAGCATCTGGTTTGATAATTGAAAGCGTACGTTCAATTGCCATGATTTATTTCCTATTATTTGATTAAAAAAATTGATCGACATCGGCCGACCGTAAAAAACTCTGCATTATACGCCTTTGTGCTCCACAAAGACCACCGAAGTTACTGGCTTTTTTTGGTTAACCTATGTTTTATAAAAAACAGCTTTCAGATCTCTCAGATTAGAAACGCAAAAGGCACAATATAGGGCGAAACCAGCTTTTCCTGAAAGGCAATAATTTGCAATCCAAAAGACAGACTTCAGACTACTGTTCTATTTAGGGTCTCTAAATCCGCCTCTATAACTCAACTAGCAGGACAATTTCTCGCAACAAAAGGCTCACAATTTAGATTTGATGATTTAGACCAAGCCTTATTCACTCCTATTAAAGGGTACGCAACTTAAGGACCGTTGCGACGATCAAATCCCCCGCAAAAATCACTTCTTCTTCTGTGGTAAACCTGCCGATTGAAATCCGCAAAGAACCGTGGGCCTGCTCTGCTGACAAACCAATTTCTTTCAACACATAGGACGGCTCAAGACTCGCAGAAGTACAAGCCGAACCTGTAGACACCGCCAAGTCCTTCAAAGACAGCAATAACATTTCCCCATCAAGCTCTCCAAAGCACACATTAAGATTACCTGGCAGTCTATTCTCGAGTCCACCGTTAACACTGACACCTGGCAAGCTACTAATTTTACTCCACAGAATATCCCTCAGCCGAGTTAGTTGCAGATGCTGGCGCGCCAACTCTTGGCTTGCTATCGCGAAGGACTCCCCCATACCCACTAACTGATGCGTCGGTAATGTTCCGGAGCGCATTCCGCGTTCGTGGCCTCCACCGTGAATTTGTGCCTTAATCCTAACTTTTGGTTTCTGTTTAACATAGAGCGCACCCACCCCTTTTGGCCCATAAATCTTATGCGCGCAAAAAGACATCATATCGATGTTTAACTGACTCAAATCTATCGTCAATTTACCCACTGATTGTGCCGCATCGACATGAAAACAGACAGACTTTTGCATGCAACACTCACCTAATGCTTGAATATTGTTAATAGTGCCAATTTCATTGTTAACATGCATTAAACTTACCAGAATAGTATCCTCTCTAAATGCCGCTTCGAGCTGCTCAGGGCTAATGCGACCTTGCATGTTAGGCTTTAAATAGGACACATCAAAACCTTGGGCTTCCATCTCTGCAAAAGTGTCCAATACGGCTTTATGCTCAATGGTACTGGTTATTAAATGCCTACCCACCGATTTTCTCTGCTGGGCAAGACCCTTAATTGCCAAGTTATTCGATTCTGTCGCTCCCGAGGTCCAAACAATTTCCCTCGATTCAGCGCCTACAAGATCCGCCACCTGACGACGCGCCCTCTCTACAGCCTCTTCGGCTTTCCAACCATAGATGTGTGATCGTGACGCTGGATTTGCAAAATTGCCCTCTAAGGTCAAACAATCCATCATCATTGCTGCAATCTTAGGGTCAACAGGGGTACTTGCAGCGTAATCTAAATAAATAGGTAGTTTCATTCATCTAATCCAATATAATTAAGTGTATTACTATTACTTATCCCGGCTATCTTTTGACATACTCGTTAGCATGCCGCGAAGTATATTCACTTCAATTTTATCGGGCAGAGCACGTAAAATAAGCCGACGAATTCTAGTCATTAATTGCCGAGGATTAGAAGGGACTAAAAAACCCGTTTTAATTAAACTAGACTCAAAGTGCTCGAACAACAATTGTAGTTCTTTTTGAGTGGCGAGGTCTGCATCCCAATTAACCCCCCAGCGCAATGTTTGAACAATGGGCTTTTTGGCCACTAATGACATTAAAGACAGCCTAATCTCATAGGCAATAACTTGGACCGCAGAGGCAATATTTAAGGAACTAAAGCCCTCTACCGAGGGAATACACACATGGTGCTGACATAAATGTAATTCATCATTAGTCAACCCCCTATCCTCGCGACCAAAGACCACGGCTATATGTTTACTTTGCTGCTGCTTTTCGGCCGACTTCGCGACGCTTGCTATTGCAGCCCCCATTTCACGAGGATCCATAATAGGCCAAGGTATATGCCGCTCACGCGCGCTCGTCGCAAACACTAGCTCACAATCTGCGATTGCTTCCTCTAGGCTAGCCACAACAGCAGCAGAGGATAAAACATCATCAGCACCCGCTGCCCTTGCGCTCGCGTCATCACTTGGAAATTGCTTTGGAGACACCAGCACTAATTGCGCAAGCCCCATGTTTTTCATCGCTCTAGCGACACCACCGATATTTCCTGAATGAGTTGTGTTAACTAAAACGATTTTGATTTCTATTTGCACTGTTTAATCCATAAAAATATTTTTGTTATATTAACAGATAGCGCGCCCCATAACATAACTAAGGCGCTACAAATTTAAACGCCAGATACTGTTATTTCCAAGTATATTTTTCCGATAACTAGCGACACTTAAGTTCACTGGGTGATACAATGTGTCAATTGTAATTTTCAACTTTATCAGGTTCTTTAACAATGCAACCAATGCTTAATATCGCGCTACGGGCGGCCCGTTTAGCTAGCGACCAAATTCAACGCGCACAAGCCAAAGTAGAAATAATTCGCTTTGAAAAAGGCGACATCTCGGAACTTATTCAAGAGACCGCTGAAAACGTTGAACAAACCATAGTGCACACCATTCAAAAAGCTTATCCGAATCACTCACTGCAAGGGGAGTTCTCAGGCAATTATCAATCTACTAGGGATAAAACAGAGGGCAGCTGGTTCATAAGCGCATTCGATAACGTCAATAATTTTTCAGTTGGCCTCCCGCAATTTGCCGTCTGTATTGCCGGCATCATTAGAGGGAAAGTTGAGCACGCTGTAATCATCAATCCCGTCACCGGGGAAGAATTCACCGCGAGCAGAGGTTACGGTGCTATTTTTGATGGCAGAAGAATCAGAGTAAGCCAAAGAAAAGGGCTAGAAGGCGCGACCATTCTCACCGATTTCGCCGATACTAGTGGTGATGAAACTCAACTTGCGAACCACCTGCATATGGCGACAAAGTTACACCAGAGCCGCGGTGTTTTGCAAAACTCCGGTTCGGCTGCATTAAATTTTGCCAACGCTGCTGCGGGGCGTATCGACGGAAGTTTTGCCCGCAACTTGCAACAAGCCACTGTGCTATCTGCCGCGCTATTGCTTCAAGAAGCAGGCGGTCTTGTTGGCGATCTCAGCGGAGACACGAATTTCAAGAAATCTGCCGCACTGGTCACCGGCAACGCAAAAGTATTCAAAGCGTTGGTACAAAGCCTGCGCAACTAAACAATCTCAACTCAAACTATAGACACAAAAAAGGGCAGTATATCTGCCCTTTTTTACACCCAGTGAAAGCTAAATAGCTGACACTTAGCTAAAGCGCAAATGGATCTCGCTTAACAATCGTCTCAACACGATCAGGTCCCGTTGAAACAATATCGATAGGCACTCCAACTAAGACTTCAATACGCGCAATATAATCGAGGGCGGCCTGCGGCAGCTCGACCAATGATCTGGCGCCAACCGTAGACTCAGACCAGCCTGGCATTTCTTCATAGACAGGAATTGAACTCTCGTAATCTTCACTGTCAATCAGCGAAGTAACAGTATTACCCTGCTGATCTTTATAGCCAATACAAATCTTAATTGCCTCTAAGCCATCCATCACATCCAACTTAGTCAAACAAATGCCAGTAATAGAGCTCACTTGAATAGCACGCTTTAGCAACACTGCATCAAACCAACCGCAACGTCGGGCGCGACCCGTTGTAGCACCAAACTCATGACCGCGCTCAGCTAGACGCTGGCCAATTTCGCATTCCAACTCAGTAGGAAAAGGACCGCCGCCTACGCGAGTAGTATAAGCCTTGGTGATACCTAATATGTAATCAATATACATTGGCCCGAAACCACTACCAGTGGAGACACCTCCGGCCGTGGTATTCGATGATGTTACAAAAGGATAAGTACCGTGATCAATATCTAAGAGCGCCCCTTGGGCACCTTCAAACATGATACTTTCACCACGCTCACGCATTTGATGGATCATTTGAGTGACATCTGCAACCATAGGCCTTAACTGCTCGGCCATTAACATGCATTGATTAAAGACATCCTCGACATTTAAGGCCTCAACGCCATAATAGTTAACGAGTGAGAAGTTATGATACTCCATCACATCAGTTAACTTTGTGCGAAAACGCTCAGGCTCGAGCATATCAGCTAAACGCAAACCTCTACGCGCTACTTTATCTTCATAAGCCGGACCGATACCACGACCTGTTGTACCAATTTTAGCATCGCCACGTTTGAGCTCTCGTGCATGATCAAGCGCAACGTGATACGGCAGAATTAATGGACAGGCAGGACTTAGCTTCAATCGCTGAGCAACATTTATCTCCGCCTCCTCCAATCCAGCCATCTCTTTAATCAACGCCTCAGGCGATAACACGACACCATTGCCTATAAGACAAAGTACATTGTCACGTAAAATCCCAGAGGGAATCAAATGTAATACGGTAGTTTTACCATCGATTACTAGAGTATGTCCGGCGTTATGCCCACCCTGAAAGCGTACAACTGCAGACACTTCTTCGGTTAGCAGATCGACAATTTTACCTTTGCCTTCATCGCCCCATTGAGTGCCTAAAACAACTACGTTATTGCCCATTGCTGTCTCTTAATCCTAAAGTTTTGGAGTTTGATTTCTCGGCACTATTACCCAGTTATCAGTTTGTTTTTCTAATACACTATCAACATAAAGCTCCGCCTCAAACTCATCTGAAGAGAAGGCTTGAATTACACGCACACCTTGTGCACGAAGCTTTGCTATTACTTGCAACATCGAAGCTTCTTCGCCTGCCGGTGCTAAAACACCCGCACGCATTTGAGTTTTCTCACTAATGTCTGACAACGTCACTAAATCAGTACTGAAGCCGGTTGCCGGTCTCGATCGACCAAAATCTTTGCCTATATCATCATAGCGACCACCTTTGGCAACCGCTTGCGCAAACAGCGGCGAGAGGGCCGAAAAAATTACACCAGTATGATAATTGGCTCCTCTAAGCTCCGCGAGGTCAAAATACAAATCTATTTGAGGATAACGATTAGCGAGTATAGCTGCTAATTTCTTCAGATAACCAATCGCAGATTTGACTTCGACCGGTCCACTGTGCAACGTTTTCTCAGCAGTTTCGAGCATTTCAATACCACCATTTAAGCGTGGCAGAGCGACTAGCATAGCTGACATTTGATCAGACAATGCGAGTTTAGCAATAAACTCTTGCAGATCGGTCAAGGATTTATTGCGTACTAGATCATGGTATTTTTTTTGGTCGCATGCGGCTAAATTCGCTTGCTCGAGAACACCTCTGAAGACATCAACATGCCCCAAATCCAAACTCAACTCTTCTTCAAGGCCGCAAGCGAACAAGGTCTCTATCATTAATGAAATGACTTCTACATCACTTTCTATGCCCGCATGCCCGTATATCTCAGCACCAAGCTGTATAGGATTGCGCGAGACCAGCATGTTTTCAGCGCGAGTATGAATAACAGAACCACAGTAACAAAGACGATTGGCACCTTTATTCGCCATTCTATGTGCATCAATGCGAGCAACTTGGGGTGTAATATCAGCACGTAAGCCAAGGGTCTGACCGGATTCCTGATCTACCAGCTTGTAAGTATTGATATCCAGATCCTTGCCCACTCCCGTTAGCAGAGATTCAAGGTGCTCGACTAATGGCGGCACTACCTGTTCATAACCCCAATTATCATATAAATCCAATAAACGTCGACGTAGCATTTCGACTTGCCTCGCCTTTGGGGGCAGGATTTCTTTCACGCCATCTGGTAATAGCCAACGCTCAGCTAAAGCCATGTCATTCTCCAATCACTCAATATTTAGTGGCCAATTATCTCGCAAGATACAGCCCTGCAACTTCAGCAAATATGCTGACTAAACCCATTATTTGTAAGGTAGACTTATCTACTCCACTTAATTCCTACATGCTTTGAAACTATGAAATAGCAGAACCGCCTCTAGGACTCATATCAATCTCGGTCACATCAACCGTTTTTAGAACAGGTTGACTACCCTCAAAAATAACTGCGCCACTAGCTTGGACCAATCTCAGCGTCAGCAATCTCACTTTTAAACACACACAAAAAAACCGGACTAACGTATTAGTCCGGCTTGATCAATACTAACATTAATCAGCGGTGTAATTACATCATTTTTCTAGCTTGATGCTTATTTACCCGCTTTAGGGTTTGCAAAGTATTGGAAGAACTCACTATCTGGCTTTAACAACATCACATCACCGTTACCATTAAACGATTGCTCGTAGGCTTTTAAACTACGCGTAAATTTGTAAAATTCAGGATTTCGTTTGAAAGCAGCAGCGTAAGTCGACGATGCATTAGCATCTCCCATTCCACGTGTTTGCTCAGCTGTTTTATAAGCTTGGGCTAACAATATTGTTTTTTCTCTGTCGGCATCAGCACGAATACCTTCGGCCACTTCTTTCCCGCGAGAACGCAGTTCACGAGCAAGCCTTTCACGCTCTGTCCGCATTCGCTCGTATACAGAATTAGACACTTCCGGTGGTAATTCGATTTTCTTGATACGAACATCAACGATTTCGACACCGATCGAAGCACCCACGCCATCAAGATCTGCAGATGTTATTTCAACACTGGAAGACGCAAGACGTGCGGCTGTCGGATCATTCAACCAAAGTTTAACTTCCTCCATCAACTTTTCACGCTGGCCTGAAACCACTTCATTTAAGGTACGTGTACCAAACTGATTACGCAGTTGAGTCTCAACTCTGACAGAAATCAAATTAGCCGCCTGAAGCTCATCACCTGAAGTAGCCGTATAGTATTTCTGAACATCAACAATGCGCCATTTCACAAAAGAGTCAACGATAAGACGCTTTTTCTCATTGGTCAAAAACGCCTGAGGACGACTATCAAGTGTCAATAGGCGACTATCGAATTTCCTAACCTTGTTAACGAAAGGTATCAACATATGAATACCCGCCTTGACATCACTGTTGACTACTTCACCAAATTGTAATTTAACGGCACGCTCGGTTTCTTGAACGATGTAGATTGATTTTGATGCAATCATCACAACTGCTAATAGCAAAATTGTAATTATTAAAGGCTTACCGCTCATTGACGCGTCTCCCTACTCGTTGCTTGACGTCGACGTAACTGATCATAGACTTGGTTACCCACTTCACGAATCGCCTGATCATCTAATTGCATATTACTATTGCCAGATGCAGATGCAGCAGCGGGTCGATTTTGCATTAGCTTATCAATCGGCAAATACATCACATTATTTCCACCCTCAGAAGCGAGTAGCACTTTAGAGTTGTTCGCCAACACTTTTTGCATAGTATCAAGATACAAACGATCTCTCGTCACTTCAGGCGCTTTTTCGTACTCACCTAAAAGTGCTGTAAACCTCGAAGCTTCACCTTGGGCGTTAGCCAAAACTTGCTGCTGGTAAGCATCCGCTTCAGCTACCATTCGCTTAGCTTTACCTCGGGCTTCTGGTAAAATACCGTTAGCATAAGTTTCAGCTTCGTTCTTAGAACGCTGCTCATCCTCTCTAGCCTTTATGACGTCATCAAATGCCTGCTGCACTTCTTTAGGCGGTTGTACATTCGCGATATTTACTTGGGTCACTTGCAGGCCAGTATTGTAGTTAGCCATATAGTCTTGAAGCAGACCTTGAACTTCAACCGCAAGCGCGTTACGCCCTTGAGTTAAAATAGAATCCATATCAGAACCACCAACAACATGACGCAATGCTGATTCAGCTCCTAGCGACAAACTTTCATCAGGGCTATGCACCTTCAGAACGTATGCACTGGCATCACTAACAACATATTGTACTGTCATACCTACATCGACAATGTTTTCATCTCCCGTTAGCATCTGCGCGTTGTGCTCTGAACTTCTCACGCGCGTGGTGTTGACCAAAGTTACTTGATCGATTAAAGGCGGATTCCATTGCAGACCAGGATTCACAACGGTACTGAATTTCCCAAGCCGCAAAACAACCCCGCGCTCTTGCTGATCCACAGTGTAAAAACCTAACCCTGCCCATACCAAGACAGCAATCACGATTAATATTGCAAACATAGCCGGGCTGTTGGACGGTCCTTTAATAGTATTACTTGATCCCGGGCCAGAGCCCTTCTTCTTCCCACCAAAAATGTCACTCAGCTTATCTTGTAACTGACCAAGTGCTTCATCTAAATCGGGTGGTCCTTGTTCATTGCTACTTTTACGGTCTTTACGCTTTTTATCGTCACCGTTTCCCCAAGGATCCTGGTTATTACCATTCCCACCGGGCTCATTCCAAGCCATATAAATCTCCGCTTAATAAGAGTGTATAGTTTATGATTTTTAAGAAAGCGTTAGAATAACAACCTTCCGATTCTATTTTGAATATAGTTAATTGAGTTAATAGACTTCATCTATTCGAAAAGGTTCTGTCGGCATACCAACACGCGTTAATATTTGTAACAAATCTTTACGCTGAACCCTGACATTAAGAAGTATGTCACCGTTTTCTTCAATCGTTTCAGATACAACTGCCCCCTTTGAAAACAACAATGACCTTAACTGCGCCTGCTGCGGTGTTACTTTGATAACATCTATAATTAGATCATCGGCTAACAATTCAGTTATCGCCTGAAATAATAAATCTTGCCCTTCACCACTTACCGCTGAAAGCCAGACCTTCGCAGGCCTTCCTTCGGAGTTATAATCAATGCGTGCACTGCGCCCATCTAACATGTCTATTTTATTGAATACTTGTAATACAGGCACGTCTGATGCACCAATTTCATTGAGCACCGCATCAACTTCAACTATGTGCTTCGCGCGTTCGTCATCATAGCAATCAATAACATGCAACAACAACGTTGCCTCAGTCGTCTCTTGCAATGTCGCCCTGAAAGACTCAACCAGCTTATGCGGCAAATGCCGGATAAAGCCTACTGTATCAACAAGGATCGCCGAACCCACATCCTCTAATTCGATTTTGCGCAGGGTTGGGTCTAATGTGGCAAACAACTGATCAGCAGCATAAACTTGAGCTTGAGTGATTTTATTAAAAATTGATGATTTACCGGCGTTTGTATAACCTACTAATGCCAGTGTAGGTACTTCCGCACGTGCTCGAGCCTTTCGGCCCTGCTCACGCTGAGTACGCACTTTTTGCAAACGCTTATGGATAGTTTTTACACGCTCTCCCAGTAACCGTCTATCTGTTTCAAGTTGTTTTTCACCAGGTCCACGAAGACCTATACCGCCTTTTTCCCTGTCTAAGTGAGTCCAGCCACGAACCAATCTGGTTGACATGTGTTCTAACTGGGCCAACTCAACTTGTAGTTTTCCCTCATGGGTACGTGCTCGCTGAGCAAAAATATCTAGTATTAAACCCGTTCTATCTAAAACCCTACACTCGAGTTCAATTTCCACATTGCGCTCTTGAGAAGGGCTCATGGTGTGGTTAAAAATAACCAACGTTGCCTCATGCTTGTGCACGAGTTGCTTTAACTCATCAAGTTTACCAGTACCAATGAAAAATTTTGGGGAAGGCTTATTACGAGATCCAATCAACATTTCAATTGGATCTGCTCCAGCGGAAAGAGCAAGTTCTTCTAGTTCACGTGGAGACTCTTGATCAGCCTCAGCGGCCATATCCATGTGAACCAGAATTGCTCTTTCGCCAGACTCTGGACGTTCAAAAAACAATCAAGTATCCTTTATTCTTCGGACTTTTCATCCGATTGTGGCAATTTAACGGGACGCGAAGGCACCACCGTTGAAATTGCGTGCTTATAAACCATTTGACTGACGGTGTTCTTCAGCAAAATAACAAATTGATCAAAGGACTCTATTTGCCCTTGAAGTTTAATACCATTTACTAAAAAGATGGATACCGGTACCCGCTCTTTACGTAAAACATTCAGATAAGGGTCTTGTAACGTTTGCCCTTTTGACATATTGGGATCTCCTACCAATGATAAAATGGATATTCAATCTGCTTATACTAGATCAAATATCAAGTAAATGCCCTGCTAATATTTAATTACTTACTAGATACTTTACTAACGAGCTACGGATATACTTAGTTACGAAATCATAACTAAAATGTAGTTTAATCCAAAAAACCTCTGCCAAAAAATTCTATTTAGCCAATGACATCAATTCCCAAAACACGTTACATCTATATAGCGTCAGAGTCTAGCAATTTCAAGACCCTAGCCGTTAAATCTGCTGACTCAATTTCAAGCCAGTGGAGATCATCCCAACTGCGCAACCAAGTGATCTGGCGCTTGGCCAGTTGACGAGTAGCGATGACCCCTTTTTCAATCATCGCTTGTTTATCTAATTCGCCGATTAAATACATCCACGCTTGACGATAACCTACGCAGCGCATGGAAGGCATATCCAAGCTAAGATCACCTCTTTTATATAAGCCCTCAACTTCTTCTATAAAGCCTTGGGTTAGCATCAAGTTAAATCGATGAACTATTCTTTTATGCAAAGTGCTCCGCTCTCTGGGCATTACCGCTAGATTTAACACATTGTAAGCTAGCGTTTGCTGGCGCTGATCAGCCCAGTGCTGAGTCAGGGTTTTGCCGGTAATCCTATACACCTCAAGCGCACGCTGCACTCTTTGCGAATCAGTCGGGGCCAATCGTGCAGCTGATTGCGGGTCCACCTTCTTAAGCAGCGCATGCACCACAGGCCAGCCATCAGCCAAGCCTATTTGATTTATTTCTGCACGAATCTCGTCATTGGCCTCAGGTAGTGGAGCCAAGCCTTTTAGCAATGCATTAAAATACATCATAGTACCGCCCACCAATAGCGGCGTCTTTCCACGCTCAACAATATCTTGCATCAACCCTAAGACATCGTTGCGAAACTCGGCAGCCGAATAGCTTTGACTGGGGTCTATTATATTGATTAAGTGATGCGGGTATTTGGACAGTTCTGCTTTACTCGGCTTGGCAGTCCCTATATCCATCCCGCGATAGATAAGCGCTGAATCTACCGAAACAATTTCACAGTCCAATTGATCGTACAACTCCATCGCCAAGCCTGTTTTACCTGCCGCCGTTGGACCCATTAAAAATATAGCCCGCGGGAACTGTGTATTATTCAACATCTAGCGCCCTCGCAAAAACAATTTGTCCAGATCCTGCAAACTCATAGTGCTCCAAGTCGGGCGCCCATGATTACACTGCCCACTGCGCTCAGTAGACTCCATATCTCTCAACAATTGATTCATTTCAGGAATAGTCAACTGTCGGTTAGCACGAACCGAACCATGACAAGCCATTGTTGACAAAAGGTCATTGACTGACTCTTGTATTTTTCGACTGCTACCTAACGCCAGCATGTCAGCAAGCACATCTCGAACTAACTGCTCGACATCTGACTTCGCTAGGGTCACCGGAATCTGCCTTATAGCGATCGTCTCTTCGCCTAAACGTGCCAATTCAAACCCTAAGTGCTCAAACACTTTTTGATGCTCATCGGCACAATCGGCCTCCAAGCTACTCAAAGCGACACTGACAGGCACCAATAACGGCTGCGAGCGAATCTTTTCTCTACTGTAAGATGCTTTGAGCCTCTCGTAGACTATTCGCTCATGTGCAGCATGCATATCGACTACTATCATTCCCTGAGCGTTTTCGGACAGTATATAAATACCGTGAAGCTGCGCTATAGCAAAGCCCAATGGTGGAATATGCTCCGCCTCTTGAGCCAACTGCTGCATACTTGTTGACATTGTGGCATCTGCCCCATCGGAACGCCCTAACTGCGAGTACAAATTTGCTTGTTCGCGCATCACATTTGGCCTAACTGAGGCAGCGTAAGTATTGGCTTGATAATCAGCACCACTTTGCTGAGAAAAGCTGTCCGCAGCTGTATTCGGCACCTCTAGACCTATCCCCTGCTGCTCTGGAATCGTTTGCTCCAAACCATTGTCGAGACTAACTTGCTCAGCACTTTGCTCTGCTTTTTTTTGAAAACCCGGCCGCTCATCTGCTATCACCCGATGAATAGCCCTAAACAAGAAATCATGGACCAGGCGATTTTCACGAAAGCGCACTTCGTGTTTAGTTGGATGCACGTTAACATCCACTAGTGCGGGGTCTAACTCGAGATACAATACATAGGCGGGATGCCTGCCATTAAATAGAACGTCTGAATAGGCCTGTCGCAACGCGTGGGTAACTAGTCTATCTTTGATCATACGCCCATTGACAAAGAAATACTGTAAATCTGCTTGAGATCTTGAAAAGGTAGGCAAACTAATCCAGCCATACAAACTAAGTCCCGATGATTCTGCCTGCATTTCCACTTTTATTGATTGATCGACAAAAGCCGGCCCACAAATCGCCGCCACTCGACGCTCTTTTTCGCGTAAATTGGTGGCTTTTTTGAGGTGTCGAATCACTCGTGAATTGTGTGACAAACTAAATTCCACATCAAAACGAGACAGCGACATCCGTTTTAGCACTTCATCTAGATGCTTAAACTCAGTATTTTCAGTGCGCATAAATTTGCGCCTGGCAGGAGTATTAAAAAAAAGATCCCGCATTTCAACCGTTGTACCTTGCGGATGAGAAGACGGTATAATTTGGGTATTCATTTCCCTGCCCTCAGCTCTGACTGACCAAGCGGCATCCGCATCTACACGACGCGAGGTTAGGGTCAACCTAGACACTGAGCTAATACTGGCTAGCGCCTCGCCCCTGAAGCCTAGACTATCTACCGCCTCTAAATCCGCTAGCTGAATGATTTTAGAGGTAGCGTGACGACTCAATGATAAAGCCAAGTCATCTTTATCTATCCCTTGACCATTATCTCGTAGGCGGATCAACTTGATACCCCCTTGATCGACATCAACTTCTAGCTTAGTCGCCCCGGCATCTAAGCTGTTTTCTAATAGCTCTTTTACCACAGATGCAGGCCTTTCAACCACTTCACCGGCGGCAATTTGATTAGCTAAACGCGGGGATAATAATTTAATTCTTTGCATTATTGGTCTCTGGCCTACAATCAGGAATTAACTGGTTGGTATTTTGATACGCTGCCCAATGCGTATTTTATCACTTTGAAGCTTATTCAACGCTTTAAGTGACACTAGTTTAACACCGTAACGTAGCGCTATACGCGAGAGTGAATCACCACTAACCACTTTATGCTGCTGCCTTTGAGCCAAAGCCTTAGCGTTTTTTATACGGTATATTTCGGTAAAAGCCGGCGGTTTGTGCATGAAATGGCTTTTTATGCCTTCAAAGAGAGCCCTTGCCATTTTTTTTCGATAAGCCGTTGTTTTTAGTGCTCGCTCTTCTTCAGGATTGGAAATAAACCCCGTTTCAACCAAAATCGAGGGAATATCTGGCGATTTCAAAACCAAAAAACCAGCCCTCTCAACACTCGGCTTATGCATTTTAGCAAAACGCTCAATATTTTGATGAATCTTCTCAGCAACTTCTCTACTGTCTTTGCGCGAAGCTGTCATAGACATATCTAACAACACCCCTTTTAATACTGCATCTTTATTATCTAGGCTTAGGTTACCAACGCCACCAATGAGGTCTGAACTATTTTCTTTTTGTGCTAACCAGCGCCCCACTTCACTGCTGGCGCCTCTATTGGAGAGCACCCAAACCGAGGCTCCACGGGCTTTTTTGTTTTTAAATGCATCCGCATGAATGGAAATAAACAAATCGGCATTTTTCTCGCGGGCTTTTGCGGTTCGTGCGCGCAAACTAACATAATAATCATTGCGTCGAATCATGCGAGATATAAAACCATGCTCCGCATCTATGAGCTTTTCTAGCTCTTTTGCAATCGCTAGCACCACCACTTTCTCTTTCAATCCTGAAGGGCCTATCGCACCAGGGTCCTCTCCACCGTGCCCTGCATCTAATGCTATAACAATATCTCTAAATTTTTTACCTTTTAATGGTGTTAAAGTTGAGGCATTTATTGTACTAACGTTTGACGGCGGTTTATCGGCAGTGGCCTTATTAAACTTAACTTGTTCGGCCTTTTTCTTATCCGTTCTAGAGCTCTCAGTTCGCGCTAAATCGACAACCAATCTATGCCCGTAGTCTTTATTCGGAGCCAGTGAGAAACTTGCTGGCTGCAACACCTCATTCAAGTCCAACACAATACGCAGGGGTTGACCTTTGCCGGCTCTGAGCTTTTTAATCGGGCTATTGCTAAGATTTAACTTTTCCAAATCAACTTTTAGATCAGCACCCTCTATATCTAAGACTATTCGCTCTGGGTTATTCAGCGCAAAAATTTTATGCTTTACGGCACCTGTCATATCAAATACCAAACGCGTATTTTCCGGTGCTAGCCAAATACGCACATTGTTAATCTGTTGTTGTGCATACAGTGAACTACTGAGTATAAAGATAACCCCAAGCACACTGTTCCGCAGTACTCTTACTATTCTTTTTAGCGACAATTTCATAATTTGATGGCTATATTCCCTTTATCATTAAAATGTGCCGACAAAAAATTAATTGCACGCCCCCCCTTGAGAGTGTTGGCCTGCAATTCAAGTAAACGTCCAGTCTCTTTAATACTCAAAGTTATTTCCAAATCAGCCGTCGGCAGGTAACCTTCTCCTCTACTAGGCCATTCAATTAAACTTAACATAGCTTTAGCAAAATAATCCCTAATGCCTAAATATTCAAGTTCTTCGGGGTCGCTAAGTCGATATAGATCAAAATGATAGATGACGTAATCGGTAAATTCATAAGGTTCAACTAACGTATAGGTAGGACTTTTAACCGCGCCTTCATGACCCGCTCCCTGCACAACCCCTCTGGAAAGAGTGGTTTTACCCATACCTAAGTCACCTAACAGGAAAACCACCCCTTGTGCATCCATCGCTTTTAACAATGCTTTTCCAAAGACCAACATAGCGGACTCATCCTTAGCGTAATACTGGGTGACCATTAATGCTTTACACCTTTACAAAACAACGCATTTCGGGCTACTAACTTCAACCTTAAAAACATTCGCAACCTCTTAAAAAAATAACCGTTATCCTAACACTGCGACTATGTGATAGCTCGTTTTTATATTCAACTCAAGCACTTATCAGAAACAAAAACTGCGCTTCTTTTGAAGTATTTTTGCTATAATTCCAGTACTGTATCAAAGCCTCTGGCTCGTGAATATCATTTTGTAATTACAACTTGTTGATTAAGTTGTTAAAGGAATTAGTAACACATTGGATAACAGCCATATACTTACCTCTGAACAATTATCGACACTTGCTGGCGACATAGACCTATGGGCCAAAGAACTAGGTTTTGCGCAATCAAGCATCATCGTCCCTGATTTAGACACTGCTCACGCCAATATGCAAAAGTGGCTAGAGCGAGGCTATCACGG
Organism: Gammaproteobacteria bacterium; assembly: GCA_034111875.1. Taxonomy (GTDB): domain Bacteria; phylum Pseudomonadota; class Gammaproteobacteria; order Pseudomonadales; family Balneatricaceae; genus Rs1. Next base: position 24,297 of record JAWUWK010000065.1, read on the forward strand.
CGATATGCAATATCTTGCAAACAATGCAGATTTGAGGAAGAATCCACTTAGCATAGTACCCGGCAGCTGCCGGGTTATTAGCGTTAGGATGAATTATCAACCCCCTGCCAAAGCTGCTATAAAAGTCTTAAAAAACGCAGACAGTGCTTACATAGCCAGATATACATTAGGCCGAGACTACCACAAAACCCTCCGCAAAAGATTGACCCAACTAGCAAAAAAAATAGAACAAGAATGCCATACTTTAGGCTATAGAGCATTCGTCGACAGCGCTCCTATTATGGAGCGGGCTATTGCAGAGCAAGCAGGCCTGGGCTGGACCGGAAAACACACCTTACTTATCAATAGGAAAGCAGGATCCTACTTTTTCTTAGCTGAGCTTTTTGTCAACATCCCCCTACCAACGACAGAAAAAAAACGCCTCAACCACTGTGGTAAGTGTACCGCCTGTTTAGATGTTTGCCCAACGCAAGCCTTCGTCGGAGCCAATATTTTGGATGCTCGGCGCTGTATCTCCTATTTGACTATCGAAAGCAAAGAGGCGATCCCCGAAGAGCTTAGGCCCAAAATTGGCAATCGCATATTCGGCTGTGACGACTGTCAATTAATTTGCCCTTGGAACAAGTTCGCCAAATTTAGTCCGGAAGATGATTTTAAACCACGTAATAACCTAGACGATATTAGTTTATTAGAACTATTCAACTGGGATGAGAAAACGTTTTTGCAAAATACTGAGGGCTCGGCCATTAGACGAACGGGTTATAGTGGCTGGCAACGCAACATTGCCGTCGCGCTAGGCAATAGCAATGGTGGAACAAGCATAGAACAGGCTTTATTAACTAAACTTGACAACTGCACACCCTTAGTCGCAGAACATATTCACTGGGCGCTGAAAAACTTAAAAAATAAAGGCATACCAACAACCAATATTTAACAGCGGATAAAGTGTTCCTTGTAATATCTCAATTCCGCAATAGATTCTCGAATGTCATCCAACGCTAAATGGGTGCCTTGCTTGAAAAAATCTTCGAGTATCTCAGGCCTCCAACGTCTGGCAACTTCTTTAAAACTACTTACATCAATATGCCTATAGTTACAGTATGCTTCTAATGAAGGCATGTACTGATAAAGAAAGCGCCTATCTTGAGATATACTATTGCCACACAGCGGTGAAGCACCTTCAGCAACATGTTCTTTTACAAAAGCTAAGGTCATTGCTTCAGCCTGTTGCAAACTAATCTGACTCTCTTTGACTCTTTGAGTCAAACCTGTCTTACCATGCTGCTCAATACACCAGAGATTCATATTATCTAAAACGTCATCACTTTGATGAATCACAAGAGAGGGCCCCTCGGCAATCACAGTTAAATGAGCGTCAGTAATAATCGTCGCTATCTCTATAATCTGATCTGTTTCAGGATCTAATCCAGTCATTTCCAAGTCTAACCAAATTAAATTATCTTTAAGTGACATGAATCTTCCTCATTTATGAGTCGGCGGCGACATTGCCAACTTTAACATTTATAATAACATAGCCAATAATTAGACATTATACTAAATATTCAGCATAACCTGAGAAAACTTCGGTCTTTCTCGAAAAATTAAGTGCTCTGGACCTATATATTTCTATTATTATAGGCACAAGAACTAAACAATCTCTATTAAAAAGAATTACGGATAGGCTCGATAGATGTCAAAAAGAAAATTAACTCGCCGCCAGGCGTGGCGGGTAGAGAAGATTCACAAAGAACGCACTGAGCGCGCTTTAAAAACCGACGACAAAATAATCAAGCAGCTAGACGCCAGTGAATTAGGCCCGGAACAACAGGGCTTGATCATTTCACATTTCGGAAAACAAGTTGATGTAGAGGCCACTGACTCTGCTTTCAAAGGACAAATATTTCGCTGCCACCTACGCACTCATCTCGGCCAACTAGTGACAGGTGATCGCGTTATTTGGCGAAAAGGAGCTGAAATAGGTGTCATTGTAGCTGTCCTTGCGCGTGTTACTCAATTACAGAGACCTACCAGTCAAGGCGAGCTCAAACCCGTTGCGGCAAATATAGATCGCATCGTGATTACCTTCGCTATAGAACCACAACCTTTTAGTAATTTAATAGATAGGTATTTAGTTGCCTCGGAATTAAGTGGTATCAAACCGATATTATTATTAAACAAAGCTGATTTAATCACCAATAGCAACCGCGCTAGCATAGAAGGCCTGATCAATAGATACCAGGCAATTGGTTACCAAGTGCTGACAGCCTCTACTAAATCAGACAGCGGAATGAACGCACTGCACGACCAACTTAACAATAAAACCTGCGTATTTGTTGGCCAATCAGGGGTTGGTAAATCCTCACTGATTAACGTTTTGCTTCCCGGTGTCGATATAAAAGTAGGTGAACTGTCAGAACTAACACGCAAGGGTAAGCACACTACTACCACAGCAAGGTTGTTTCACATCCCCTCTGGGGGTGACTTAATTGATTCGCCAGGCATTCGTGAATTTGCACTTTGGCATTTAGATGAAAATAGTATTATAAGGGGCTTTAAAGAATTCCAGCCTTATATCGGCATGTGTAAATTTAGAGACTGCAAACACATTAGCGAACCCCAATGCGCACTGTTAAATGCCATTGAAGCTGGAGATATCAGCGAATCAAGAATGAACAGCTACCGACGGATAATTGTTTCAATTAACGAAAACAAACAGTAAATTGTTATTTAAATGAGTGAATACTGTAAGTTACCCATCCTAATGAAAATTTAATTGCACTTAGTGCTGCACTGACAAACCAAATAGTATAGTGGATATATTAATGACTGAACGGATTATCACTACTTTTGAAGACGATCAAGATCATATCTTATATGGATTAGATGCTTGGATTGAATACCTTAGTGACAAACACCTTCCCGCGAGAGCGAGCAGCATAAAACGCATCAACAAACTCATACACAGTGATAGGTCGACTATACAACAGTTGGCTATGGTCATCAAAAAAGACCCCGTGTTAACTTTATATGTTGTTAGAGCAGCACAGCTAAAACACAACGATAACAAAACTGAGGTTAAAAGCATCCTCCACGCTGTCACTTCTCTCGGTTATGACGGCATTGAAGGCGTTGCTAGAGAATTAAAGCCTATGTCATTAAATCCGACCTCCGTTCAGCAAAAACGTTTTTTACATGCCATTGCAACTAGTCACCATGCGGCTTATCAAGTACAAGAATGGATGCAGCTCAAAAGCCTACCGCTAATCGATGAGTCCTATCTCGCCGCACTTTTTTATAGTGTTGGCTTTTGGGCGCTCTGGCTACATGCACCTTTGCACATGCAAGAAATACAGCTGCGCATCCACGAGCGAAATGAGCCACCTATGCAGGTTGAAAAAGACATTCTAGGCTGCAGTATGCAGATGATTTCACAACATCTCTCGAAAACATGGCAGCTTTCAGAACTAACCCAGCAAGCCCAAGATCACAGTACATCTCCGTCTTATGAAGTGTTTAAAAAACTCCACAGAAGAGCAGTCAAAGATGTGAATATTGGAGGCCAAGAATTAAGAAAGCTGAACCATATCACTCAACAGAAGTACTTCCCGATTAAATTAGCCAATTGGATTGCATTAACCGCTGCGAGGGGGTGGTACTCAGAGAATACGCTGCGTAACATAGATTTGATCAGCGATTACCTAGACATAACTATCGAACAAACCATGGCGCTAGTGCATAGCACCTGTGGAAAATCCTCTAGGGATTATTTCGCACCAGGCATCATGTCACCTGCCTGTCAGCTGTTATTTAACCCCTCTGATATTGAAGTTCACTATAAAATGGGGGTAAAGGAATTAGCCTCCAAATTAAATCAGTATCCAGCACCTGAAGTGCCTATGATAAAACCTATTGATCTGAGTATCAGTGACGATCTCTATTACAACATGGACTTTTACCTATTAATCGAATCCCATCTACGCGCTTCGCCAAAAAAATCGAAATTCAAAAAAGCCACCCAAGTGCTATTAGCATTATTGCAAGGCTTGGAAGTAGGCTTAGGGGTCAGACGTCTCGCGCTATTTTCTATTAATGCTACACAGCAGAGCTTAAAACATATTCAATCTATCGGCTTCACTGAAGATCACCCGATGAAAAACTTTAACACCCATTACCACCCAGAAGGCTTGCTCGGCAATATCTGCACTAAGCAAAACTATACTGTTTATGATCGACTAAGCCAAAAGAAGCTGCTACCTAAAATGGGTATAGATTTAAGATCCGTTTGCGCTAAAGACTTTATGCTCATTTCGATTTTCAAAGTAAATAAACCCATTGCGTTGGTTTATTTAGACATGCAAGATCAAGCTATTACAAACTTTATCCGAGAGCGCTGCAGACACCTTTGTTACTCTAGTAGTCTTGCACTGGAAAATTTTTAGCCTCAACTATGAACCTAAACCGCTAATCAAGACTAATTATTATCAATGGGTAGTCACCAATACTCGATAAAATTGAATGTGCATATTGCTAATCCAAGAAGATCAACTTACTATCCCTAGCAATTATTATTGCTCAATCCTAGAAGCCGTTGTTAACCGATAAATTGGACATCATAGTGAAAGAACATTTATTCATATTACTGCAACAGATTGTACCCCAACACTTAATTTCTCGCATGGTAGGCTACTTCGCTGAGTGTAAAAATCCCTTGATTAAAAGTCAGTTTATAAATTGGTTTATTGCAAAATATAATGTTGACATGAGCATTGCAAAAATAGAGGACCCCGAAGACTTTGAAAACTTTAATGCTTTTTTTATCCGTGAATTAAAATCTGAGGCACGGCCTATCGCCGATGATTGTGATTTGGTCTTTCCGGCGGATGGGGCTATTAGCCAACTGGGCGATATACACAGTGGGAAAATTTTTCAAGCAAAAGGAAAACATTTTTCTTTGAGCTCACTCCTCGGCGCAGACTCTAAGTTAGTTAAAAAATTCAATAATGGCCGTTTTGCGACTGTCTACCTTTCACCACGAGACTATCACCGCGTTCACATGCCGATTACAGGTAAGCTTATTGAGACGATATATATCCCTGGAGATCTATACTCCGTCAACCAATCCACCGCCGAAAATATTGATGAATTATTCGCTAGAAACGAACGTCTTGTGGTTATTTTTGAAACAGCGGTAGGACCTATGGCAATGGTCTTAGTGGGAGCTATGATAGTCGCTGGAATAGAGACACCTTGGGGTGGGAAAATATGTCCGGCAGGTAAAGCCTTACTAAAACATCACTACTGTGTAGAGCAACAACAAGACATTATCATCGGAAAAGGTGAGGAAATGGGCCGCTTTAAACTGGGTTCTACTGTAGTTTTATTATTTGCTGAAGACGCTGTTAATTGGAAAGACCACCTTTTCCCACAAATGCCTACGATTTTAGGTGAAGCAATGGCAGAGGCTAACTAAGAGGTTAGCGCTATTGCAGATATCACAATCAAATTTTTGTTAGGGTTTACTAAGCTACTTATCTCAAAAAAGTAAGTTGCAGATGGTGATACTAATTAACTGTCAAGTTTAATACTGGTTTACCTAGGATAAAATAAACAGATACCGGGAACCACTACTGGTGCATTTCTGCAAGATTACATTTTGTCAGAAGTCTGTCAACCAAAAGCATAAACAGCAGACATACACAACCGTATAGTATAAATTTAACGATTGATGTGATATTTATTTTAAATTTGGTCACTTTGCTGATATTGACGACATCCTAATCGTAGACGTAAAATCACAGGTTAATAGGTAGCAACGAATGATAAAAAAATCGAATCTTTGGAAAGAGTTATTGACCAAGTATCATCTGTTTTCAAGTGATGTATCAGCAGCCAACAAGGTATGTGTCAGCCCTCTGCAGTATCAAAGTATATTTAAAATCACTGGCTTTGACAGTGAAAAATTTTTACAGGGACAACTAAGCTGTGACATGAGGGAAGTAGCGAGTGACAGAAGCCGTTTAGCGGCTCACTGTAATCCAAAAGGCAGTATGCTCAGCCTAATGCGACTGGCTTATTTCAAAGGCGATTATTATTTAAAAGTACACAGCGATAATGCGCTAGACACAATTGCCAATTTAAAGAAATACATGATGTTCTCTAAGGCTGAGTTGACTGAACTAGAGAACCGCTGGGTAGCCTTTGGGATTTTTGGAGAGCAGGCTGAAAACTACCTCTATGATCTATTCCAGGATATACCCCAAACAACCAACGCTATAGTAGCGGCTGATCAAATGTTTGCTATCAAGGTCTTTGGCAACAGATATGAATTATGGATGAGCGCGGATAAAGCAAGAGAATGGTTAGCAGCGGATCAAACTCAGACTCTTGAAAAGATTAGCCGGCCGGTAACGATTTCACTCGTATCTCCAAAAATTTGGCAATCACAAGAAATCACTCAAGGGATCCCCGACATAGTACCTGCCAGCAGTAATCAATACATTCCGCAAATGTGTAACTTACAGGCACTACAAGGTGTCAGCTTTCAAAAAGGCTGCTATACAGGCCAAGAAATTATAACACGGTTGCATTTCAGGGGTAAACTCAACAAATTTTTAATTGCCGCTTCTGCAGACACTGATAATACTGACCAGAAAATAACCATAGGCACTGCTGTGCACTGCGATGATCGTGACAACATCGCCAAGGTTTTACAATGGGTTAGTATAAGTAACAAGACTTACCTACAATTAGTGGTGAATGTTAAATATGCACAGTCTGCGCTATTCATAGATAAAAATTTAACACTAAACACCTTAGAACAAGCCTATACTGTAGATCCAGCGTTATTTATTCGAAAGGACTAATAAGCACTCTCGCTTGACCTATCTTATAAGATTGATGAAATTGGCTGTTCAATTTAATCAATCACGATGAGCAAATTATCTTTAATAATTCTCGTACTAGCTCACCATCTGGATTAAATAGCCCTTAAACTAAGGGCTATTTAATCCTTCACAGACTTTACTGTTGTTTCTTTTGCATAGCTAAGTTGATCATTGCCAAAACACCTGATCCAAGCATAAGTAATACAGATATTGCGTTGAGCACCGGAGTACTTCCCTCTCTTAGTCTTTCAAACATAGCGACAGTTAAAGGTGCGTCAGAACCGACCAACATGAAGGTAGTATTGAAGTTTTCGAACGACATCAAGAAACAAACAATAGCGGCACCAATAATCGCTGGTTTCAGGAAGGGAATAGTAATAGTCATCACCGCCATGATAGGGGTCGCGCCTAAATTCAAAGCAGCTTCCTCTAGTGATCGGTCAAATTTTCTCAATCTGGCAGCGATTATTAAGGTACTAATGGTAGTGATGAAGGCAAATTGTCCTATCACGACTAGCGTAATGCCCGGTCGTAAAAACTCTAAATCTATCAACCAGAAATCTTCGAAGTAATTCGCTATTTCACTGCTAAATACCAAGATAGACACACCTAACAACACTCCGGGAATCACCAGTGGCATCAACATAATAACGTAGAGGAAGCTCTTGCCCGGAAAATCGAAACGCTCGAACAAAAAAGCGTTGGTACAAGCAACAAAAACAGCACACGTGGTCGCCATAATCGCTATAGAGATACTTAAACCAATACTATCTAATAATTCAGAATCAAAGAAAATGCCAATTTTTTCACCACCATCGGAGAAAAACCATGCCGTGGTGCCACCCCCCCAAGGGAATGAAGGAAATAAGCTATCATTAAAAGCAAATACGCTAACGACGACTAACGGAGCCGCTAAAAACGCAAAAAACCAAACTAAATAACTTTTATATAAGCAATTAAAAGTACTGCTTTGCTTAATTGACGGAATCATTTGTCACCCCATCGTCTTAGTAAATGATTGTCCTGTGACTTTTAAACCAGCCCAGACAATAAGAGAAGAAAGTAATAATAACAGTAGACCGAAGGCACTGCCCTGTTCCCAGTTAAAACGGGTAATAAATTGGGTATAGATTTGCTCTGTAAACCATAAACTCTCTTTTCCGCCCAACAAAACAGGTGTCAGATAATTGCCTAATGACAGCATGAAAACAATGATACAGCCAGAAACAATACCAGGAACTGCATGAGGAATCACGATTTCACGCATTACGTCCCAATTAGTGCCGCCTAGATCATAACCCGCTTCAATATAACTATCGTCTAAGCTGTCTAAAGTGCTAACTAAAGGCACCACCATAAACAACATTGAAGTGTAGACTAGCCCCAACATGATAGTCGCATCTGTATAGAGCAACTCAATAGGTCCATCTATCAAACCTGTCCACTGCAAGAAGTTACTCACTACGCCTGATTCACGCAGCAAAATCATCCAGCCAAAAGTACGCACGAGTTCGCTGACCCAAAATGGAATCAAGCACATTGCAAACACGATACCTTTACTTCGCCCACGCAACATTTTCGCGATGTAAAAAGCCACAGGAAAAGCAATAATCAAGGTTAATAACGTCGCGAGAATTGACATCACCGCGGTTCTTAAAAAAGTTCGCCAATATAGCGGCTCCTGAAAGAACTCAAGGTAAAACTCAAAAGTATACTGATTGGTATCAGGGTTAATTATCGAGAAAGCGAACAACTCTATATGCGGTAATATAATCAATAATGACAGCCATAATAACAAAGGCGCTAAGAGTAACCATAAGCCTATTCTCAGTCTATCAGAGACTTTAGTGGCGTTCATAGGCTACGTAATTCCCATACTAGTTTCTTTTTTAAAACACAGTGATTGACCGATCGCCCAATGCAAATATAATGGGTCTGATTTTTTTAAATCATAAAAATCCGCTGTTTGCGGTAAAGTGACGGTTATACTGTCGGTAGATTTTTCTTCAGCGGCTATAATTTGGCTTTTCGCACCATCAAACAAAATAGTATCTACTTTACAATTAAGCTGATTTTCAGCATCTGAGGATTGAGGCTCTCGCTTGACATTAATCGCTTCAGGTCTGACGAACACTTCTACTTGATCACCCACTTCAACTTGCTGTTGACCTTGCAACTTAGACTTTATGATCAAACCTTCATCAGTTATCACTTCGATATTATCATTTGCAATCGTCTTGACCAGCCCTTCCCAACGGTTGCTGTCACCCACAAAGCCAGCTACAAAAGCCGTCTTAGGTTGATAATAAAGCTCATGAGGAGAACCTACTTGCTCAAACTTTCCATGGTTCATCACCGCTATTTGATCACTCATAACTAGAGCTTCTGACTGATCATGGGTGATATAGACAAACGTGGTTCCAAATTCTTTTTGTAACTGCTTCAATTCAATTTTCATGTGCTCGCGCAGTTTTAGATCCAGCGCACCTAACGGCTCATCTAAGAGCAACAACGTGGGATTAAGCACTAAGCAACGCGCCAATGCAATGCGTTGTCTTTGGCCACCTGATAATTGAGTGACCAGTTTTTTGCCGCTACCAGAAAGTCCGACTCGAGCCAGCATCGCCTCTACTCGAGTAATAATTTCAGCTTTAGCAACACCCTGTCTACGAAGACCGTAGCCAATATTTTCTTCAATATTCATTGTAGGAAAGAGTGCTAAATGTTGAAAAACCATATTTACCGGCCGTTTATTAGGCGGTATATCTAACATGGATTTTTGCTTTATTAAAATATCACCACTGGAAGGACTCTCAAACCCAGCTAATATTCTTAATAAGGTGGTCTTGCCACAGCCGGAAGGTCCTAATATTGAAAAGAATGAACCTTTGGGAATAGTAAAAGAAACCTCATCAACTGCAGTGAAAGTTGAAAAATTTTTACAGATATTATCACAAGCTAAATCAATGCTTACAGCATCACATAAGCTGTTGTGAGATATATCAGAATTGGACGTATTATTAGGCATGTACAGGTTATCTTTAAATAAGAAGAGTCGCACTCACTTGATATGAGTGCGACGAGTTAGGTAAATTAAGAAGCTTTAACTCGATCTAAAATTTTCCCTTCGATTTTTTCTAGACCTGCGGGTACCGGAGGGTACCATTTGATGTTATCAATATCAGTTGCAGAGAAACTCTCTTGATATTGGGCCTTTTTCTTAGCATCAACAAACTTATCTGAACCTTTTGAGGCGGTGAAATTACCTGCAGAGGCGGTGATTTTTGCTGCAATTTCTGGACGCATCACAAAATTAATCCACTTGTATGCCGCCGCTTCATTCTTTGTTTTACGGGGTAAAACAAAAGTATCAATCCAGCCTAATGCTCCAGATGTAGGCGCCACAAACGTGATATCTGGGTTATCGGCATTTAACTTCCAACCACCTGCGTCCCAAGCCATTGCCGCTGTTGTTTCACCTGAGCGCATTAAACTTAGCAGTGCATCACCGCCACTCCAATACGCTTTCACGTTGGCTTTACACTCAGTCAATTTCGCACCCACTTTTTCCATAATTTGCTGGTATTTAGCAACATCTGAATAGGCGTCAAACGGATCTTCTCCCATCGCAAAAGCAAAGGCAATCAACGTAGGTCTCTTTAATCGGTAAGTCACTTTACCCGCATATTTTGTATTACACAGGTCCGTGTAATCTTTAATACCACCAGCAACTGAACGGTTAACAATGAGTCCACTTGAACCCCATACATGGGGTAAAGCAAATACATCATCACCAACCCTAGACTGGCCTTTTGTAGCTTCAAGCATTGATGTAATAATTTGATTGCTATCAATTTTACTCAAATCAAGTGGTTTATATATATTAAACTTTTTCTGAGCACTTGCGACTCGATCTTGACTGGGCTGAGCTAAGTCAAAACCTGCGCCACGAGTCGCTTTTAATTTCGAAATCATTTCTTCGTTGTTGGACTTAGTGACTTTAACAACGATGCCTGTTTCTTCTTCAAATTGATCGATAACCTCTTGAGGCGCATATCCACCCCAAGTAAGCAGTCTTAATTCTTCAGCAGCTAATGCGTTTGACGCGACAAAGGCGCTAGACAACATAATTGAAACAGATAAAACAGTCTTTTTATTCATAGTAATTCCTAAGTAGAAGTTATTAATATTAAATCTATGCTTTGAATATACTTGAGGCTATCAGTTAAATGTTACATTTTTGTAACGATAAGTACAGAGTTTTTTAAAATTGAAACAATCCTTCCAAAAGCTGAATAGAGATGAAACTCCTAACGACTCGTAACCTTGTTCCCAACAATCAATTTGGCTAGTCAAAAACTGACTTTTGCAGGTATTGATTAAGTGGCTAGATCTGGAATACGATAACATCATTCAGCGTCGGCAGAAAAAAACTAACGAAAAGAAACTATTGAATATATAGCTGATCCATCCGCTGCAAATAAACCAGAGTAAACGAATTACTGAGGATCATTTCCAGTAGTCCAGATAAAGCGACTATTTAAACTCGGTCTTATGAGAACATAAAGAACATAATATGAGGATTTTTTGGATAGATCTCACAAGCTTTAATTGAAAAACTAAAACTAACTCAAAGAAACTAGTTTACTCTTGCTCAATATAAATATTAAACAGCCACACATAAGTCGCATTGCTACATAGAGGAGGACTATGAGTCTTTACGCTTTCGCCCAACTTCTTGCCGAACTCTTTGATTCTTATAGCGTCGCTCAAATCCGGCCTTTTCAGCAGGCTTCATCTTAAGGGGTTTCTTATCGCCTAACTCAAGTTTTTTCGCTAGTATTTTAACCTCTTTCAAATCTAGTTCTTTCCAAGTACCTATTTTGACATCACTTGGCATAAAGATAGAACCATAGCGCACCCTTTTAAGCCTGCTCACCCTAATACCTTGTGACTCCCATAACCGGCGAACTTCACGATTGCGCCCTTCCATTACAACACAGTGGTACCATTTGTTAGCGCCGTCGCCATCGAAAAATTGTACATCAGTGAATTTTGCCATGCCATCTTCCAACATTATTCCCTCTTTAAGGCGCCCAATCATCGGTTCGTCTATATTTCCTAGCACACGGACAGCGTACTCTCGATCAATGTTCGCTGAAGGGTGCATCATTTTATTGGCCAGTTCACCATCACTGGTAAATATCAACAATCCAGACGTATTAATATCCAAACGGCCAATGGCTATCCATCGACTATTTTTAAGTGGCGGTAAATGATCATAAACTGTTGGACGCCCCTCTGGATCGTGCCTAGTAGAGACCTCACCGACAGGTTTATTATAGATAAGAATACGCCTTGGACTATCTAGTTCAGAAATCATCTCTACCTCGCGGCCATCCAAATGTACTACATCTCTACGCGAAACTCTGTCACCTAAGGTTGCCTTGTCACCATTGATAGAAAATCGACCTTGTTCTATCCAGCGCTCCATCTCACGACGTGAGCCTAAACCGGAGCGCGCCAATACTTTTTGCAATTTTTCATCAGTCATTTATGACGCTTCCTCTTATTTAAAGGTAAAAAAAAGCCCCCTGATGAACCAGAGAGCTGCTCGATATTTGCAATTATTATTGTACAGTATTCATTTAATTAAACAGCTTTCTTTCGTTGCATTATTTGCGTCAAAATAGGCCTGAAATACTACCGGGGTTCTGCCGCGTCCCGACCATTCGTGAGCAATATGATCTACAATAACTCTATATTTTGCAGCAACTTTCTTTTTTGGTGCCATTGGAACTATTTCTTTTAAATCTTCAAAACCTATTCCCAATTCAAGCATTGCTGTACGAATAGCTTCTATTTTCTGCGCTTTAATAAGCCCAGCTTCATTTTTAGCTTTTTCGTCGGCTTTATGCTCATCAAGTATACTGGTTAAATCACTAATAATCTTACTAAGCTCTTCAGTAGATAATTCCTGACATTGCTTACGAAGAGAGTTTTTACGCGTTAATGTTCTTACAAAATCAGTCATTATATTTTTCCAATTAATATTTATACTCTCAATTTAGCTTACTAATAAATAGATTTCAATAGCAAAGCTCTAATGATTATTTAATCTAGACGATTATTAGAAATAACGGATATAGCCAGCACCTTCAAGGATTATCTAAGGCACATCTTCAACTAAGTTAATAACACTTCTAGCTTGCATAACACAAAAGCCGCCATCAATAACCTAATCAATTTGGTGCTCTAATATACTGCGAATATCCTAAGGGTCTGTTAATGGCTCACTTTCACCGGGAAGTATTAACGAAGTACTCATGTTAGGCTATCCTAACTCAGCCTTTATTTCTAAAGAAATTTTACTATTAGATATCCTTAAGCCGATAGTTTTGCATTTTGAATGCAGTAACTCTCGCGCTACTTCCGAGGTCGTCCTAAACATAAATGTATAGGTGCGGGGTGGATGGTTTTTAAGCAACCTATATTGCGGATTATTAATTTTTGCATAAGTACCTAACTCACTTAAATCTCTAAAAACTAAAGTAAAATTATGCTTATCATATAATTGGTTAATCTATTTAATGCGATCATCTGCGGTTTATCACATAAATGATAACCAATAAAATAGGGAAAATGCGATTAAGTTCCCAATTTGAATTAATAGTCGCCTAACTTTGACAGTTAGTATTGATGGAACAACAACTAGGGCTTTTCGATTCAGATTTTAAAAAAAGCAAGCATGTCACTCGCACAGAAAAATTCTTAGCGAAGATGGATTCCATTATCCCTTGGCATGTTCTAGAAGTACTAATAGAGCCTTATTATCCTAAAGCTGGCCATGGCGGTAGGTCAGAACGTTTAGCTTCAACAATGGTATAGCTTGAGTCAAGCGTCATGCTTCAATGGATGATGCGCTCTACGAAACGGCTTGTATGAGATGCTTTTACAAACTGTCATTAGAGCAATCAACCCCTGAACATACGACAATAATGAATTGTCGCCGTTTGCTGGAGCGACATTACTTTGCGAGCCATATTTTCGAAACAATTAATCAGTGCCTTTAGGAATCGGACGTCTTCGTTAAAGAAGGCAGTTCGATAGTTGAAACGATTATCGAAGCGACATCATCCACTATACATAAACTAAGCCAACGTGATCCTGAGGTGCATCAAGCCCAGAAAGTGAACCAGTACCATTTTAGAATTAAAGCGCAGATTAGCATAGATGTTAAATCAGTGCCGATTCATACATTTGTAACGACAGCAGTCAACGTGCATCATTTGAAATAAGCACACCCTATTAGCACATGATGAGCGTAAATATGTTTTTGCTTGCTAACGCTGGGTAGCCTGGCACTCAAAAGCGAGTGGAGTAAAGCGATAAAAAGTTGATTGGTAGATAGCAGAGCAGCCTAGCAAAATGAATGCACTTGGGAAGCATAGTAAGATCAATAAGTTGACGATAAAGCTAGAATATCTAAAAGCTAGTGTGCGTGCTTTTCTTGCGCATCCATTGAGAATCGTTAAACGTCAGTTCGGGTTTATAAAAGCAAGATATAAAGTATTAGCGGAGGATCACAAAAAACTGGCTGTCATCTTCGCATTAGCAAATACTTCCCGCTTGAGCCGCCTAATGGAGCGCTAGGATTAATCTGTCCAAAAAGTAAGATATTGCAGATTATTAGTAAGGTAAGCCTCTCATGAAGCAATAAAGCTGAGCTTTAACACAAAAGTAGGCTTAAATAATTATACAGGGCAACTTTGATGGCTTATTCGCTGTTCCCATAACCACAATCTGTTGGATTGTGCTATTAAACCAACTTTACGCAATGGCTATGTTGCCGAAAAATAGTGCTATACTGATAATATTATCAGTATAGATAGGAGTTGTTCATGATGACTGCAGAATTCAATAAGCTTTTAAATGCGCTTACCCAGTTAACAGATCTACAAACCAAAAGACTAGAAAAGGCTTTAAAAGGTGAGAATCCAGCTCAAATCATCATCAATGTTTTAGAGCAACGATTGGTCACGAACCCAGAATGCCCGCACTGTCGTTCAGATCGAATAAAGCGTAATGG
>JAWUWK010000066.1:0-12774 GCA_034111875.1 Gammaproteobacteria bacterium
TACTACTTTTGAACATATTTCATAATTTTAAGTGGTCATTTTTGAACATATTAATGACGTTCATAGAGGACTCACAAAACCACGGCGCATCATATTAAATTGAACATTATTATATTTTATCTGAACGTTTGGTTAGAACAAATTCCTACTGTAAGATGGCTAAATAATAACTTAACTAAGGAATTAATTATGTCAGATGTTGTAAACACAAATGCAGGTGCTGATACCTTAACGTTCGCAGGAATTACTAATCAACCAACTACTGACAATTCTAGTATAATTGGCACACTAGCAGCTGACACTATCACGACCAGTTATTACATAGATTATTCAAACCTTATTACAGGTGATGGCGCGGATACGTTGACTATTACCGCTGGCACTGAAAGTACTGCAACAATGGCTGATATTTATACTGGAGCTGGTGCAGATACGGTTACTGTGGGTTATATATTAAATGAATCAACACTTGACACAGGATCAGCAGTAAAAGATGGTGCGGATACTGTGACCCTGAAGGGGGCTGGCGCTAGTAACATATTCACTGGAAAAGGCGCAGACACTGTCACTATTGGTAGTGTAGTGGCTCAGAGTTCGGATAACGTGCCTAGTGAAGTTAGAACAGGTGACGATTCTGACACCCTAACCATAACGACAGTGTCAGACTCACACGTTTACGCAGGTAGTGGCAACAATACGGTGACTATGACAACAGTTGATGGTAGTTCTATGACTGCTGGCGATGGTAATGACACGGTGAGTATGACAACCGTTGATTCTAGCAGTATAGATGTTGGCGGTGGTAATGACACGGTACATATATATGGCAAGATGTCTGATTCCCACCTTCACGCCGGTGATGGAAACAATACAGTTACCATAGGCAACGCTCAAGGTTCTAGCGATCCATACGGCGATGACAATTCGGATGGTTTGATTTCGGGGATAGGCAGTAGTAGTATAATCACCGGTGACCATTCCGATTCTGTGATTATTACGAAGATTGGTGGTGGTGTAGATATAGATACGGGTGCAGGGATAGATACCCTTAAGTTAGCGCTTGTTGAAGATAGTTATAACGGCGTTGTAGACCTTGGAAGAGGTGATGATACCTTGACTATAACGTTGACAAGTGCTGATTTAAAAGATGGCAGCATGTTCGATGGTGGCGATGGTTTTGATACACTTACTTTGGCGGGTGTAACCGCAGCTGATTGGAGTGCCGGTTTATCTTCGCATTTTATAAATTTTGAAACTGTCAATTTAGGTGGAATAGGTGTCCATCCAACCGTGACTCCTCCAGCGGGTACTGTTTTGGCTACTGTAAACACAGGCAGCGGTGCTGATATCTTAACGTTCACAGGTATAGATGGAAGTGGTGACAATTTTAGTATAATTGGTACCGCAGCAGCTGACACTATCACCGCCGATTTTTACATTGATGACTCAACACTTGATACTGGCGCCGGCGCAGATACGCTGACTATTACCGCTAGCGCTGACAGTACTGCTAGCAATGCTAAGATAGATACTGGCGCTGGCGCAGATATAATCACTGTCGGTGATGTACTACAAAACTCACTATTAAACACAGGAGCCGGAGCCGATATTATCACCCTTAAAGGCATTAAAGGTGATACTGAGTTAGTAACTGGGGCAGGCGCCGATACGCTGACAATAGCATCAGTCGATGCAGATTTTAAGGGTACAGTAAACCTTGGAGCCGGTGCTGATACGTTGACTATGGATTGGAGCAGTAACGCTTATAGCCAAGATGCCCAATTTGATGGTGGCGATGGTGCTGATACAGTCACCTTGACAGGCGTACCCGTAGCTCATCAGGCTAGTATAGCTTCACAGTTCTACAACTTTGAAACTATTAATTTCGCGTAGTGTTCACTCGCACCACTATTTATTATCGGCCTCAAGACTTATACCTGAGAGGGTATTGGCTTGGGTCGATGAGTTTATGAACCATTGGGCTCGCCAACATTCAGAATGTGTGTGATATAATGGTTAACAGTGCATTATATTAAGAAAGTGCTGAAAGCTCAGTTGAAGTCATATAAACCACAATGATGAATGAAAACATTAATACAGCCTTTAAAATACGGCTTCTAAAAATCAATTAACCGTCTCGGGCTAGAAGTCCCACCAAATCTAAGAAACAGACCCCTAAGTGACTACCTAGGGGTTTTTTTTGTCTGCGTTTGAGGGCCGCTCGAGAAACCACGGAGCGGGTTTGAGACGATCGAAACAACACATTAGCGCCGCTTTATTGTGGCGGCCAAAAGGCCAGGAACGCAGTGACGAATCAACCCGTCGATCTGTAGATGGCTGTGTCACTGCCAGCTCGCAAAGTTTGATCCGTTCTTTGAGATTTAAAACATGATAGCTAATGACTTTAACTGATGTCTTTTTTTGAGAGTAAGTCATTAAAATACACTTTCGACTAGCTCGGCATCATCTTTTTTTGCGAAAACTGCTTATAAACGGTAATACCGTGTAAAGACTGAATCAAAGGTAATTTGACCCGCTATTGACTGACTAATCTGCTGCGCCTAGTAATAAACAGAGCCTTTCCTAAATTATTTGTCCTATATTATGCCAGCAAGGCAGACAAAACTTTAGATCTAGGCCTTTGTTTAAAGTAAATGGGCCGTTAAAAACATTGCCAAAGCTGTTAGCTCTATGATTGCGAAGAGCCGCTACCTGACTTGCTTTAGCTACTCGCGGTATAACTCCAACTAACCTATTGTCTTCTCCTTCCCCCAAGCGAATCAGAACTCTTAAAGATACTAGTTTTGCAACATAAGGCGCAGCTCAATACGCAGCCTATGATTTCCCCTGTCGACACTTAACTCGACACCTTAGGCTGCAAAGCCGATGACTCGGGGTCTCAAAGGTCTGATAGATCTTATCAACCAAAGCACTTACACCGCCAATCATCTACCGTTGGTGATTCTACCGATTTAGCTCGGCGCACTGGATATCCCTATTCTTATCTTTTTTTGTTTTTTTACAGACAACTCGATCAACTGGGCAAATACTCTTTACTCCAGCTTTCACTAATATCGCCACTGTCTATGAGTGAGTCTATTGCCTCAGCCTCATAACCCAATTCTGCAAGCACTTGGCGGGTAGACTGTCCAAATTTTTCCGGACGCGAAAGCGCTATGACGGCACTGCGCGATGGACGTACTGCGTAAGGATCAAGTTGGGTGACTTTGTGCCCGCTTGGATGATCTTCAAAAATAGAGAAAGAGAAACTTCCTTGTTCTATACCCGACTTGTTATCAGCGGGTCGGCTGTAGTTTACTCGAAGTGAATCTATATTTTCACAGACCACGGCACCGATATC
This sequence comes from Gammaproteobacteria bacterium, assembly GCA_034111875.1. Lineage (GTDB taxonomy): Bacteria > Pseudomonadota > Gammaproteobacteria > Pseudomonadales > Balneatricaceae > Rs1. The sequence goes on from JAWUWK010000066.1 coordinate 3,362, forward strand.
AGCCGCCTGCAGTCGCTCCACCCAATCGGAGCCACTCGCCCCAAAAAAGGCATACGACAGAAATTGCGCTCTGTCAGCAACAGCAATATCGGTAAATCCTTTGAGGCCTTCAACCAGCTCTAAGCGAGGTATGTCATTTTCATATACACTTAATAGCAAATGCTCACCAGAAGCGGTGTAATAAAATCGGGTGAGTGCATCGTAGCCGCTATTTTCACGCCCAGAAGGCTCATCAAACAAGCCCCGCTTGTGATAGTCATAACAAAACGGAATCTGTAATAGCGCGCTGTTCGACGCCAGTGACGTTCTACCTCGACCAACACGACCCGTTTTGTATTTTTGGTAGAGGGCTGTGGCAACACTCATCGCCCCGCCAAAACCGCACATAACGTCAATCGTTCCAACGTGGGCATGCTCTTCGGGCGAATCCATTGCGCCACCAAATCTGAGCATGATACCAGTCGATGCCTGAACGAGATCGTCGTAGCCAACGAAGTTCGAACAGGGACCACGCTCCACGCCCCCGAAACAATCCAATTTGCAAAATATAGCCTGCGGGTTTAACTCCCGCAATCGATCGCTATCAAGCCCCATCTTTTTAACTTGACTATCTGGTGCATTCCAAATAATCACGTCGACGGATTTAACCAGTTTTTCAAATACCTCTCGACCTTTTTCTGATTGTATATTCGCCAGAATCGAGCGCTTCCCCTGCATTTGAGACATGCCATAGATCACCGTATTCCAGCTATCATACATAGGCGTTGCAGGTTCGAGTTTGATGACTTCGGCACCGAACCGAGCGAGGTAGCAAGCAGCGTGGGGCCCAGCTATAACATTGCAGAGGTCAAGTATCTTGACTCCCTCAAGCCAACCGCTGTTATCATCAACATCGGTGATCGCCGGCAGCTTGGTCTTAATAGACTTAAACGCTCGCAGCGCGGTATCGAAGTCGACCCATTGGCGCGGCTGTGGACGCAGCATCTGCTCGCCACTTTCTTCTAGCCAAACGATCGGGCCAGGCTGGATCATCATTCCATATACAGGGTCAGCCACTTCAATCATTAAACCTGCGGTTTCTGCGTAATCATCGTGAATCCATTCTTGTAGCCAACGCTGTGGAGCGCCCGGAACCCCAGCTTTGCCAAAAAGTTTTTGCCACTCTTTTGAGGTGCGAGTTAAAATAACTTCTTTCATTCTCTGCGCAATCTTATCCGCCCAAAATTTCGGCATCGGATAAACACCCAGTGAAGTATCTGCCTCCCATTCGGAATGAGTCAAATACGTATCATCTTCCTCAGTCAGTCCTTCTGCGACTAATTCATCGTAAATATCTAAAACATCAAGACAGCGCTTTGCATGTTTCTTATGGCTTGGGCACACCACGTAAAACATTCGCCCGTCTTTACACATATAACTGCGATAAAAAGGGTCCATGAGCTCTTGGACAATGTCATACCCGACATTCATTGGCAGTCCTTCAATCCTACGTCGAGTAATCTCTTGTTCTCGCTGAGTAAGATAGCGCTCAGGTAATCCTTCGATATCGATGGAATTGTAACATAATCCCTCCATAGCAGCGGCAACGAGCGGCACTTCTATGGAATCACCTAGTCCCGACTCTTCTCGTGCCTGAAGTGCCATCACAACAGATGACCCACCAAGCATGGCACCATAAGCTGAAGGCAATGGCAGAGGAGAGAATGATGGGTTGACACCCATCAACACTCTATTGAGGCCCATGTCAGTAAAAACACCACAACTTGCCGATATAACACTCTCATAAGCTCGCAAATCCCGACGCAGTTCGTCGTTAGAAGCAAAGCCTGGGATCGAAAGCGTTATTAATTGGGGGCGCTCCTTCCTAAGCTCGCTAAAATCAATACCGAGCTTTGCCATTTTTCCAGGTCTAAAACCCTCAATCACGACATCACTGGATGCAATCAGCGTCTTAGCCTGAGCCAACCCCTCTTGGGTCTTCAAATCTAACGTGATGATCAACTTATTTCGATTCAAGATTGCGTTAGCTGGATTATCCCAGTACGGGCCACTTGGTGGATCTATGTGCACAACCGTTGCACCTAGGTCAGCCAGCATCATCGCTACCGCTGGCCCGGCAATATACTGGCCGAAATCAACGACCTTAACCCCATTGAGAGGTAATGTGGATGGTTCGTTGCGTGTCATATTATTCTCCATAAAATCTATATTTCCATTTAACAGTAAATAAATACCCTACTGAGTAGCGCTAAAGTAACGCTTTAGTGGTGGCTTGAATCTACCTTTTAGAATATTCTTCTGCTGATTGAGGGGATTTTGCAGACTAAAGCTAGCCTGTCAGGCAAATGTCATTGGAGCCTCGTATCATTATTCAAATTCATCATCAAAAAGGTGTATCGTCTTATTGTTTATCCAGGCATCAATCTACTTTTTTGCTAGTGATATTGAGGCCGGGTGCTCAACGGTTGATCAGCGCAAAAAAAAGACACCGCTAGCAGCCAAAGGTAATTGATTATGTTTTTTCATTTAGACTTGATCTTTCAAATGTATTTCCATGCTGCTGGGTCTAGTTTGCAGTTGTTGGAAGTGCCAAATGTAATTATTGGGCCGAATTTTAAGCTATATTTTTATGTTTATCGTCCCGCCAGTGTCAATACATATTGCTATTAATAGCTATTATTGGGTGACGATTAAGGTATATGAGATGCGATTTAACAGGGGAATATTAAGAGTGAATGCGAAAGCTAGCCAGCAATAAAAAAAGCCCCTAAGACACGCTTTTTTTTATGGGCCAATAACACGATCTTGAGAGCAGAATAATCGCTTATTGGCAGCGACTCGACGCACGGCGTTATGAATATTCTTTAGTCTTTGGGGGCTGTCTTATTGCTCCTGACCGCTCGCTCTGCTGATTAAAACCCGCGGTGTTTCAATTTGGCTGTTTATACGCCTTTACTGCGCCCACTGCCCTCGATGCACTATCAATACACCCATGTAAGAAAGGCGAGAGTACAGGTGGATTATCATGTCGAATACGCAAAGCACTATTACTGCGTAGCGCATGACTGAGTCAACAGGTCGTTGAGTGCAGGCCTGTTGTAACATCCTTGCCATTTATCATCAAGGCACTAGAGTGGCCAGTCATGCTCGTTTACAAAGAGTGGGGAGCACAGTAATTGTGCAGAGTATATGGCGCATCAGCAGCGTGCAATGAGAAATGGCCACCTAAGCGGTATATCCATTGGGGAGCAGATAGTGGCTCCCCAATGGATATACACTGCACGAGAAACGTCATCGAGAGCAAGGTTATCGGTGTATTTTAGCATTACTCAGTAATGCTAAAATACCGTAGAGATCGGCTAGAACGCGATTGTCCACGGGCTCTACTCATAAACTCCCCTACACCAAGCAATGTGGAATCTGTCTTAAAACAAGGCTATAGATTATGAGCAATTACACAATTATTTTTACACCCTCAATTCATTGAACGTAATAGCTGGAAAACTAGGTTAACCTTTATTAAGCATCATTTGATCTTTAATCTGTTAATAAGGCGCGCTAGCCCTTCGCAATCAGCTGACTGAACATTGCTCGAGTGCTTATATAACAAGCGATTTGCTTCTCGACAAATCTTGGCTAAAGCGTCCCTGTGTTCGATTTGCATCTCACAAGCGCGATCTAGAAAAGCACTTAAGGTTTCACCTGACTCTCTTTGTAGACCTACCTTCGCCAGTTTTTTATCTAGTTTGGTTAGACAATAAAAAATCTTTGCCGGTTTTTCGCGTGGCCTGGGCCAATAGAACGTCAATAGTAAAGGTAAGATCATAATAAAAAGAATAGAAAATATGAGTGCACCAATTCTCCAGGCATCGAGCCCTCCTAATAAGCCTTTTACAACACTAAACTGAATTTGATCATTATAGCCTAAGACCCAGCGATGCCATTGATAGTTAACGTTATCCCAACGCAAACCAAGCTGTTGCATCATGCCTGAATGTCTAAATCGATTAGCCAAAGAATCATGCACAGCGATGCTTTGCAAAAAGGATCTAGCGCCTAATTCCACTCGCTCTGGAGCAACCGCCGCCGTTGGGTCCAGTCTTTTCCAACCTTTTCCCGCGATCCAAACTTCTACCCAGGCATGTGCATCGGCTTGAGTAATCTGTAAGTATTTTTTATCGTTACTCCACTGCCCCCCTTGATAGCCGACGGCTATTCTTGCAGGAATGCCGGCAGCTCGAAGCAAAAATGCAGTACTACTGGCGAAGTGCTCACAATAACCGCGCTGCTGATTAAATAGAAAATCGTCAATAGCGTTGGTTTGACTGAATTTACCGGGCGACAAGGTATAGCTAAACTTTTCGTTGAAACGCTGCATTAGGGCGCCGATAAACTCCTCTGGATCAGCATACTTTCGCCTTAAATCTTTCGCGTAATCTAAGCTTCTTGGATTATCTAATTGGGCCGTTGATGTGCTCTGCTCCGTTTGTGGCAACTGCGTGTAAACGCTCTTTTGCTGATCTGAAAGCTGCCCTGAAAGTATCACATTTGGATACGAATCAGCATCATACTGAAACCTCGAAACAACGGGTCGAGTCTTCACTAAGGTATAGTCTTGAAGCTGAGTTGTTTTATCATTATTGACTGAAAGAGTATTTAAGCCATATAGCCATTGCCTGCCTGTCGCTTCTAAGATGATTTGATAGCTATATATTGGTTTACTTCGAGCGTTAATTGCCGTCGCTAGCAGGCCTTTTTGAGTATTGTTTAAAGGTGATGAGATTGAGGGTGACAAATTGCGCCGCCACGTCTTGCCATCGAAATCGGCTAACAGGACTCCGCGCCAGTATAAATCGCTCGTAGCAGGAATGTCTGCCTGCTTAAAAGTCACCCGCATGGCCACTGAATAATCTTGATTAAGGTTGCCAATATCACCAGCAGACAAACTGTCTGAGACCCCCGTTTTAGCAGTGTCTGAGTTAAGGGGCACTTTCCACAAACTGCCAATTCGCGGCATCACAAGAAATAGCACCACCGCTATAGGCAAGGCCTGACAAAAGATAACTAAGACTTTTTTGATACTCTCTAGCCTGAACTGCTGGAATAACTGCCCACGAGTGTATAAGAGTAATAAGCACCAGTGAAACAGCACAAAACATAACAGCGTATAAGCAAACCAGAGCATATCGCTACTGAACAATAGCTGGCAAGCACTAATAAAGCAGCCTAGAAAGACCAATAGGCAATAATCACGCGGGGTATTGAGTTCAATGATTTTTAAACAAGCAGTTAAGGTCAGTAAACTGACGAACCCCTCCAGAGAAAAGACCTTTGTGTAGCTGATGACTAAAACTCCAACACTTAGCGCCACCACCATTAACTTAAGTATTTTACTCGGTGATTCTTGTTGTTTAAAGCTAAAACGCCAATAGATAATCGCAGCACCTAAAAGGGGTATCCACCAGGCTATATGAGGAAGTAAAGGCAGTATTGAAACGCTCAAAGCAGCACTTACCCATAACCACAAGGTTGAGGCTAGCGCTTGATTACGCGTTGATTTATTAAGCATTTAAGCTCTCTGAAGCCATATTATTACTCATGATTAACGCCAGTGTCACCAAACCTAGCCAAGGCTGTCAAGACTAAAACTAAATGACGCTTTCCAGTCGCCGCTGTGACTGTCTCATTTGGAATTTGTAAACTAAACACTTGATGACTATTGTCTAAGATCAATGCTGCATGACATAAGTACTGCAGTCTTAATTCAGGATCTACATTAGGGTACTGCTGCCAGTGAAGACAAGACTCATCAGAGCTTAAGCCCTGAAAGTTTTTTTTGTATAACACATCGGTACGCGCATAATGCTTCCATGCAATATGGCTAATAGGTTCACCTTCTCGATAAAGTTGTAGTTCTTCAAACTCCCGCTCCACTAGACTGCGCTTATGTCCATTACTGGAGTCTGAGTCTACGAAAGCAGCCGACTTAGCTGCAACAGCCTTAGGGTAAACTAATACCTTGCTGTCAATCGATAACTGGCACCAACAACGCAGCAGCCCCAGGGGATAATAACTCTTGAGCGCGAGCTTAGGGACAAGCAATAGGCCGCGCTGCTGGGTTTTTAACGGCAGGATAATCACGCTAGATAATGCATCTGGCCCAGCGAGGAAAAGTGTTTGTACTGCATCGCTTGGCTCAAAATATTCACTGGCTACCCAGGATAACTCTATGGCGGAATATTGACGCTTTGCACGTCGCTCAAATGATAACGTGATCATGGCCAGCTCACCGCAAAATACCGCTTCACTGTCTTGGCCGCTTATAGCCAGTCCCTGCAGATTGAAATAAGTATGGAAAATACTGATCAAGAAAATACTAATTAATAAATAACATATTCCAAGGACTAAATTATTCTCGTAATTCGTGCCGAGTAACCAAAGTAAGAAAATCAGCAGCAGATAACCTAGGCCTAATAGTGAGGGGAAGATAAACAAATTACTCTGTTTTAGTACATGCTGCTGCTTCAGTACTTGACGCTTAGCAATCACTTTATGGTAGTAAGATAAGGCCCATGTTTTGCCAATAAATTGCACGTTTTCATCCCTATCGTTTTAGCTAAGCATAGATTACATCGACTTGACTTAGGATGAAGTTAGCTAAAGCATCGGCCGTTTTATCAGAGTGTGAAATGTTCGATACGGCACTCACACGATGCCCAACAACCGCGGCAAACACTTGCTGAACATCTTCTGGCAACAAGTAATCGCGACTTTCTAAAAGTGCCCAGGCTTTAGCGGCACTTAATAGCGCCATTGAGCCCCTTGGAGATACGCCGAATTCAATGGCAGAACTCTCGCGACTATATTGGATCAAACGCTGCACATAATCGAGTGTATTATCGCTCACATTGATAGCCCTCACTTGCCGCTGTAAATTTTCTAACTGGGTTTGGCACAAGATTGACTGCAGTCGCTTTCGCGTGCTGTTGGCACGTTGCTGAAAATGCTTCGCATCCCCCAGGGACTGAAGCATTTTTCGTTCAGCTGCTGGGCAGGGGAAGCCCAATTGAATACGCATCAAAAACCTATCCAACTGAGATTCTGGCAGCTCGTAAGTACCACTGTGATTAGATGGGTTTTGAGTAGCTATCACAAAAAAAGGCTGAGGAAGCTCACGCGTAATGCCTTCGATACTCACTTGTCGCTCTTCCATAGCTTCTAGCAGTGCACTTTGGGTTTTAGGTGTGGTTCTGTTTATTTCGTCGGCCAGCAGCAACTGGGTAAAGATAGGCCCTTGATGAAATTCAAAACGTTGATCCTGACGATCAAAGATAGAGATACCTAATAGATCAGCAGGCAGAAGATCGCTGGTAAACTGTACACGGTTATAACTTAATCCCATTACATCAGCGAGAGCATGCGCCAAGGTGGTCTTGCCCATACCCGGCAAATCTTCTATCAGCAAGTGTCCACCTGCCAAAATACAAGCAAGTGCAAGCTTAACTTGCACTTGCTTACCTAATAATACTTGAGAGATTTGTGTAATAACCTGGTCTAACACTACAGGATTAACCCTGACATCCTTTTCAATGCTATTCATTAACCACCTGAATTGTGAGCTCATTTAATGGACTTTCAGCGAACAAAACCTCAATCAGAGCGTCTTGACTCTCTGTACAAAGAAGGTGTTTTAAAAGTAATCACATGTTTTATTAGAAACAATTAGCCATGCTAGGTTAGCAGTATAGCAGAGCTTATGCGTTTTCCTGGTCAAATACTTGGCGGTCTTGATCTAGTACTTTTTTCAGCTGATCTATCCCTACCGCTTTACCAAATAGATAGCCTTGACCTATATCACAATTTTGTTCCAGCAAGAATTGACGCTGTTTATCTGTCTCTATCCCCTCGGCGACTACTTTCAAATTTAGGCTGTGGGCCATGGAAACAATTGCCGAAGTGATTTTCATATCCTCTTGGCTTTCAGGAATATCTTTGATAAAACACCTATCGACTTTAAGCACATTAATCGGCAGGTTTTTCAAATAACTAAACGAAGAATATCCTGTACCAAAGTCATCGATGGCAACACTTATTCCCAGTTTCTGGATTTCACGTAACGTTAGAATCGCTTTATCGACATCTTTCATCAACAAAGATTCTGTTATCTCAACCTCAATATTACGCGGATCCAAACCATTATCTCGCATTGATTTTTCGATCACACCCAGTAGAGAGGGCTCGCGAAATTGACGCAGTGAAATATTAATTGCACAAGAGATATCAGGATAGCCCAAAGAAGCTAGTTTGCGCATACTCCGGCAGGCCTCCGCGAACACCCAATTACCTAGAGGCACAATAAAGCCAGTATCTTCAGCAATAGATATGAAATCGAACGGCGATATACTGCCAAGCTCAGCATGATCCCAACGAATAAGGGCTTCAACACCAATTATTCTTTTTTTAGCCAAGTCTACTTTCGGCTGAAAGCATAGGTAAAAGTCACCATTTGCCAATGCTTCAGGCAACTCTCTAGAAAAACGAATATAACGTTGCAGCTGATCGTGTAATTGCTCAGTGAATTGGCGGTATTGATTACGGCCCATCTCTTTGGCTTGATACATTGCCAAATCTGCATGTTTCAATATCGTATCTGGCATGTCGCCATCTTTGGGTAACCACGCGAGCCCTATACTGGTACTTATTTTAATTTCATTCTCATTAATAACAAACGGCTTGGCAATCAGTTTCAGCAATTGCTGTGCAATCAGATCCACTTGCTGGGCATTCTTAATGGGATTTATCAATACAGCGAACTCATCACCGCCTAAACGCGCGGCCATAGTGTTTTCAGGGATGTTGTGCTGTAAACGATTCGCTACTTCAATCAGTAATTTGTCCCCTGCAGGATGTCCTTGAGTATCATTTATATTTTTGAAATTATCTAAATCCAACAACATGACCACGGCGGGAGATTGTATTACATCTGTCCTAAATAACCGGGTTAACTGCCTAAAGAATTGGCGTCTATTTGGCAAACCAGTTAATTCATCATAGAGTGCTAATTGCTCCATTTTAGCATGTGCATCTTTCAACTCTGACACATCTTCACTGACAATGACAAAATGGGTTAATTCGCTGTATTCATTATTAATCGGCGATATTGATACTATCGACCAGAATGAAGTACCATCTTTACGTATATTTTCTAAATCGCCACGCCACCCTTTACCCGATAAAATGTCTTTCCACATACTATCGTATTTGTCTTCAGGCAAGCATTCTCTGGACAGCATAACCGAGGTACTGCCAGCTAACTCGGCCAAGGTATAGCCTGTCGTTTCAGTGAACTTTGGATTCACGTATTCAACAGTACCTATAATATCAGTAATCATAACACCTGAGCCACCAGCAGT
>JAWUWK010000067.1:0-59855 GCA_034111875.1 Gammaproteobacteria bacterium
ATGTTGGGATCATTTGGTCGTTATGCTCTTTGCGCAGCTTAATAACCAGAATTCATTAAGAGGAATTGCAACAAAATTTAATCTCCAAATCTCTAAGCTTTATCACTTAGACACAAGTCGTATCAGCCGCTCATCTTTATCGGATGCCAACGGCAATCGGCCAACCGCTATTTTCAGTGAAACGTTCTATTATCTGCTCACTAAGGTGCGCTCAAAACTCCCTAAAAGTGATGCCAGCCAGATGGTAAGGTTGATTCATTCAACGACAATTGATTTTAATCTTAATCCATTTAAGTGGGCAAAGTTTCGCTCAAAAAAGGCTGGGATAAAGCTTCATACCCTGTATGACTCCAGCGCCGCAGTCCCTGTTTTTTTTTCATTAACAGAAGCAAAAACGAATGACGCAAAAGAACTGGGTAATCTACCGATGATGCCAGATACAACCTATTTTGTTGATCGCGATTACAATAATTACAGTTGGTTTTGTTTACTGGATCAGGATGAATCTAAATTTTTCGGTCGAATGAAGACAAATACGTGCTATACAGTGGTGAAAACAAAGCCTCCTGTAGGCAGCGGAGTCGTTGCAGATAAAATTGTCCGGCTAAGCTGTGCTAAAGGAAAGAAGCATTGCCCAATTGATTCACGCCGCGTAACCTTCATTCGAGAAGAAGATCAAAAAGAGCTGGTATTTATCACCAATGATTTATCACGTTCGGCGGTAGAGATCGCTGCATTATATAAACAGCGCTGGGAAATAGAATTGTTTTTTAAATGGATCAAACAAAACCTAAAAATAAAACGCTTTATCAGTCAAAATAGAAATGCAGTGATGATTCAGGTCTTAATAGCGCTAATATCCTACCTACTTTTGAAGCTAACGCAATTAACCTACTTAAGCAAGCTGAGGCTCTAACAGATCTGCCTATTAATGGGTGCTAATTTGATGGAACTTAGAAGCATAATGGAGCTACTAGATACTTAACGGGACACTAGTGATATATAGAACAAGATGATAGTGGTTAGACATGATCGCATATGCGCAAATATCAACACAAAAACAGCAGCAATTTCAGCGAGTCTGTCGATCATCCACTGTCAGCGATGCTCATAATCTTGCTGAGCTGCTCGATCAGAACCACACAAAAAGGCTTTGCGAACAACCCGAGAGATACAGTGGTAATAAGCCGTGTCTGCACGACTTATTTGCTGTTCGCGGTCGCGAGTCATATATCATCCTACTCAAAAAACTAAATTGCTCTTTTTTTGATCAAAATTACTCTTCGCCTATTTTTTTAATTGATCACACTTTTATGGCTTCACTGTAAAATCTTTTGTAAAGTCTAATTCGTTAAAGGTTAGCGATGATATTGGTACCGGTTTACCGACACCATACCCTTGCAGGTAGTTGATACCAATACTCTGGCAGACACTAATCAGTGCGTCATTTTCGACATACTCCGCTATGGTCTGTATATTCATCACCTTGCCGACTTGGTGAATCGCTTGCACCATCGCCAGATCGACCGGATCATCCACCATACCGCTGACAAATGAGCCATCGATTTTAAGGTAGTCCACCGGAAAGCTTTTTAAATAGCTAAACGATGAAAGACCGCTGCCAAAATCGTCTAGCGCGAAGCTACAGCCCAACTCTTTTAAGTTACTGATAAATGACAGGGCCTGCGACATATTGGCAATCGCCGTGGTCTCCGTTATTTCAAAACAAACCTGATGCCCCTGTATCAACCCATCTTCGAAATGATCAATCACAAACTGGGAAAATTCGACGTCTCCCAGACATCCACCCGATAGATTAATCGCGACCTTAGGAGTGTGAGCTATGTGGTTTTTTAGCCAGCTAAAAGTCTGTCGAATAACCCAGCGATCAATGTTCGACATGATACCGTAACGCTCTGCTGGCGGAATAAATTCATTGGGATAAATTAGTTGGTTATCGTCGGATACGAGGCGAATTAAAATTTCGTAGTGATGTACTTCTAAAGAGTTCACACAGACAATGGGCTGTACATGCAGCTCAAATTGATCTTTATCTATAGCGTCAGTAATCCGGTTGACCCACTCTAACTCAGCCTCTTTGACCACACCTTCCTGTGCCTGAAAAACATGGACTCGGTTTCTGCCCCCTGCCTTGGCTTCGTAACAAGCCATATCAGCCTGATGGATGTAATTTTTAACCGAGTCATTTTTACAAATGGGAACAAAGCCAATGGATATTCCGACACGAAACAACTTTCCATGCCAGCTAAAACGAAAACCGTCGACGGTTTTTCTCAATTTCTCCGCTATTTTTAGCCCTTTATCAACGGTGCAATCGTGTAGTAATACACCAAACTCATCACCGCCTAAGCGCGCTAACATATCACTTTTTCGAATCTGTGATTCCAAAGTAGTGGTCAATTGTCTCAGTAAATCATCACCGGCAGCATGGCCACAAGTATCATTGACCACCTTAAATTGATCTAAATCCATATATAGAAGACTATGGGAGACTGTTTCGTTTTCCAAAGTTGGTAGTACGAGTTGCAGCTGGCGTTCAAATTCACGCCGATTGGGCAACCGCGTTAACGGGTCATGGTTGGCGTTCCAGTTTAGCTCCTGGGTTAGTTTTCTAGAGCTAGTCACATCATGAAACACCAGTATTGCACCTAGAGTATTACCATCGACGTCAATAATAGGTGCGACTGAGTCCCTAATGGCCTTTTCATTGCCCAAGTGACTGACTAATAGCGATTGATCTCTACTGTGTTGAATAGTCCCTGATGATAAAGCTATTCCGACGGGATCGGTCACTACCTCACGGGTTTTCTCATCTAACACTTGGAAGACGCTCGAGACGGGCTTTCCAATCGCGTCACTATTTTTCCAACCTGTTAAAGCTTCAGCCACTGGATTAATAAATTCAATCAAGCCAGCTTCATCGGAGACAATGACTCCATCAATAATCGCGTTAAGCGTGATATGTGACTTTTCTTTTTCGTTACTTAATTTCTTGTATGAATCACTGGTATCTTCTTGTAATTTATTAAACGCGAGGGCAACTAGATCGAGTTCATCAGGCAGCGAACCGGGCTTTTTACGACGGTTAAAAGTGAGCGGATTATTACTTGCTTGAGGTCGGAATTTTTGAAAGCCCTCGAGTAACCGATAGAGATGCCGGGTGACCAAATAGTGGAAAAACAAAATAATAAACCCAGCGACCAGGAAGGTCTTCAACGCGTTAGTAGCCAGTATTAGCAGGACCTTACTGAGCAGTTGAGAGTAGACCTCGTCGAGATTGGCCAGTACTCGAAGTGTACCTATGTTGGTCATTTTTCCCTGATGCAAATATTCCAATACGTAGCTGCGCTCTATGACGCTGGTATCTTCCACTCTACCCGCTTGCCAGCGCAGATCGCCATTCACGGATATCGATAGATATTCTAGGCCCTGTCGCTTCGCTAGGCTATCGAGCTGTATTTGAATTTGCTCGTGATCAATTACCCAGACGCTGTTAACGATAATCGGCAGGCTAGTCACTTGAATCTCCTGCAGGTTTTTATTGATCGTTACGACGGAATGACGGTAATCGTAATATAATTGGATCGAGGTTGTTAACAGCGTCAATAATGTACTGAACAGCACAACGCCAACAATTAGACGTTTCGCAATAATATTATCTTTGCGCAAGATCTGCTTCATATCACTATTGCCAGGTGTCTTGATGGCGATTGGTTAATAAGAGGAAAAAACGCAGTGATCCAACTAAACACTAGATGTTTATTCAATATTGAGGTACTTCAATTGAATTTTATCATATATACCGTTCATCTTAATGGCTGCCAAACCCTCTTTAAAGGCGATGACTAAAGCGGCATCGGAGCCTAAACTAAAGGCCATATAAAGTTGATTTGATAATTCGTCGAGTCGAAAAGCCCGCTCGAATAAGGAAGCATCTAAACCCTCTTTCTGTAAAGTATGGGCAAACGATGCTTCATCGTAGGCGATCAAATCAATGCGATTGTTAGCCAGTAAACGTATATTTAGCACATCTGAGGAGACTGTTTTGAGAGAATCAAATTCATGCCGCTGCAGGTAAGCAACAGTGACATCGTTGAGCGAGACCCCTATCTGGTACTTTTTAGCTTGGTTAATGGAGTCAACTTGAATAAACTTGTTCGCCTTGAGTTTATAAAGCGATGTTTTATAGGGTGCTATTGCGCCTACCCAGTGAAACGCAGCCTCGCGTTCAGGGATTCGAGCGATCGAATAAATCAGGGTGTTTTTCTCTGTATTAGCTATCTCATAAGCACGCGCCCAAGGGTAAAATTCGATCGAGGCCTGCAGGTTGGCCTGTTTCAACACCGCTTTAACAATTTCGCTAGATAATCCCCTTGCTTCACTGTCTACTTGAAAGTTATAGGGCGCGAATTCTTCAGTGACTATCCTCAGGGATTGCGCATTCTGAAATGGACTCACCATTAATATTGAGAACAGTAATACGACACGAAAATTTATCAAAAACGACACACCTATTGGTTGCTATTCAGGCTATGGTAATCATTATAGCAGAAACTAAGAAAAGAGTGAATGAGGGTTTCGTTACAAACAACATTTTTTAAGGGAGCCATAGCATAAAGTTTAATTTTATGTCACCACTTCTTTTATATCTTTAATTTTTTCTTTCTCTGGGCTGAGGTGAACCTCTTCAATATAATCTCAGTTTTTAACATCACCTGACCATCTTATCGGGGAATGCGCTCTTGCGGCTGCATATACCCGTTTTCGATTGAGTGATATTGCCATATCTTCTGGACTGCGCCGCTGAGCTGGAGGGACAAATTTAACGTTACTGTGCTGATGTTGATTGTTGTACCACTGCACAGAACCTTTCACCCAGTGCCTTGCGGTATCGATATTTAAAAACGCCTTTTCAGGTTGTTCTGAACGGTATTTCAATGTCTTAAACACTGATTCTGAATAAGTATTATCGTTACTTACTAAAGGTATGTTAAATGAAGGAGCCACACCTAACCCCTGCAATGTCGCTAACATCGCAACACCTTCCATAGAACATATATACATCCCATCATAGTCAAACTAAATTGTCGTGTTCATCGCGCGACTGAACAATTTTAAGCACTCTGTTTCGCTTCGCAGGTTAATCGATCATTGATAAATAGACGGTGCTCTTACATATATACCGCTCTTTTCATGCGTTGTTTATTACTCGAGCCATGATAAAATTTAAGACGCGCTGACTGCCTTGGCAACCACCTGAGCTCTAAGGTCTGTATCCTTACACAGGTTCTAGTCAGCGCTTAACGGTTTTAATCATTCGTGCTAATTGCAGCGTCGAAGGAGCGCTCCTCTTAAAAATTAGCGGGGTGATTTATTAGTAATTAGGTTGAAAGTTATCCCCTAAGAGAGTTCTAGAACAAGATTTTCTGCATCAATATGCCTCGCGCAGCGCAGATGTCTATTTTAACCCCTCTAATCCAGTGCAATACAACGCCTTACGTTTTTCCATTGGCGGCCAGCCAAATCGCGAATTGTTCGAGCATGGAGTCAAAGTCTTCGCAGAAAGACTAGCACAATTTCAAAACCCAGCGGATGTGGTTATTTGAGTTGAACTTGGTATTGCAGATTCAGAACTAATACTACGCATTATCAGTTAATTGACGTAAAATTGTGCGCATTCAAACTAACCTTTCGCTAAAGACATTAATATGACCGCTGCCGCTAAAAGCCAACACACGCCGATGATGCAACAGTACTTCAAGATAAAAGCAGAGCACCCCGATCAAATTATTTTCTATCGTATGGGCGATTTCTATGAGATGTTTTTTGACGATGCTAAACGCGCGGCGCAATTATTAGGTATCTCTCTTACCGCAAGAGGCAAGGCAAATGGTGAGCCCATTCCAATGGCTGGCTTCCCCTACCACTCCGCTGAGACTTACATAGCAAAAATAGTACGCGCGGGTGAATCGGTGGTGATTTGCGAACAAGTGGGAGATCCGGCGACCAGTAAAGGTCCAGTGGCGCGCGAAGTAGTTCGAATAGTCACCCCTGGGACCTTGAGCGATGAAGCCTTTTTGGATGAGAACAGTGACAATTTACTGATCGCTATCAATCAACAGCAGAACCATTTTGGGCTAGCGGTGGTTGACATAAGCACTGGCTACTTTAGTCTGCAGGAAGTCATTGGAGAAGAGGCGTTACTTGGCGAACTTGAACGCTTAAAACCTAAAGAGGTGCTCTATAACGAAGACAGCGGCTTAGCAACACTGTTACAACATTGCCAGGGATTGAGGTCTCAGGCCCCTTGGCATTTTGAAGAGGAAACGGCCAGAAGGCTGCTCTGTCAGCAGTTTAACACTCAAGATTTGCAAGGTTTTGGTTGCGACACCCTCGATCTTGCCATCAGTGCCGGTGGCTGTTTGTTGCAGTACGCCAAAGATACTCAACGCTCGGCACTGCCTCATGTACAGAGAATCAGCGTAGAACAGCGCAGTGAGACGGTGATTATCGACGCCGCGACACGCAAGAACTTAGAGCTTGACCAAAACTTGTCCGGTGGACGCGACAACACACTCGTCAGTGTCATTGATAATACCAGCACCGCCATGGGCTCTCGTATGCTGCGCCGTTGGATTAACCAACCACTGCGCAATCTAGAGATTCTCAACCAGCGCCAAGAAGCCATTCACTGGTTACTTTTCGATTATAGGTTTGAAAGTATTGGCGAACATCTAAAACAAATCGGCGATGTAGAGCGGATACTTTCACGGGTCGCGTTAAGATCTGCAAGACCCAGAGATTTAGAGCGCCTGCGAGACAGTCTCAACATATTGCCCTTACTGCAAAAAGCGCTGCAACAAGAGCAACAGCCAGAATCTCAGAAAATTCAGATAGCCGAAGTTTCAATCAGGATTAATCAGTTAGCGCACACTATAGCCGAATACCCGGTCATGGCGACACTGTTACAAACGGCAATTATCGACAACCCACCAGTTGTGATACGCGATGGCGGTGTCATTGCGACTGGCTTTGATGCTGAATTAGACGAGTTGCGTGGGATTAGCGAAAATGCCGGTGATTATTTACTAAAATTAGAAGAGAAAGAAAAGGCCCGCACTGGTATTCCAACCCTTAAAGTAGGTTACAACCGAGTGCACGGCTATTTTATTGAAATCAGTAAAGCTCAGGCCCTCTCCGCTGAAATCCCCACGGACTATGTACGTCGTCAAACGCTGAAAAATGCTGAACGTTTTATCACACAAGAGTTAAAAGCCTTTGAAGACAAGGCACTTTCGGCTAAGAGCAGGGCCTTGAGCCGCGAAAAAGCCCTTTACGATCAATTGTTAGAAGACATAGCCCAAGCATTAAACTCGTTACAAGATACCGCCTCAGCACTGGCTGAATTAGATACCTTAGCCAACTTTGCGGAACGTGCCAACACGCTGTCTTTTAACCCACCGTTACTGAGTGAAAGTGCCGGCATTTCTATTCAGGCAGGGCGTCATCCAGTGGTTGAAAAAGTATCGGACAAACCTTTTGTCGCTAACGATCTGGTTTTGAATGACAGTCGACGGATGTTGATTATTACCGGTCCCAACATGGGCGGTAAGTCGACCTATATGCGCCAAGCAGCGCTGATTACCTTACTTGCCCACATCGGCTCGTTCGTACCGGCAAAAAGTGCCAGTATTGGCTTAGTTGATAGAATTTTTACCCGTATGGGCTCCTCCGACGATCTCGCCGGCGGTCGGTCAACCTTTATGGTAGAGATGACTGAAACCGCCAACATTCTTAATAATGCAACCCACCGCAGCTTAGTGTTGATGGATGAGGTAGGCAGAGGCACTAGCACGTTTGATGGCCTTTCACTCGCCTGGGCATGTGCCGAACATATAGCGAAAAAAGTCAATGCATTCACCCTTTTCGCCACCCACTATTTCGAGTTAACGGTCCTTCCTGAGCAGATAAATCAAGTTAAAAATGTCCATTTAACCGCCCTTGAACATAAAGACAACATTGTTTTCATGCACGAAATAAAAGAGGGGGCGGCAAGCCAAAGCTACGGTTTACAAGTCGCTAAACTAGCCGGCATACCCTTGCCAGTGATCAGTGATGCTAAAGGTAAATTGCAGCAATTAGAACAAGACAGTAGCCAATTAAATAGTCGCAGTCGTGTTGATAATCAGCCCCACCAGAATGATATGTTTGCCCCGCAAGAGCTCGCAGACAATCCAGCGATTGCGATTTTAACGGATATAAACCCGGATGAGCTAACACCGCGAGAAGCGTTAGATGCGCTTTATGAACTGAAGCGGGTGAGCGAGTTATAATCGCTGAAGGCCCACGAAAAGCGTTAAACACTTATTTATAATTAACCACTGACTGGCACGAGGCATAAACTTCCTGCTTGCAACTACGTTCTCTGAATGTAAGTATTTACTGACTGCCTGGTCTTTATTGGCTCTGCCCAAACACGTAAGTAAGTTACACCCGCCGCTATAATACCCAGGGGTATATTGAGAGAGAAATTCAAGATACTTTCAGAGCAGCCAAATGACCCGTAAGCATAAGTTATGGTTATTTTTGACTACAGATATGCAGTCGCTGCTAAACACCAACAACTGCATACATGCACATGTATTTACTTGAGTAAGCTGTTTACTCTACCCGCTTTTCAAGAGTTTGTAATGGGCCAAACCACTGCCTGCCTTTGCGCTTTGAGACACATCCATCAGGCCAAAATAAACTTGGCAAACTTTGCAATTCGCAACGTTAACAGCGCCATTTTAGGCATCCTTTAAGGTTCTCCAATAAACTATATGGGCGAATTCCCAAACGCTTTTCTGAATCAATTCGCGCTTGATAAAACCGGCTTGTTTGACTCAGATTTCTAGGTTGAGTTTATTCGCCGCCTAAACACTTATTGGCTGGTAACCGAAGCCTTAGATTTAAAGGGGGAGCCCCTTCAACTATCGCGCAATCTCCCGCATAAACAGTTAAACTAAAGAGCGCGTACATAGCCCCTATTATTTGGCGTTTCTTAATACAGATATTGATTATTTATCCAAGATAAGTGCAGCAACCGCAAATTAAACCTCAAACGGCCCCTCAGTACAAGTGTTTGCGATTTATTTCAAGATGACTGAAAGTACCGAGAGATAATTAAACAGCCCCACTGACAGAAATGGCAGTAGCAGGGTATTAATAGTGATTAATCTAAATTTTTAGACTGTGATTGCATGCTGCTGCAACCAAAGTTTCAGTTGACCAAGAGGCATCACGCCACTGCTACGCGCAACTTCTTTACCCCTTTGCAGAAGTATTAAAGTGGGTATAGAGCGGATAGCCCATTTGGCCGCAATCGCTTGTTCTGCTTCTGTATCTAATTTTAACAGCCGTATGTTAGGTTCAAATTCAGCAGCGGCCTTTTCAAAAACAGGTGTAAATTGCATACAGGGTCCACACCAACTCGCCCAACAATCGACTAGTACGGGCAACTCATTGCCAATCACTTGTTTTGAATAGTTAGCACTGGTCAGTACTAAAGGTTGAGCAGTGAAAATAGCCTGTTTGCACTTACCGCAATTAGGCTTATCAGCTAACCGAGATTTAGGTAGGCGGTTACTAACATTACAATGTGGGCAACTAATATTAACAGTCATCGTTTTGTGATCTCAAAATAGTATGGATAGTTAATAACTTCAAACAGTAAACCGAGGAGATACCAGCAAGTGGCCATATATTGTAGCGAAGCACTCGCATCAGTGTCATCACAAAAAGTGATATTAAAGGCAGTGGGATTGCTTGCAATCATCTGAGGTGACTTAGTATCACAGTACCCTAGATAAATGAATCTGTACCTATTAGATTCTGGGAAGCCGATGAGTAAGACAGCCATTTTGGGTCGGGTTTCCAAGCGAGTGTCCGCTCGACTATATTGGATTAACCTAGTCCTTAGATTACCGCCGCAGTTAATAGCTATCCTTTTGGGGTCTATTCCCGCCACCACTGAGTATTTTGGATTCCCTTTTCTTTTAATGACCTTAGATTAACTTGTTGCCCCATCAATGGTGTGAGTAGAGAGAGATCAAGCGCTTGCGCATATTTGTAAATCTGCTCAAAGGGATCATTCCAAGCGTGAAAACTCAAGTCGAATGTACCATTGTGTATAGGCACTAAATAGCGCCCTTTTATATCTATGTGGGCTTGCGCCGATTCTCTAGGTGACATATGTATTTCTGACCACATCTGGTTGTATGCACCGGTTTCCATAAAAGAGAAATCGAAGGGGCCTAATTTGTCGCCGATCAGTTTAAACTGATCAGAATAGCCACTATCACCTGAAAAAAAGAAACTTCCCTGTAGCCCTTTCACGGCCCAACTCGACCAAAGAGTTTGGTTTTTATCTGTCAGTGCCCGCCCTGAAAAATGTTGAGCTGGCGTGGCAGTTAATCTAACCCCTTTAATTTCAACTGACTCCCACCAATCTAGCTGTGTGACGTTACGACGTTTAACACCCCATTTTATTAAGTCTTCACCTACCCCTAAAGGGGTATAAAAATGTTCAACTTTACCAATCAATTGTTTGATTGCCTTTTTGTCTAGATGGTCGTAGTGGTTATGAGATAAAATAACCCCTTTAATATTAGGCAGCTGATCTATCTCGATTGGCGTTTCATGAAAGCGCTTGGGACCAATAAAAGTAAAAGGCGAAGCTCGCTCAGAAAAAACTGGGTCAGTTAACCAGTACTCTCCATCGAGTAAGATCAATAAACTAGAGTGCCCTAAGCGAAAAAATAGCATCCCCTGGACATCACTCTGCTCTTGCAAGGCAATTAACTGCGCTTTACTGATAGGCGTTACTTGGAGAGGAGTCTCCGGGGAAGCCGGCTGTTGCTTATCAAACAGATACATTTTCAACATAGACGATAGTGAAGGGTTTGGTTCAGCCTGTGATTTATTTTCAAAATTTTCGCCATTATACTGGGCAGATTTAGACACTTTTTCTGCTATTGAACCGGCCTCATTAGCATCGTGACTGCTGACTAAATATTTATTAACCATGGTACATCCAGCAGAAAGAACAATAATTATGAGCAGTATACTGAAAGTAATTCTAAGCTTTATTTTCTTGATCATATGAATCCAAAAATTGTTAATGATGGCTATTTCTTTATTTTTCATCGAACTGAAAGAAACTCAAGTGTTCGCTATGGACCGGTTTACGGCGCTACTGCTAAAATATAAAGTGTTTTGTTTGCCTTGATAACAGTCATCCAAGACTTACCCAAATACTCCACCGACTAGCAGATAAAGCTAATATCATGATACTGCTAGCAGCTTAGTCCGAAACATTAGGCTTTGCTGCTTTTATACGGCCCAGACGCAACATCATAATCAAGATTGAAAATAACGATAGTTGAATTATCACTTTTAACTAATTATCTGAGAATAAAAAGCGACCATCATTTTCTAGGCGCTTGTAGGACTTGGTCGATCGTAGCGAGCAAAAGCAGATTTGAGGAAGATGTTCTGGTCATTTAAGGCTAATAGCAGGCTATTTAACGAGGCAGAGCTGGAATATCGGGATCTTCTCGCTTCGCTGATGCAAAGACAAGGCAAACCTATAAATTTAAGCGCAGTGACCACCAGTAGGTAAACATCAATGTATTCTACTGCCATAGATTTGACCTCATTGAGCAGAAATAATGTACAATAAAGGACTATTGTTAAAACTCAAACTAGCGACCTTTAAAGACATGATTTATCTCTTATTACTCTGTTTAGTATTAATTTTGGCTTACGGCCCATCACTCTGGGTACGCTATATATTGCGAAAATACTCGACGCCGATTGCGGATATGCCAGGTACTGGGGCAGAGCTAGCCACGCATCTTATCGAGCGCTTTGAACTAAAGGAAGTGCGGGTAAAGATGGGCTCAGCGGGTGAAAACTACTATTCACCCGATGAAAAATTAGTGTGTCTGAGCCCCGATGTTTTTGCAGGCAAGTCGCTGACCGCTGTCGCCGTAGCCGCCCACGAAGTTGGCCATGCTATACAATTTAATAACGATGAAGCCGTCACCAAATTACGTCAACGGTATTTGGGCAAGGCAGCCATCATTAAACGCGCAGGTTCGATGATTTTAATGAGCATCCCGCTGTTAACAATCGTGCTAAAAAGCCCAGTAATTATGTTTTTGGGCGTTGCGGCCGGCCTGTTAACGATGCTGGTTTCTGTGCTGATGTATGCGGCTATTTTGCCTGAAGAATACGACGCCAGTTATAATAAGGCACTGCCCATATTAGCCCAAGGTTATCTTCCAGAAGAACATATGGTTGCCGCCAAGCGCATTCTAAAAGCCTGCGCACTAACCTATGTGGCCGCGGCACTGGCAGATATTCTTAGCTTATGGCGCTGGTTTCGCATGATTCGTTAAAACACAGCTAATAGCTTATCAATAAATGTCATTTAAACAATGAAAATTTTACTGATCTATTTTTAATCTGAACATTAGTCTACCGTAACTGCGCCGATACCTAGGGGATCTTTTGTCTTCGAAAAGACTTTATATAGGCGCTTATAGTATTTCATTAATAGCTGATATTAGGCTTATTAAAGCAAATAGAGATCCATTTACTCAGCCCTTTTTATGCATAGATATAATTGCAATCGCTACCATTCGACTCCCCTTCAATCACCAGGCAAAATGTCACTGTAGTGCACTTACTGTATGACTCTAGTGATCAATCTGGCTGATTTACAATTAAAAGACGCTCGCTGGCTATCAAAAAAAGCCGATCTCAGAGCGGCGATTATGGCCAAATTTTAAGCTTTCGCAGTAGATTAATACCGGGTCCCTAGACAAAAAACGGCGAAGAATATAACCTCAGGGAGCGGTTGAAAAACACTCACTTGATTAAAATACTAGCACATGAGTCACGGCCAAGATTGAGGTTTAACTGCCAAAGGCCGGACGATAATCGATAGCATTAAGGCTAATCATCTGTTTATGGACATCTCTCATACTGGCTATCCTACGAGTATGGATATATTCGCCCACTCAGATAAACCCGTCATTATTAGCCATGGCAATCCAGGGCGTTGAAAGATCATAACCGAAATTATCGAGATGATCAGTTAACTGCCTGTGGCGGTATCGCCTGTATTAATAGTGCTTCCCGCTTTTTAAATGATTCCAATGCAAGCGCCACTTCTATGGTGGAAGCCGTTGATTATGCTGTACAGTAGATAGCATAATTCTTGGACCTTCTGCTGGATGCGCACGCGTCTTCAATCCCTAGCGGTTTTAGCTGAGTGAGTCGGTCAACCATCACTAAGTCGGTATTTATACAGGCCACGGCAGCTCTTGCCGAGCTTTCGCCGCCGCATCGACCGATATAATCGGCTACGTTCTGGCTCAAGCAAAGCGGCGGGGCCAACCCAATGATCTTATACTGTGACATCTCTCGTCATCACCTCACAACCGACATTGCTGCGCGATGCAGTATTCGAGACCTAAAGTGGTGCTGTCAGACGGATGCGAACCCGTCTCAGTATGGCCCTAAATGCCAGAACTTATGTCGCACAAAGTTGGCTCCACCGAGCGAGAGCGACGCCAGAGTTACGCTTGAAATTGACTCTGCTGTAAAGCGCGCACTCCCAATAGAAAGGGTTGTAGATGCTGGCATAAACGGCGAAGAATTTCTGCAGACTTCGCATGCGGCGAAACCTATGCATAGCTCGCTCGCGTCGCTGAAACGCACGCTGGGAATTCTCAGCCCGATTGTTCAGCCAGCGGCCAGTTTCCTGCTTCTCGGCACTGTCGATTTCCTTCATCGGCGCACCCTAGAATCTCTGCTTGTCGGACACCAATATATAAGCGCGGCGGTGGCGCTTGGTTGATTTGTTGAGGACTTTCAATGCCACTTTGTGACGAAGGACGCGCGCCAAAAGTAATGGCGCTCGCTGTTTATCTTCACGAAAACCGCGTCCAGGTGCCGCTGCCCATTCGAGTATATAGGCATTTTCTGGACAGGTTTACAGCGAACTTCAGCGGCAAACATCGGCCCGAATCTATTCCACCAGTGCCTTACAGTTTGGTGGCTAATGTAGATCCCGCGAACGTGCAAATCGAAGGTGCATATGACCGCTAGGCGGAGGATCTCGGGACTACTGTGAAAGTACTTGGCGGGGTCTGTTTTCGTTATGAGCGAGGGCTACGAAACCGCACTGTCCGACTCAAGCAGTGTTGTTCTGACAAAACCACTGGTTATTCTCAGATAAAATCATTGAAATAAAAGGCCAGATGGCCGCTGCCACCTCGCTTTTTCAACATGACGTTACTTATAAAAATTTAAAGACCAACCACAAAATCAAATGAGATTAAGGTGCCGCCTGTAAGTTCAATCGATGCATCAATCTGTTCACCATCTACTAGAACGGTTAGGTGTTCAAACTCACTTACTGTAAGTCCAGCATCGAATTCGAACGTATCAGTCACAGTGACTGTACTATACTCAATCTTCAGACCTAAAGAATCCCATTCAGTTTTAGTAAACTCTAGCGTGAGTGTATCAGTGCCCGCGCCGCCGTAATAGACATCCGTCGCACCTGCATTTTCGGCCATTTGATAGATGGCTTCGTCGTCGCCGCTGCCGAGAGTAACGATATCATCTCCCCCGCCCGCGCGAACGATATCTTTTCCACCACCCGTCTCAATGATATCGTCGAAAGTGCCGGAAGTTATCTCGAAGTTCTCAACGCCTTCGAAGGTCGCGATGCCAAGTCCAGAGATGTTCCCAGCGTAACCAAGCTCAATATTACCAGCCAGAGCATTGATGCTAACAGTACTTGTCGCCTTACCAAACTGAGCGATGAGGGTGTCGTTATCCACTCCGGCAGTAATTGTATCGGTGCCTCCCACGATGGTGATTTTATCGTTCCCCGCTCCGGTGGTGATCGTGTTGGCTCCAATGCCAGCATTGACCGTATCATTACCAGCACCAGTCGAGACGATATCGGCACCGCTACCGCTCGTTACTTCGTCATTCCCAGCCCCGGTTGTGATCGTGTTGGCCCCGTTGCCCGCGAAGATTTCATTACCACCGCCAGCTTTACCGCCTGTGCTGATGGTGTCGGCACCGTTACCAGTGGTGATGTGGTTGTTGCCATCTGTCGCAACGATAGTATTCGCGCCATTGCCAACTTCGATTATGTTGTCACCGTCTGTGACGGTGATCGTGTCGGCACCGTTCTCTGATTTAATGTAGTGGTCACCGTCTGCCATGGTGATAGTGTTCGCGCCTCCTAGTGCATATACTTCGTGGTGTCCTTCTTGCAAGATAGTAATAGTGTCAGCCCCGGCTGTTGCTCCTTTATATTCAGTACGTTCAACAGTTTCAACAATATGGCTCATTAGTTAATCCTCGTAATAATCACATAATCAAGAGAGCCCTCACGCATCATACGACCTAAGCTCCCAACTACCCTTTATTTATAGCTGTTACTACTATTATTAACAAAGGAAATATTTTTATTTTTATGAATTTAAACTGAAATATAAAATTTATTTTGTTTTTTCTATAGTATTAAATAATAAATATAAGTCTAATAGTGGCAATAAACATACATTAGATATTTTCATAATACATAACTGTCAGCCAATGCCTGGTTAGTAGAATAGTGTCCAAAAGGTGCTGCTGAAGGCGCTTAGCAGCTGGCTTAATCTAAAGAGTCAAGTCGTCAATTGGGATAGCATAGCTGCGTATTTAATATACCTTGTGGAGGATGTAAAAATAATGATATGACTGCTCATCATCTATAACCTAGTCAAAAGGTATAATTGTGAGCAAGCACATGGATCACAAAAAACGCAAAGCGATGGCTGCAAAATTAGCCAAAGATCTTAAAACACCAGAAGACCTTAGCCAGTTAAGCGCTTTTCTCACCAAGCTGACTCTAGAAGCCGCTGTAGAATCATCTTGCTTTAGGCATCAATATAGAAGGCTAAAGAGAGCTTTTTGGCCTGTGGATTGCTCAGACTGAAGGGGCTAAATTCTGCCTTTGAGTGTTAACTCAACTGAAAATCCTGGTATAGAACATTTGCTTATTACTTGTGGAGATGGGCTAAAAGGCTTTCCTGATGCGATCAGTGCTACTTACCCTGCAGCTAGGATAAAACTGTGTATCGCACACTTGGTGTGTCATTCGTTAAAATTTATGCCTAAAATTTATGCCATGCAAGACCACAAAGCAGTGACGAGGCCACTGAAGCTGATTTATCAGTCAGCGATTAAGGATGAGGCTAGGTTAGAATTGGAGCGGTTCGCGAAGAAATGGGTTAATAAGTACCCTCAGATCAGTACATCATGGTTTTCAAATTGGCATAATGTGATCACTCTCTTTTCCTATCCAAGCGATATACGTAAGGTCATGCATACCACCAATGTTATCGAGTCGCTCAATAGTGTGATCCGTAAATCGGTTAAGACGTGCAAAGTATTACCCAGTGATGATGCTGCTCTAAAAGTTGTATATTTAGCGGTAGAATCCGCCTCGAAAAATGGACTTTGCCAATTAGGCACTGTAAGCCTGCGCTCAATAGATTTATGATCGAGTTTGAGCAAGAACTTAAACCTCATGTTTAAATAACGACAAAGAACAGTTACACAGAATGAATCCAGCGACCCTCTACTTTAATTACAAAATTATATTGTAAAAAAGGCAAGACAAAGTATGGCCTATCAATATTTAGGGTATACTTGTTATTAGTTTTATCACCTTAAATTACAACTCCACTATCAAACGACTATAGGTACAATTGTCATCTTATTCAATTACTTTGATAATCAACTATGTTTTGGATACTAAATAATTAATTCCTTACTAAACAACATTAAATTTATGAAATTATTTTATTATAATAATGATATTGATCATTTATCTACTATAATCCCTATATGTTAAAAGATATTAAAATTACTCAGAAAATACCCTTGATTATGATTACTTTTGCTTTGCTCTCTGCAATAGCAACAGGTTTTATTGCCTATAATAAAACCGCTAGTAGCATGAAAGAAACAGCCAGAGATAACCTACAGTCGTTATTATCTTCTCGAAAATCAGCGCTACAACAATATTTCGATACAATAATACATCAAATAACATTCCATGCTAAAAGCCCATTGATCATAAAGTCTATAAAGGACTTTGACGCAGCTTGGCAAGTGATCGAAGATGATAAAGGCCATCGGTTAAAACAGCTATATATCCACGAAAATCCTTACACTAAAGGCAGAAAAGGGGCATTTTTAACCGCCTTAGACGGTAGCAAATACAGCCAAGTGCACCAAAAAACCCATCCTTATCTTAGTAACATGATAGATACAGACGCTTACTACGATCTATTTTTAATCAACACAGCCGGAGATCTTATTTACTCTGTTCAAAAGGAAGCTGATTTTTCAACCAACCTCCTTAACGGAAAATGGCAGAACACCAGTCTTGCAAAACTGTTCCAACAGATAAACACCGGACAGAGCCCAGGAGTAATCCATATATCAGATTTCTCACCCTATCATCCTAGCTCAGACGAGCCTGCCAGTTTTATCGGTACTGCTATCTTTGATCTACATAATAAATACTTAGGTGTCCTCGTATTACAATTACCTATTGAGCCAATCGATAGGATTATGCAAGTTTCAGCCGGTATGGGAAGATCAGGTGAAACCTATGTGGTAGGTCCTGATTTATTAATGCGCTCAAATTCACGTTTTTTCCAAGATCGTAGTATTTTAATGACAACAGTAGACTCGACTTCAGTGCATCGAGCATTGTTAGGTGAGACAGGCTTTGGTGTCATAAAGGATTACCGACAAATACCTGTCTACTCAAGTTTCACACCTATTAGCGTACTTTCAATGAAATGGGCTATGGTTGCAGAAATTGATCAAGCAGAAGTATTACAACCGGTTTACGAAATGAGTCAATTCTTGCTGATCGGTGGATTATTGCTGACGCTGGTAATCCTAATCGTTGGTTATCTTATATCTACCGACATTTCGCAGCCTATAGTCGCTATGACTAACATGATGAAGAAGCTTTCAAACAATGAATTATCGATTAATATTTCTGTCAATGAGCGTAAAGACGAGATTGGAAATATGGCCGATGCAATGGTGGTATTTAGACAAAATGCTATTGAACGAGAACATTTAAAAGACCAGCTGAGTAAAATTGCAGATCAAGATACATTAACCGGCCTTTACACAAGAAAGTTCGCTATGGAGCATTTGCAGACACTTATCGATGGAGCACAATTAGATCAATCTAAACTAGTATTGATGTTCATTGATTTAGATAATTTCAAGCAAATCAATGATGAATACGGCCATTATATGGGCGATAAGACACTGTGTAATATTGCCGAACATTTACGTTCTTGTGTTCGCGAACAAGACGTGGTCGCTCGTATCGGCGGGGATGAATTTATCATTCTTTTTCCGCATATAAACAACACAGAAATTATTTCATCTATTGCTAATGAAATAGTTAAAAGCATACCCCCACAAGTAGTACCACTGTCTTTAAGCATCGGAATGTCGGTTTTTCCTGATGATACAACCAATGCAATTGAACTCTTAAAAAATGCAGATATTGCTATGTATAATGTCAAAAAAGCCGGAAAAAATAATTATTGTTTCTGGCAACAAGATATTCACTCTGTAAAATATAACAGCCTCTAGAGTGCGGGCTTTATCTGCAATATTATTGAATCGGCGCTTGCTTACTAAAAGATAAACTTCGGTTTTATCGTACTTTAAAGTAGCTGAAACAGGCAGGTAAAAAAATCTTTGAAAAATCTTTGGGAGGAAAATCTTTGGCAAAATCTTTGGGACAGGCGCTTTTTATTCAGTCCTTAATAACAGCAGTTTTTGGGCTCTGTCATATAATTTTCAACCTGAACAGAATTTAGGGCGATGATAATAGCTACATATTGTAAAATGGCAGCTATTGAGAGGGATCGCTAAAAGTCCTACTTAATACTCTCCATCATATGCTGCCCGACATCAGCGTGGTGGCCTATTTTAACAAGGGCACCTATGTCTTCCTCAGGCCCCCAGGCAATCACGTTGACCGAAGTACTTGTTTGGGTGCCAGTTGCCCAGACTACATTTTTTTTCAGCTAATTCACGGCCAATTAAATTTAATCGCATTTAGCCGCATAAACATCGGTGTTTTTCAAGGTAGTTGTTACTCTTTTCTTTGATTTACGCTGTCTTTCGTGCCTGTTGATCAGGTTCTTTAGCTGGGTTCAGCATCACGGCACCGATTGGGTCACAATTTCTTATTCCGTTAGGCCAACGTATTGGGTTTTTCTCTTGTGCAGCTTCAATTACCGCTTTGCGATGAGATAAAACACCTCCATCTTGCATTCTATGCCGCTCGCTTGACGAGACAAAATTTAGCTTACTGTGCTTATGTTCCTCGTTATACCCAGTAACAAATTTATCTACCCATTCACGCGTTTCCACCAAGTTTTTAAAGCCTTTGCTAAGCCAGTCTGGACGGTATTTTAGTGTCCTAAAAAGGGCCTCAGAATAAGGGTTATTATTACTCACACTCGGTCGACTCAGTGAAGCGGTTACTCCCAGCTCTTCAAGCTTCGCCTTCATGGTTAGGCATTTCATTGGTGAACCGTTATCTGAATGCAAAACCAGTGGCTGATTAAAACATTGTTCACGTAGCATGTTTCGTTGCATAAACTGAACGGCTAACTCTCCACACTCCTGTTTGTGGACTTCATATCCAACGATTTTACGGCTATAAATATCATCAAACATATACAGATAATAAAACTGCCCTTTAATGATAGATGGGCAATAAGTAATATCCCAAGACCAGATTTCATTGGGATTTTTAGCTTGGTAAGCCATCGGTTTACTTCTTGTCGTGACATGTCGGCTACGGCCCACATGATTGCTTAGCTTGTTGGCTTTAAGCACAGGGTAATACGTTGATTCTGAAGCGATATAAACACCTTCATCTTGTAATGTTGGGACGATCTGTAATGGAGGTAAACTAGAAAACCTCGCTTCATTACACGTTGCTAATACTAGCTGGCGTTCGTCTTCTGTCAACTTATTTGCAGGCTCTGGTCTTGGCGCTGATGCTCGCAGGTCTACTTGCACTTTCGGGGTAGTTAGTCGTTAGTCGTTAGTTGGATATATTTGGGACAGGCGCTTTTATAACTAGTTTTTTCTTATAACTCAGCAGTTATCACTAACATTCTAGTTTATTACAAATAAACGTAACTCTTTGCACAGTACGCAGCGATATCAGCCCACTTGGATCGCAGCCGGCGTAATTTTACTAGTAGACCGAGTGGAGTGACAGAATGTCACGAGGAGTGAAGCTGGGCCATGGGCGGCGCATCTTAACGGCAGGCCATTTAGTGAATCACGCAGAAGTATTTCTGCAATCCTAGGGTGGAATTTTCGTTGGTTGGGTTCCTTTTAGCCGATCCAAGAGAAATGAGCTCGGCGCAGTCGAAACGCGCTACCAATCCCCTGATCTTAAACCTCAAAAAAAAATCTCTAAAGGTCTTTAAAGCTAAACACCATCAACAAAAAAGCCCTGCAGTGGCAGGGCTTTAATAAGATAATCTATTTTAAATGTAACATTTTACATTAATAGTCTCCTAAAACGGAATATCATCATCAAAATCATCAAAATTGGGTGCCGCTGCAGGGGCTTGTTGTTGCTGTGGTTTGTTCTGCTGAGGTGCCTGTTGCTGGGGTGCTAGCTGCTGTGGAGCCTGTTGATAGTTCTGTTGCGGCGCCTGCTGATAATTCTGTTGCGGAGCCGATTGCTGTTGAGCTGGCTGTTGATAGCCGCCTTGTTGACCTTGCTGCATGCCGCCTTCGCTGCCACCACGAGAATCTAGCATTTGCATTTCGTTACCAATAATCTCTGTTCTGTAGCGGTCTTTACCTTCCTGGTCCTGCCACTTATTAGTACGTAATGATCCCTCGACATAAACCTTCGACCCTTTACGCAAATATTCACCGGCAATTTCACCTAAGCGGTTAAAAAATACCACCCGATGCCATTCAGTCCGTTCTTGAGCTTGCCCTGTTTGCTTATCTTTCCAGCTCTCACTGGTGGCAAGAGTAATAGTAGTGACGGCACTGCCATTTGGCATGTAGCGAACTTCTGGATCGCCACCGACATTACCTATTAAAGTTACCTTATTTACGCCGCGCGCCATATTACTCTCCAAAACACTGTTTTTATATACAATCCTCAATGATAGCAAACCTACCCCTAATATTGCATCCCTTTGAACAATATTTAAGAAGACTTTTTTTTTAGGTCATCATCTAGCGTTTAGAACAAACTTTCATCAACAATGTAAGGTCATTATTTATCGTGATTGATTTAAATCGGCAAATGTTCACTTACACCCTTGACTAATTTTAGCGAGACCCTACAATAGCCGCTCGCTTGAAAGTACTTTTCAGTTGCGTACAGTAGGCTGCCAAGACCTACTATAAAAAGCTTCTCTTAGCCCGAGTGGTGGAATTGGTAGACACAGGAGACTTAAAATCTCCCGATCGTAAGATTGTGCCGGTTCAAGTCCGGCCTCGGGCACCATCTAGCTACAAACATCTTCCAAGGTTTTGAAATCCCATCTGAATCACCTTTTTTGCTGATACTGAGCTTTTCAGCACTGAATATTAATCTCCTCCACAGGACCAGCATTTAATTAAGAGAACACTCGGGTTAGCACTGCGAATAAATCAAAACAGCCGCTCGCTGACATAACCCTGCATAATATCGATTTATAATCAATCTGTCTTCGGCTCACAGCACAATATCATCTGTATCTGCCATACGATCAGTCTCAAATAAAATATCTGTAATAATAAACAGTATTTCATTTCAGCTTTCTTTATAATGGCGGATTGATTTTTGCTTAACAAATAGACTATTTCTTTTATGCCGGAGAGCACATGGATAAGATTATCGTCCGCGGGGCACGCACGCACAACTTAAAAAATATTGATGTCGAGATCCCCCGCGACAAACTGGTAGTCATCACTGGTCTGTCGGGTTCTGGAAAATCCTCGCTTGCGTTTGATACCTTGTACGCAGAGGGACAGCGACGCTACGTGGAATCACTTTCGACCTATGCCCGTCAGTTTCTGTCTATGATGGAAAAGCCCGACATTGATCATATTGAAGGCTTGTCGCCGGCTATATCTATCGAGCAAAAATCAACTTCTCATAACCCAAGATCAACCGTGGGTACCATTACTGAAATCTATGATTACTTAAGATTACTCTTTGCACGTGCAGGTGAACCGCGCTGCCCAGATCACGATTTACCACTGGCAGCACAAACCGTTAGCCAAATGGTTGACCAAGTACTCGCACTGCCCCAAGGCTCAAAACTGATGCTGCTGGCTCCCGTAGTGCAAGATAGAAAAGGTGAGCACTTACATACCCTGAGCGAAATGCGAAGCCAAGGTTTTGTGCGCGCGATGATTAACGGCATTGTGGTAGATCTAGACAGTGCACCTGAATTAGATAAAAACAAAAAACATTCTATACAAGTCGTTGTGGATAGATTTAAAGTCCGCGAGGATTTACAGATCAGACTAGCGGAATCATTTGAGACCGCGTTGAGGCTCACTGACGGCATAGCACGCATTGCGTATATGGATGATGATGGTGATGATATTGTGTTTTCTTCACGTTTTGCCTGCCCTACATGCGGTCACAGTATTCAAGAACTTGAACCTAGGCTATTCTCCTTTAACAATCCACATGGTGCATGCTCTAGTTGCGATGGCCTGGGTAACAAACAATACTTCGATCCGACAAAAGTTGTCAAAGACAACACACTGACATTGTCCGAAGGGGCAATTCGGGGTTGGGACAGACGCACCTTATATTATTTCCAGCAGCTTAAAGCTGTCGCCAGCCACTATAATTTTGATATTGACACGCCGTTTAAAAAATTGGATAGCAAACACCAAAAGCTTATTCTTTCTGGGACAGGTAAAGAGTCTATCGCTTTTAAATACGTTAATGACCGAGGTGATGCGATTGAGAGAATGCATCCTTTTGAAGGTGTACTCAACAACTTGGAACGTCGTTATCGCGAGACAGAATCAGATATGGTGCGAGAAGATTTAGCAAAATATCTTAACATGCAGGCCTGCCCTTCCTGCAAAGGCAGTCGATTGCGCAGGGATGCTAGACATGTTTATATCGACGGGAGAAATCTACCTGATATTGTACAACTCCCTATAGGCGACAGTCATACCTATTTCAAAGCCTTAAAGCTGCCTGGGAAACAAGGTCAAATTGCTGAGAAAATTGTTAATGAGATCCAATTGAGACTCTCATTCTTGGTCAACGTGGGATTAGATTATCTGTCACTAGACAGAAAAGCTGATTCTCTATCCGGTGGCGAAGCACAGCGCATACGCCTTGCTAGCCAAATCGGTGCGGGTCTTGTCGGGGTTATGTATATATTAGACGAACCCTCCATTGGTCTGCACCAGCGGGATAACGAGCGGCTGCTCAAAACGTTAACCCATTTGAGAGACTTAGGTAATACAGTGATCATTGTCGAGCACGATGAAGACGCGATCCGCCAAGCTGATTATGTCATAGATATAGGCCCAGGGGCAGGTGTTCACGGTGGTCAAATAATTTCCGCAGGCACCCCGGAACATGTGATCAACGATCCAAAGTCCCTGACCGGTCAATACTTGTCTGGAAAGCGCTGTATTGCCATTCCCAAAACACGAAATATTGCAAATAAGAGCAAAACCTTAACCATCACTGGCGCCTCAGGCAATAATTTACGCAATGTTACCCTAGAAATACCCTTTGGGATTCTGACCTGTGTAACGGGAGTCTCGGGTTCCGGTAAATCGACGCTGATCAATAACACCTTATATCCACTAGCCGCAACCGAACTTAACCGAGCCACGACACTGGAAGTAGCTAGCTATGAAAGCATTAAAGGTTTAGAACATTTTGACAAAGTGATAGATATCAACCAAAGCCCAATAGGAAGAACGCCTCGATCAAATCCAGCGACTTATACTGGCATTTTCACAACCGTGCGAGAACTCTTAGCCGGCACCCAAGAAGCGCGTTCAAGAGGCTATAAAGCTGGACGATTCAGCTTTAACGTTAAAGGCGGTCGCTGTGAAGCCTGCCAAGGCGATGGTGTGATCAAAGTTGAAATGCATTTTCTAGCCGATATCTATGTGGCATGTGATGTTTGCAAGAGCAAACGCTATAACCGTGAAACATTGGAGATCAACTATAAAGGCAAGAATATTCATCAAATATTGCAACTCACAGTCGAAGAAGCACGAGAGTTTTTTGATGCCATTCCGCCACTCGCTCGCAGGCTTCAGACACTCGTCGATGTAGGCCTTACGTATATCAAATTAGGTCAGGCGGCAACGACATTATCTGGCGGCGAAGCGCAACGCGTTAAACTGGCTAAAGAACTCTCCAAAAGAGACACTGGGCAAACCTTGTATATCTTAGACGAGCCGACCACTGGATTGCATTTTCACGATATAGAACAATTATTAAAAGTAATGACTAGACTAAGAGATCACGGCAATACCATTGTGATTATTGAACATAATTTGGATGTAATTAAGACTGCAGACTGGGTGATTGATATGGGTCCTGAAGGCGGCATAGGCGGCGGGATGATCGTCGGCACTGGTACACCGGAAACGTTAGTTGAAAATAAAAATTCCTATACCGGAAAATTCCTCAAACCAATCTTAGTCAAAGGCTAACGCTGGAGTTAGCCAATTATTCAGCGAGCTTCATGGCTATTGCCTGCAGCACATATCGATGCTATCTGATTCCCCTGCCATATCGTTGCAAACATTCAGGTCGAAAAGCAGCTATGAAATCTGTTTTTGGGCCCCAACCCAAGTATAAAACACTCAATCGACGGCTATACCTATAAGAATTGTTGCTCCTTGCGGCTTTAGTTTAGATCACAATAATGATAATACTTTAGTTACTATAATTGAGTATTGATAATTTTTGGGCAAAAAAAACCCGACGTATAAGCCGGGTTTTAAAAATGCTAATTAATCTCAAATAAACTTGTGACTGCTTAGCACACGCACCGAGATCTCAGTGCTTGTAAATGACTAGTCTTGCGACTCTTCAGTAATCGGGCGACCGATCAGTTCTACATAAGCCATAGGAGCGCTGTCTCCAGGACGGCTACCACATTTAATAATGCGAAGATATCCACCTGGACGATCTACGAACCTAGGTCCTAGATCGGTAAACAATTTTCCTACTGCTTGTTTATTACGAGTACGGTCAAAAGCTAAGCGACGGTTTGCAACCGTGTCAACTTTAGACAACGTAATTAGAGGCTCAGCAACGCGACGAAGTTCTTTCGCCTTTGGCAATGTTGTACGAATCAACTCGTGTTCGAACAAAGAAATTGCCAAGTTTTTAAGCATCGCTTTACGATGGGCACTGTCACGGTTTAAATGACGGCCTGATTTACGATGACGCATGTTAAAATCCTTACAAACTTGATTGTTAAACCAGCCTCTTAAGAAGCCAGCCTATCATCATTCTTTAGGCTAGCCGGTGGCCAGTTTTCAAGACGCATATTTAGGGATAGACCCTTAGAAGCTAAAACGTCTTTGATCTCTGTCAGCGACTTTTTACCTAAATTTGGAGTCTTCAGCAATTCAACTTCAGTGCGCTGGATCAGATCACCAATATAATAGATCTGTTCAGCTTTCAAGCAGTTAGCAGAACGAACTGTTAATTCCAGATCATCTACGGGTCGAAGTAGAACCGGATCAATCTCTGGTTCTTTAGCTTCTTCCTTCGCTTGATCAGCGGCGTCTTCAAGATCTACGAAGACAGCTAGCTGATGCTGTAGTATTGTTGCCGCGCGACGAATGCACTCTTCAGGGTCGATGGTACCATTAGATTCGATATCAATGATAAGCTTATCTAAATCGGTACGTTGTTCGACACGAGCACTTTCAGCCACATAAGAAACGCGGCGAACCGGGCTGTAGGAAGCGTCTAGTTGTAGACGTCCAATAGCACGAGTTTCATCGTCGTCACTGTCGCGAGAGGCAGCAGGAACATAGCCACGACCACTAGTGATCTTTAACTTCATGTTAAGGCTTGCAGCATGATTTAAGTGAGCGATAATGTGGTCCGGGTTAGCAACCTCAACGTCTTGATTCACTTTAATATCACCAGCAGTCACTACACCGGACTCTGTCTTAGACAAAGTAACAGTTGCTTCTTCACCATTATGTAGCAGTACTGCCACACCTTTGAGATTCAGTAGGATTTCAATAACATCCTCTTGAACACCTTCAAGTGCGCTATACTCATGCAATACGCCTTCGATTTCAACTTCAGTGATGGCTGCGCCAGGCATTGAAGAGAGTAGAATACGACGTAATGCATTACCTAATGTGTGGCCGAAGCCGCGCTCAAGTGGCTCAAGAGTCACTTTAGCACGTGTATTGCTTATTTCTTTCACGTCAATATGACGTGGACTTAGAAACTCGTTTACAGAACGCTGCATAATTGCTCCAATCAAGAGTTCATGAATTACTTAGAGTAAAGCTCGACAATCAGCTGTTCGTTGATATCAGCTGAAAGTTCTGCACGTTCTGGAGCCGCTTTAAAAGTGCCTTCCATTTTCGATGCGTCTACTTCTAACCATTCAACAACACTGCGCTGAGAAGCCAAATTAAGAGCGTTTTTAATGCGCAATTGATTCTTAGCTTTTTCACGAACTGCTACTACATCACCTGCAGCGATTTGGTAAGAGGCTACATTAACCACTTGTCCGTTCACTGTTACAGAGCGATGGGATACGATCTGACGAGCTTCGGAGCGTGTGCTACCAAAACCCATGCGATAAACTACATTATCCAAACGGCCTTCTAACAGCTTCAACAAGTTCTCACCTGTAGATCCTGTAGTAGAAGCGGCTTTTTTATAGTAGTTGCGGAACTGACGTTCCAGCACGCCGTATATACGACGTACTTTTTGTTTTTCACGAAGCTGTAGACCGTAGGCGGACAGACGTCCACGACGGGCACCGTGTACACCAGGAACAGCATCAGCTTTACACTTACTGTCTAGTGAACGGACACCGCTCTTAAGGAACAAATCTGTACCTTCACGGCGTGACAGCTTGCACGTTGGTCCAAGATATCTAGCCATTATTTCGACTCCAGTTTATACACGACGTTTCTTCGGTGGACGACAACCATTATGAGGTATAGGCGTCACGTCAGTGATGTTTGTAATTTTATAGCCGCATCCATTCAGTGCACGTACTGCGGATTCACGACCTGGGCCTGGGCCCTTAACCAATACATCTAGGTTTTTCAACCCAAATTCAAGGGCTGCATTACCCGCGCGTTCAGCTGCAACTTGCGCGGCGAACGGAGTACTCTTTCGAGAACCACGGAATCCAGAACCACCGGAAGTAGCCCAAGATAATGCATTACCTTGACGATCAGTAATGGTAATAATTGTATTGTTAAATGATG
Organism: Gammaproteobacteria bacterium; assembly: GCA_034111875.1. Classification (GTDB taxonomy): domain Bacteria; phylum Pseudomonadota; class Gammaproteobacteria; order Pseudomonadales; family Balneatricaceae; genus Rs1. The sequence continues at coordinate 27,640 of JAWUWK010000067.1, forward strand.
CGTGGATGTGCGCGAGGCCATCCACTACATTCTTTTTAACCTTTTTACGCGTGCTTTTGCCTGGCTTAGCCATAATTGGAAATTCCTAGCTTACACTTATTTACGAATTGGTTTACGCGGACCTTTACGCGTACGCGCATTAGTTTTGCTACGTTGTCCGCGGACCGGTAAATTACGACGATGACGTATCCCACGATAACTACCAAGGTCCATAAGACGCTTGATATTCATGGAAACTTCACGACGTAAATCACCTTCTACTGTCAATTTGCCTATTTCACTACGCACTAGATCAAGCTGTTCTTCGCTCAATTCACCAATTTTAGTAGCTTCGGCTATGCCAGTTGCTTCTAAAACTTTCTTTGCTGTAGTACGGCCAACTCCAAAAACGTAAGTCAGGGAGATAACCGCGTGCTTATTGTCAGGAATATTGACGCCAGCTATACGGGCCATTCAACTTACTCCATCATTAGATGTTTGGCTTTGTGCCAAACAAATATACCTATATATTCATACAAGGCGGCGAAGTATACGACTTGAATGAAAAACATTCAAGCCCTATCACCACCTGCATGACTTAAATCAAGATTTAATTAACCTTGACGCTGCTTGTGACGCGGTTCAACTTTGCATATAACGCGAACTGAACCATTACGTCTTACAATCTTACAGTTACGGCAGATCTTTTTAACAGATGCACGTACCTTCATCATTCGCTCCTGGGGGCTATTTAGCGCAGTAAACCTGCACCGCCACCTTTCAGATTCGATTTTTTCATCAGAGACTCATACTGGTGCGACATTAAATGCGACTGCAACTGAGCCATAAAGTCCATTACAACAACAACCACAATAAGCAGTGAGGTACCGCCAAAGTAGAATGGAACGTTCCAGGCAACTACCAAAAACTGCGGCATTAAAGACACTGCAGTGATATAAGCTGCTCCGAACAATGTTAATCGTCCCAAAACCGTATCGATATAACGGGCTGACTGTTCACCTGGGCGAATACCCGGGATGAATGCCCCTGACTTCTTTAAGTTATCTGCTACTTCACGAGGATTGAACATAATCGCCGTGTAGAAGAAACAGAAAAACACGATAGCAATTGAAAAGAGCACTATGTATAAAGGCTGACCTGGCCCGAGTGCTAAAGCAGCATTCTGAACCCAGTTAGCCCACATCCCATCACCTTGACCGAACCATTGTCCGATAGAGGCGGGAAATAATAAAATGCTCGATGCAAATATCGGCGGAATCACACCTGCCATATTAACCTTTAGCGGCAAGTGACTCGATTGAGCTGCATATACCTGACGGCCTTGCTGTCGCTTAGCGTAATTTATGGTGATGCGGCGTTGGCCACGCTCCATAAATACGACGAATGCGACGGTCGCAATAGCCAATATAGCAATGGCTAATAGAGCGAGAATATTAAGATCGCCCTGCCTTGCAGACTCAAACGATTGTCCGATAGCGCTTGGCAAACCAGCGACGATACCTGCGAAAATCAAGATAGAGATACCGTTACCGATACCACGCTCAGTTACTTGCTCACCTAACCACATCAAAAAGATTGCACCAGAAACCAATGTCACTATCGCGACAAAGTAGAAACTTGCACCGGTTGAGAATGAAACACCCTGCTGTGCAAGTCCTGCGGCCATCCCGAAGGATTGCAGCGTCGCTAACACGACCGTGCCATAACGAGTGTACTGACTGATTTTGCGACGACCTGATTCCCCTTCTTTCTTGAGCTGTTCCAAATGCGGGCTTACTACTGTCATTAACTGCATAATAATAGAGGCAGAAATGTAAGGCATGATTCCCAGCGCAAGAATACTCATACGCTCTAAGGCTCCGCCAGAGAACATATTAAAGAGGGAGAGGATCGTCCCTTGATTTTGATCAAACAAAGCCGCCAAACGGTCTGGGTTTATACCGGGCACCGGAATATGTGCTCCGATACGGTAAACTATAATCGCAATTGCTACGAACAACAGCCTAGACCAAAGTTCAGACAAACCGCTTTGTTTTGTTGGAATCGCACCTTTTTTAGCCATTTACGCCTCGAATTTACCGCCAGCAGCTTCAATAGCAGCCAATGCGCCTTTAGTCACTTTAAGACCTTTAACGCTAACCGCTTTATTAATCTCGCCTGAGAGAATAATACGAACTACTTTAATTTCGTGACCGATTAAATCAGCGGCTTTAAGCGCTGCTAAATCGACAACTTCCGCTTCAACTTTTGCTAGTTCGTTTAGGCGAAGTTCAGCAACATAACGTGCTTTACGTGATGTAAAACCAAATTTTGGCAGACGTTGCTGCAGAGGCATTTGACCGCCTTCAAAACCTGCTCTTACCTTGCCACCTGAGCGGCGTTTTTGACCTTTGTGACCACGTCCGGCAGTTTTGCCTAAACCTGAACCGATACCGCGACCAACGCGCTTACCAGCTGGATTAGAACCGGCAGCAGGGCTGATAGTATTTAAATGCATAACTAACCCCTTAGTCTTCTACTTTCAGCAAGTAGTGGACTTTATTGATCATACCGCGAACTGAAGGTGTATCTTCAACTTCAACAGTATGTCCGATGCGACGTAAACCCAAACCTTTTACACATAACTTATGCTTAGGAAGGGTACCAATTGGGCTACGAGTTAGCGTAACTTTTACAGTATTAGCCATGTCTTATTGCCCCAAAATCTCGTCAACAGTTAAACCGCGCTTGGCAGCAATGTCATCTGGCGAGCGCATTTGCTTCAAGCCATTAACAGTTGCACGTACCACGTTTACAGGGTTTGTAGACCCGTAGCACTTTGCGAGCACGTTGTGAACACCTGCAATTTCTAGAACTGCACGCATTGCACCACCGGCGATTACACCAGTACCTGCAGAAGCTGGTTGCATGTATACCTTAGAGGCACCATGACGAGCTTTAATAGGATACTGTAACGTGTCACCGTTCAATTCAACACGGATCATGTTGCGACGTGCAGCTTCCATTGCTTTTTGAATAGCAACGGGAACCTCACGTGCTTTACCACGTCCGAAACCTACGCGACCTTTGCCGTCGCCAACTACAGTTAGTGCTGTAAAACCAAAAATACGTCCACCTTTAACAACTTTGGCAACGCGGTTTACCTGAACTAATTTTTCCTGTAGTTCACCATCTTTTTGTTCGTGATTGGACATTTAAGACCCCTTTAGAATTCCAGGCCGCCTTCACGGGCTGCATCAGCTAAAGCTTTTACACGGCCGTGGAATTTAAATCCAGAGCGGTCAAAAGCAACCTTTGTGACACCTGCTTCTTTAGCACGTTCAGCAATCAGAGAACCAACTTTCTGCGCCGCATCGACGTTACCAGTTGATTCAGCACGCATATCTTTTTCTACCGTAGAAGCTGTTGCTAGAACAGTACTCCCATCTGCAGAGATGATTTGTGCGTAGATGTGACGCGGTGTACGATTAACGGTCAGTCTTGTTGCACCTAACTCACGCATCTTAGTGCGTGAACGGAGTGAACGACGGACGCGAGATACTTTCTTTGCGTTCATAACCTAGTCCTACCTACTTCTTCTTCGCTTCTTTACGACGTACATACTCATCTGCGTAACGAACACCTTTACCTTTATAAGGTTCTGGCGGACGGTAAGCGCGGATTTCTGCAGCCACTTGGCCAACTTTCTGCTTGTCCGAACCACTGATAACAATCGTGGTTTGGGTTGGCGTCTCAGCTGTAATTCCATCAGGTAACTCATGCTCTACAGGATGAGAAAAACCTAGGGTCAGGCTCAATACTTTACCTTTCGCTGCAGCACGATAACCAACACCTTGCAACAACAAAGTCTTAGTGAAACCTTCATGCACACCAACAACCATATTGTTGACTAACGATCGAGCAGTACCTGACATTGCACGGGAGACTTTAGATCCATCGCGTGCACTTACTTGAACTTTTCCGTCTTCTTCAACGATAGAAACTGCTGTGTGCAGATCAATTGTTAAAGTACCCTTGGCACCTTTAACACTAACGTTATTACCTTTTAGGGTAAGCTCTACTCCAGCGGGAATCGTAACGGGATTTTTTGCAATACGTGACATATTATTCCCCTTAGAATACTGTGCAGATTACTTCGCCACCGATACCGGCGGCACGTGCAGCGCGATCGCTCAGCAAGCCTTTGCTTGTTGAAACAACTGCGACACCTAGACCACCAGAAACTTTCGGCAGTTCAGATACACTTTTGTAAATACGTAAACCTGGACGGCTTACACGGGTAATTTCTTCGATAACCGATTTTCCTTCGAAGTACTTTAGCTCGACGCTAAGAACCGGTTTAACATCACCTTCTACAGAGTAGCCAGTGATAAAACCCTCGTTCTTCAGCAGTTCCGCTAGAGAAACCTTCATCTTGGAAGACGGCATAGATACGGCAACTTTTGTCGCCATGTGCCCGTTGCGGATACGAGTGATCATATCAGCTAGGGTATCTTGCATGCTCATGCTTTTAACTTCCTTACTTGTGCAGCACAGTGCGGTAGCAACTGTTATTGGGTCAAGCAAAGCTTGCCTTTAAAAACAGCGCCCTGACCACCGTGCTTATCATTTTCTAACCAGTGATTACCAGCTAGCTTTCTTCAAACCTGGGACATCGCCGCGCATTGCAGCTTCACGAAGCTTGATACGGCTCAGGCCGAACTTACGATAAACACCGTGTGGACGACCAGTAATCGAACAGCGATTACGCTGACGAGACTTACTAGAATCACGCGGCAATTTCTGTAGTGCAGCTGTCGCTTCCCAACGTTCTTCTTCAGTAGAATGAACGCTTTTTACTATCGCTCTTAAGCTATCACGCTTAACAGCAAATTTTTCAGCAGTTTTGGTACGCTTTGTTTCACGCGCAACCATTGATGTCTTAGCCATTTTTTAAACCCCTATCACTTCTTGAATGGAAAATTCAGAGCAGTCAGCAATGCACGACCCTCATCATTGTTCTTAGCAGTAGTTGTGATCGTAATATCCATACCTCGAATCTTGTCAACTTTGTCGAAGTCAATTTCAGGGAAGATAATTTGTTCTTTAATGCCCATGCTGTAATTACCACGGCCATCGAAAGATTTGGGATTCAAACCTCGGAAATCACGAATACGCGGGATAGACACATCGATTAGACGATCGAGAAACTCCCACATCTGCTGTCCACGAAGTGTGACTTTACAACCAATTGGCCATTCTTCACGCACTTTAAATCCAGCAATGGATTTACGTGCCAGAGTAACTACTGGCTTTTGACCAGCAATCGAAGTCATGTCTCTTACCGCATGCTCCATTTGCTTTTTGTCAGCGATTGCTTCACCGACACCCATATTAAGGGTGATTTTGGTTAGCCGAGGAACAGCCATTATATTTGCGCTATTCAACTCTTCTTTTAAATTCTGTTTTACTTCAGCGGCGTAAAGCGCTTTTAATCTAGACATGGTATTTGCTCCTTATTTACCGACGACTTCGCCGTTAGATTTAAAGAAGCGAAATTTCTTGAGAACTTTCGTAAGAACTTTCGTGCCATCTTCCTTTTCAACTTCCTCATCAACTTCAATCATCTTGAAGCCAACACGGTCACCCTTACCAGTGGCAGGGTTAAAGATCGCAACATTAGAAAGTGCGATAGTCGCCTCTTTCTCTACTATGCCACCCGGCTGTTGAGCCTGTGGATTTGGCTTAGTGTGCTTCTTAACCATGTTGATACCAGAAACGATCAATAGATCGTTGCCCAGGATACGCATAACTTTACCGCGCTTTCCCTTGTCTCTTCCTGCAATAACGATTACTTCGTCACTACCTTTAATCTTAAGCATATTATACCTTTATCGCTTCCTACTACCTTCTCATGCGTAAAAACGCCAAGACCTTTCGGAATTGACGTTTTAATAAAGCCTCAGTTAATAATCAACTGAGCTTTAAAGCACTTCAGGCGCCAGGGAAATGATTTTCATAAACTTCGTTGTGCGAAGTTCACGAGTCACTGGACCAAAAATACGAGTACCCAAAGGCTCGTTGTTCGCATTCAGAATAACCGCTGAATTTACATCAAAACGGATAACTGAACCATCTGGACGACGAACACCTTTACGGGTACGCACTACTACAGCATTAAGTACTTGACCTTTCTTAACCTTACCGCGGGGAATTGCTTCCTTAACCGTAATTTTAATAATGTCACCGATACGTGCGTAACGGCGGTGGGATCCACCTAAGACCTTAATACACTGCACTCGCTTGGCGCCGCTGTTATCAGCAACATCAAGCATTGATTCTGTTTGAATCATGTTTTACTCCAAATATTTTTATGGGCAAGAAAACAACAGTTTAGTCATTTTTCTTGCCAATCAAATGGAGCGAGGGCGTATTCTACACCTTCGCAGCACTTTCTTCAATGCTTACGAGTATCCAAGTTTTACTCTTGGAATAAGGACGTGATTCGGCGATCTTAACTAGATCTCCTTCACGGCACTCATTTTTCTCATCGTGAGCGTGCATTTTGGAGGAACGCTTCATGAATTTCCCATAAATCGGGTGTTTTTCAGTACGTTCAACCAGAACAGTGACAGTTTTGTCCATCTTGTCAGAGACAACGCGACCAACAACAGTTCTTGTACGTTTTTCAGCGCTCATTATTTACCACCTGCTTTTTCATTAAGTAGTGTTCTAACGCGAGCAATGTCACGCTTAGTATTACCTAATAGGTGAGATTGTGTTAATTGACCAGATAATTTTTGCATCCGCAAATTAAACTGATCTTTCAAAAGATCTAACAACTGCTGCTGAAGCTCTTCTGCATTTTTTTCACGCAAATCTTTCGCTTTCATTACATTACCGTCCGTTTGACGATGGTTGTTGCCAACGGCAATTTAGCGGCAGCAAGCTTAAAAGCCTCTATTGCTAAATCATCGGGAACACCACTCATTTCAAAAAGTACACGGCCAGGCTGAATCTGGCAAACCCAGTATTCAACATTACCTTTACCTTTACCCATACGCACTTCAAGCGGCTTGTTGGTAATTGGCTTGTCTGGAAAAATTCTGATCCAGATTTTACCCCCACGCTTTACGTGTCGTGTCATAGTACGACGAGCAGCTTCAATCTGACGTGCAGTAATACGTCCGCGACCAGTCGCTTTAAGTCCAATTTCGCCAAAGCTAATCTTGGAACCGCGCTGCGCTAGACCGCGGTTGCGGCCCTTCATCATCTTGCGGAATTTTAGTCGTTTAGGTTGTAGCATTGATCTCTACCTCACTTAGACTTCTTTTTGGGTGCAGCCTTACGAGTGGCACGAACTTCTTCGATACCCCCTAAGATTTCACCTTTAAAGATCCAAACTTTAATGCCGATCACACCGTACGTCGTGTGCGCTTCGTAAGTTGAGTAATCGATATCTGCACGGAAAGTGTGCAATGGCACACGTCCTTCACGATACCACTCAGAACGAGCGATTTCTGCACCACCTAGACGACCACCAACCTGAATCTTGATACCTTTTGCGCCCAGGCGCATGGCATTTTGAACAGCACGCTTCATCGCGCGACGGAACATAACACGACGCTCTAACTGACTGGCAACAGATTGCGCAACCAATTTCGCATCTAATTCAGGCTTGCGAATTTCTTCGATGTTAATGTGAGCTGGTACGCCCATCATCTTAGAGCAAGCATTGCGTAGCTTCTCTACATCTTCACCTTTCTTACCGATCACAATCCCAGGACGCGCGGTAAAAATAGTGATTTTTGCATTCTGTGCAGGACGTTCGATTTCGATACGACTTACAGATGCATTTACTAGCTTCTCTTCCAAGTACTTACGTACTTTAAGATCACTTAATAACTTAACAGCGTAATCGCCTTTGTCTGCATACCATACAGAAGTATGATCTTTAACAATACCAAGACGGATACCCGTTGGATGTATCTTTTGACCCATGATAAGTCTCCTAGCGCTTAATCAGACACCTTAACGGTGATGTGAGAGTTACGCTTAAGGATGCGGTCAGCACGACCTTTAGCACGTGGACTAATACGTTTCATTGTCACACCTTCATCAACGAAGATTGTAGACACTCGAAGCTCATCGACATCAGCGCCTTCGTTGTGTTCGGCGTTTGCAATAGCAGACTCCAACACTTTTTTGACGATAACTGCAGCTTTCTTTGGGCTGAACGTTAAAATATCCAACGCATCTGCAATCGATTTACCTCTAATTTGGTCGGCTACCAAACGCACTTTCTGAGCAGAAATGCGAGCGCCGTTCAATTTTGCAGCGACTTCCATCATTATCCCCTTAGCGTTTGGCTTTCTTATCTGCAGAGTGTCCACGGTATGTCCGTGTTCCTGCAAATTCGCCTAGTTTATGGCCGACCATGTCTTCAGTTACGAAAACTGGAACGTGCTGGCGGCCGTTGTGAACTGCAATCGTCAATCCAACAAAATGTGGAAAGATAGTCGAGCGACGAGACCAAGTCTTGATAGGTCTCTTTTCGCCTGATTCAACTGCAGCTTCTACCTTTTTCAACAGGTGAAGGTCAATAAATGGACCTTTCTTCAGTGAACGTGGCACAGCTATATCCTCAATTAATTACTTAGCAGAACGGCGACGGACGATCAACTTGTCAGTGCGCTTGTTCTTACGTGTTTTATAGCCCTTGGTAGGTACGCCCCATGGAGTAACAGGATGACGACCACCAGAGGTACGACCTTCACCACCACCATGTGGGTGATCGACCGGGTTCATCGCAACACCGCGAACGGTAGGACGAACACCACGCCAGCGCTTAGCGCCCGCTTTACCCAGACGACGAAGACTGTGCTCACCGTTACCCACTTCACCGAAAGTCGCAGTACATTCAACCAGTACTTTGCGCATTTCGCCAGAGCGAAGGCGGAGTGTTGCATACATTCCTTCACGGGCAACTAGCTGCGCATAAGTACCAGCAGATCGCGCAATCTGCGCACCCTTACCAGGCTTAAGCTCAACACAGTGAATCACACTACCTAAAGGCATATTGCGGATTGGCATGTTGTTTCCAACTTTGATTTCAGCTTGTAGTCCTGAAACCAGTTTATCACCAGCACTCACACCTTTTGGAGCAATAATATAACGACGTTCACCATCTGCATAGCAAAGCAATGCGAGATGCGCTGAACGGTTTGGATCATATTCTATGCGCTCAACTGTCGCAGGAATACCTTCTTTATTGCGACGAAAATCAACAACACGATAATGATGCTTATGACCACCACCGATATGACGCGTGGTTATGCGACCGTTGTTGTTACGTCCACCACTCTTACTGTTCTTTTCGACCAATGAAGCTAAAGGTTTGCCTTTATGCAGATCTGCAGTGACAACTTTAACTAAATGGCGACGTCCAGCAGAGGTCGGCTTTGTCTTAATAATAGCCATTTCTATGCTCCTTATTCACCAAGGAAATCAATTTCAGAGCCATCAGCAAGACAAACATACGCCTTGCGAACATCACTGCGCTTTCCTAAACCGCGTGCAGTGCGTTTGGTCTTACCTTTAGCGTTAAGAACGTTTACACGTTTAACGGATACGTTAAACAACTTCTCAACAGCTTCTTTGATTTCTACTTTAGTAGCGTCTTTAGCCACACGAAAAACAACTTGCTGGCTCGCGTCAGCGATAATTGTTGCTTTTTCAGAAATATGTGGTCCTAGTAGTACTTGATACAGGCGTTCCTGATTCATGACAACACCTCTTCAATTTTTTTCAAAGCAGATACAGTAACTAGTACTTTATCAAAGCCAACAAGACTGACTGGATCAATACCAGCAGCATCGCGAACATCAACATGCGGCACATTTCGTGCTGCGAGGTACAAGTTCATTTCAACATCTTCAGTGATCAGAAGCGCATTTTGCAAACTGTACTCATCCATCATAGCGATGAATTGCTTTGTTTTCGGTGCATCTACCGAAAATTTTTCTACTACTACTAAACGCTCTTGACGAACAAGCTCAGACAAGATACAGCGCATCGCAGCACGATACATTTTCTTGTTTACTTTCTGGCTAAAATCGCGGGGACGCGCAGCGAACGTTGTACCACCTGAACGCCAGATAGGCGAGCGAATAGTACCAGCACGTGCACGGCCAGTACCTTTTTGGCGGAATGGCTTAGCACCACCGCCCGATACGTCTGAACGTGTTTTTTGTGCTTTAGTACCTTGACGAGCACCTGCCAAGTAAGCCGTAACTACTTGGTGAACTAGCGCTTCATTAAAGTCCTTACCGAACGTAGCATCGGATACTTCGACCGATCCTGTTGTTCCAGTTAGATTTAGGTTCATTTCAAGTCTCCTTAGGCGCCAACTTTGACAGCTGGTTTAACAATTACGTCACCGCCAGTTGAACCTGGTACAGCACCTTTGATCAATAACAAGCCACGCTCTGCATCGACACGTACAACTTCAAGAGTTTGTACTGTGCTCTGCACGTTGCCCATTTGACCTGCCATTTTCTTGCCTTTCCAAACACGACCAGGTGTTTGGCATTGGCCGATTGAACCTGGGGCACGGTGAGACAGCGAGTTACCATGTGTGGCGTCTTGCATTTGGAAATTCCAACGCTTAACAGCCCCTTGGAAGCCCTTACCTTTGGACGTTCCAGTAACATCAACTTTCTGACCTACCTCAAAGCGCTCAACAGTTAGCGAATCACCAACGTTGATACTTTCATCACCCGACAGACGGAACTCCCATAAACCGCGGCCCGCTTCAACATTAGCTTTAGCATAGTGACCGGCTTTGGGCTTATTAAGGCGGTTAGCCTTAACTGCACCAGTAGTCACTTGAATAGCTTGATAACCATCAGTTTCAGCTGTTTTTACCTGTGTAACACGGTTCGGATCCACCTCGATGACCGTGACTGGCACGGAGACTCCATCTTCAGTAAAGACACGAGTCATACCCGCTTTGCGTCCGATTAAACCTACAGACATTTTATATACCTCTTGCCAGTTGTGTACGGGACTGTAACCCACTACGGTGGCCCATTTCAGGAACCTTCCACAAATAGCGCTTCATTTTAAATAAATATTCTGAGCGCGTTGATTAACCTAAGCTAATCTGAACTTCCACACCTGCAGCAAGATCTAGCTTCATCAATGCGTCAACCGTTTTTTCGGTTGGCTCAACGATGTCTAGAACACGCTTATGAGTCCGTATTTCGTATTGATCACGCGCATCTTTGTTTACATGCGGAGAAGTCAATATTGTTACGCGCTCTTTGCGAGTAGGAAGAGGGATCGGACCACGCACCTGGGCACCCGTGCGCTTCGCAGTATCTACGATTTCTTGCGCTGAGGTATCGATCAGGCGATGATCAAACGCTTTCAGACGTATTCTGATTTTCTGGTTTTGCATTCTGATCACACTTATTTAAGTTTTTAGATAGACAGAGCACTGCCTCCCCTTCTTAGAAAGGGAGGCAAATTCTACTTAGCTAACCGCCCCGAGTCAACTATAATGGTATGTTTTTTGATCTATTTGTACGGCCTACAGTTCATCTGGCTGTCTTGAAGTTTTTCCAGCGCAACCTGAACACACTAAACAAGCCCGCTAATTGCAAAATCTGCGCATCCAGAGACAACAAACTCTACCTTAAGAAGTGCCATTTACCCACAGTATCGAGCAAAAAGTGCGCCGCTATAAAATCCGACTAATCATTAGCAACACATTAGTATCGAGACAGGACAAGCCGAACATTTCACTAAGCAACTGATGATTAAAAAAGGAACAGCAAAACCTATAGCTAAGTTCGAATTAATAAATCATCGCATATTGCACTCAACTAACAGCCAAGATAACACGGACCGCCAACCAAAAGCATAGCGACTAACCGCCACTGAAAAAGCTATCAAGCAACTTGTTAAGCCGCCAATCTACTGAGAAAGACGAGAACAACCAAAACACAGACCTTTCAAGAAACTCTAGCCAAGCTATTTAATAGCCTGTTTGAATACCTTAAAGTCAAACAGAACACCGGGATCTTGTTTGCGTTTCACCTTAACCCCAGCACAGCTAAAAACCCGCTTATCCAGGTCTGAATGCCTGACAACATTGGCATCTATTATAAGTGAATTTCTGCTTCGAATGTCTTTAACCAGCAAAACCAAAGACAAAATCTGAGAGGAAGAATACTTATCCAGACCATCACCAGCATTGACTAATTCAACACCTATGGAGCGAGCATTCCAACCCAACGCATGGTTAGCCACTTTCGATTCAGAAATACTACTGACAACCACACCCTCCCTATCAACGATATAGTGAATACCCACGACAGGCTGAGCCTCAAAGAAACGCTTCCAAAAACCAGCATTGCCTTGCGCATAACTATAAGCCAGCTTACCTTGCTTACAATAGGGACCGCCGACAGCGTGAATGATAATAGAGTCGATCTTGGCAGAACGCAGCTTCGACTGAGCATCGGTTTTAGCTTGTAGATCAGCTGTCCACGGGAACAAGAAAATAATCCAGATAAATCTGTTAAATTTCGACTTCACGCCCAGCATTTCACCACCCGCCACCTCAAACACAAGGCCTCAGCTCAATCGAGCCTGAACAAGACTCTCGTAGAAACTCTGCATCAAAGCAAATAATTATGGCAATTTAATAGCACTTACAATCTCAACCAAGAACCGCGAGATTGCGCAATGGCAATCAAGCAGCGCTTAAACTCTATGCCATAGCTCTATATTTTTTGATTAACGTAATGATTTCATGATCACTCGTTGAAGAAGACAAAGACTCATCCATTGAAGTGCGCTGAGGCAACTTAATCCCCAACTTGAATCTAAGGATATTACCGACTTGCTCATCATTATCAGGATCTACTTCTTGTCCTGCATAGATACAGATACGCTGACGAACAAAGGATTTATTACTCATTGAATCAATATTCCTACATTTAAAAGTTAAATTCTTGCAGCGATTTCACGCTTCCTAAAAAATGCGCACTATAATAGCTGATTTCTCACTAAAATAGTAATCCTGTGTGGATATATTTATAGTATTTTTTGTTTACGGCCAGTTTAAGCGGATTTTACCAATATAATGTAAACCGAAAGCGCTCACTATTCACAAAATAATTTAATACACTTTGGACTTAAGCCACTTATTTTTCTGAATATACAACCGCTCTAATGCTCTTTGATGAACATCGATCTAAGCTGTATTTTTTAGTAACTGACTTTTTTGCCTTTTCAATTGAAAAATCTTATAACCACCCCACACCATCAGCACTGCTCCAAAAATAAACATCCCATCCACCATTTTACTATTATTCAATAGCGCGATAAAGGCATCACCCTCGGCGTAAAATTTGGCGTATATAGCGAGCAAAAAAATCACCGTGCCCGGCATATCAACCAGCCTAGCAACTAAAATTTTTTTATCCAAGTTCTCAATTTCTTGCTGTTTGCTCACTTTTATTTACCCTCGACAGATGTCCAACCCTTATTTTACCTTCAGACTTGATAGATTGCGAGAAGACAAAACAGATAGTGGGTATAGCAACTAGAATAGTTCAGATAATAAACCGTTCAATATACGTAACATTCAATACCCAGACAATAGGACTAGCATACACAATACGCAAAGTCTCTACTCACCGAATGGCCTCTATTCATTTCTTGGGGCACAATCTCGGGTGAGAATAGCAATGGGTGTATAGCCCAAGCCCTCTATACAGATAAGATTAAACACAGGCAGTCATGTTAACGGCTTTAATATAACGCACAATACTCACTCAGATATTCAGTGGCTAATGTTAGCCGTATATTATGTGCTCTGAGCATTTCCTCAGTTTTGACATACACGAATACCCTGAATTTCTCAGCGCTGTCATTACAAAAAACCCCAAGCTCAACCCGACGATATGCCCAACTAGATCGATTTCTTCAAGGGCCGTTTCGTCAACCTCAAACACTTGCCCTACAACAGAATAACCGTAGCTCAGTTTTAAAATCAACCAAGGCGAGTAACGCTATCTAGCCAATACGAATGCAGTTTTTGAAGAGTTTTAAATTCACCTCTAAACCTTATCCCCGGGTTTCTTTTAAAGCTAGTAAAACCTTCCTTCAAGGTTCTAAACACGAATTCTTTACTCAGGACTCTCTGCATAATATTGAGGCTGAAATTTGCGGCAAAACCTAAATCTTAACTTCTCAATTTACATTACTGTAAGTCTTAACCGGCAGGTTGACCTAAAGCGCAGCTTTGACACAAACATACACTGAGTTGGTCGACTCAACGCCTTGAAATGGGTTTTGGAAAGAAACCACATGTGAATTAACGGTAGCGAACACTGTCTTCAACAGCGTTTCAAAGCTTTCATCCGGGAGATTTTGTGACCACATCGCAAACACTCCCTCAGGTTTAAGCTGCTCTGCCATTAGGACTAGGCTTTGAGTATTATAAAAGCTCGCATTTTTTGAATTTAAGAACTCGCTGGGAGAGTGGTCGATGTCTAAAAGAATCGCATCCACTTTTTTTCCTGCACTGTCTGGATCAAAACCTTTACTAGGCTCTGTGGCTAAGTCGAAAAAACTCCCCAGCACATAGCGATTTCGAGCATCAGCGTTAAGTATTTTACCTAAAGGTACCAGCTCATCTTTATGCCAACCTATAACCGTATCAAGGGCATCAACTACCAGCAACTCGGATATTCGCTGATCCTTTAAGGCCGCCACCGCCGTATAGCCTAAACCCAATCCACCGACCACCACTGTGAGCTCATCACCATGTACTGTGGCCAAACCCAACGTAGACAAAGCCTCTTCAGCCTCAACAAACATACTCGACATTAAGAACTCGTCACCTAATTTTACTTCATAAATATCTGTGTCGCCAAAGACAGGCAATCGCCTTCTGCGCAGAGAAATCTCTCCTAGTGAGGTAGACTGACTGTCAATTTCTTCAAATAATAGCGACATGCTTGGTTTACCCTAACGAATAAGTTGACTGATAATCATACTGATTTGATATTGAATTTGGAAAATATATTGACTGCATCCGACAATCTCTGGGTTCAATTGAGCCGTTACTTAGGCAAGGGGCGAACGCTGTGGTGAAACCGGAAAACAACATCAGGCACTTGACGAACATCCTGATAGTGGCAGCTCAGAGTGATTGATAGCTTTAGCTTAGGTTATCTACAAAACTACCTTGCCGCCTTAAAGAATACTTCACGCGCTTGATTAGAGATTCTCTGGGCATTGTTGTGGAGTGTCTAACACTTTTGGCTTAATCGCTAATTGAGTTACTTGCCGGGGGTGTTTGAACATTTTTTCGCGATTACCTTTAACTTATTTTTGATTCTTTGGTACTCAAACTAATCCGATTGCAACATAGGCACGTATAGATACACATTAATTCTAATATTGGGAAAAATTATGTTTTCTATGTTTAAATCAGACCCCACCAAAAAACTAAACAAACAATATAATATTAAACTTGAACAGGCAATGCAGGCCCAGAGGAAGGGCGATATTAAAAGTTATTCTCTACTAACCGCTGAAGCCGATGAAATCCATAAACAAATTCTCGCATTAACCACTAATAAAAAGTCGAGCTAACGCTGCATAAAACCCATGCTTATGCTTAGCTAATTAGCAACTCTTTTGCGGCCCTAGGTACTAATAAAAGGGCCATTAAAGGAAACCTCTAGTAGCAGGCTTAAACCATTAACAAATACCTCGATTTATCCAGCACAACCCGCAGGCTGCCTATTTAATTCACCTAATCCTAAGTAATACGACATTTGGTCAGATCACTCGTCAAGGACACAACTTCAATTCGTATTCTCTCGCGAATTTAACCGCTTAGTTGTACACAAGGTATATTTGGGCCTTGTTCGCTGCTTCCCAACGCATTGAGCAGCTAGCCTCAGGAAAATTTCTTTCAGCGTCTACTTAAATCCATCGAGAGCCAATAGCTTTATAATGAAGTTTATTTAAAATAGTCGCCAATAACCACCATTAATCAGAACCTTTATTCTATTATATTCGACTGATTTATAAATGCTGTCTGCATGTTTGTAATTTTTGATTATTTACTCTATTGTGAGTTTCGACTTATTTTACCGCTGCTACAAGGCGGTTTTAAGGTCACTGTTAGTCTAAAAATAATACAACAGGGATACTTTTAATGAAAAAACTACTTCCTTTCGCCGTTGCTATTGCCGCAATTGGTCTGTCTGGTTCGCCTGCATTTGCCGCTGAAAAACTCAATGTCATCTGCAGCGCCAACATTGACTGGTGCCAGTTGATGGTCAATGATTTTAAAAAAGAAACCGGTATCGATGTAAAGATGGCACGTAAAAGTTCTGGCGAAACCTTTGCCCAGCTGCGAGCAGAGAAACGTAATCCAAAAGTCGACATTTGGTGGGGTGGCACTGGTGATCCTCACTTACAAGCGGCAGAAGAAGACATTACTTTTAAGTACCAATCAGCTAATTTAAATAAGCTACAAGGCTGGGCAGTCAATCAAGCGGAACAATCCGGTTATCGCACTGTTGGTGTTTATGCCGGTGGTTTAGGCATTGCTTACAACCACGATATTATGACCAAAAAAGGTTTGCCGGCACCTAAAGGTTGGAAAGACTTAACCAACCCTATTTACAAGGGTGAAGTACAAATGGCCAACCCAAATTCATCGGGTACTGCCTATACTGTACTAGCGACTATCGTGCAATTGTTTGGTGAAGAGCAAGGCTTCGAGTACATGAAAAAACTGCACTTGAACATCAACCAATATACTAAATCTGGCTCTGCTCCGGTTAAGTCTGCGGCGCGCGGCGAAAACACTATCGCTATAGTATTTATGCATGATTCGGTTAAGCAATCAGTTAAGTCTTTCCCTATAACCACAGTGGCTCCAATTGAAGGCACTGGTTATGAAGTGGGCTCTATGAGTATTATCAAAGGCGCTCGCAACTTAGAAAACGCCAAGAAATGGTATGAATTCGCACTGCGTGCGGATATTCAATCCAAAGCGGCAAGTGTAGGTTCCTACCAAGTACCTTCAAACCTCTTAGCGGTATCGCCCAAAGAGGCACCGCGTCTAGAAGATATCAAACTCATCGATTACGACTTCAAAACTTACGGCTCATCTGCCACCCGCAAGCATTTATTGTCCAAGTGGGACAGCGATGTCAAGCCCTTAGCTCGCTAGCCTAGTTGTATAGACCTGCGCACTGCGCAGGTCGCGTTTGATTTTTAAAGGTAGCACCCACGACCATTTGATTTATGTACTTTAGTTAACGCGATTCTCAATCGGGCCGTCAGGCGCACTGCTTTAAACTTGATCTATAGCAGCGGCTATGAATGATCCTTGTCATTACTCGATGTGAAAAATTTTAGGATAGACACAATGCACAAGGTAGTTTTAGCTTGGATGATCGTCGGCCTTCTGGGATTTTTCGCATTGCCTTGGTATGCAATCGAAGATGGCTTGTGGAATCTTGAATGGCTCATCGAGGGTTCATTACTCGATACCGATTATGCCTCTGCTGCGCTGCAGTACTTTGTCGGTGATACTGTCTGGCTTTGGCCGTTGGGTTTATGCTTGCTCGCGCCACTGACGGTGATCAAACAGCGCAGCGACTCACCCGTCTTTTACTCCACCCTCATTTACTCTGGCGCGCTCGGTTTTTGCTATATCTTAGCTCAGGGCTTTTCCATTGGCATCTCCGGTTGGGAATATCAAATTGGAGCCTCTGCATTTCCTCAATTTGATGTCCGCCAGAGCGGATTGGGCTCTGGGGCGTTGCTAGTGTTAGCCGCGCTATTATTCCAGTTCACTAAC
Source organism: Gammaproteobacteria bacterium (assembly GCA_034111875.1). Classification (GTDB taxonomy): domain Bacteria; phylum Pseudomonadota; class Gammaproteobacteria; order Pseudomonadales; family Balneatricaceae; genus Rs1. The sequence continues at coordinate 45,524 of JAWUWK010000067.1, forward strand.
GGGTTAGCGGCTAAAGGGGTAATGAAAGGCGATATTTTCGTCGTCGGCTCCATAGGTTTTATCATCGCCACAGTGCTAGCCTTTGTTTTCTTTCCGGTGTTTGGTATTTTGAGTAGTGCCTTTCAAAATGACCAAGGTGATTTGGCGCTATTAAACTTTTTCAGCAGATTCTTTAGTCCCAACATCTGGGGTCTAAATTGTCTCGCAGCAAAAGGTAGCTGTGGCGTCGCGGTAAATTCTCTGTTCTTATCGCTGATGACAGCGACCCTTGCCACACTGTTCGGCTTAGCCTTCGCCTTAGTTGCAGCGCGTTCAAACTTTATAGCGAAGAAACCCATTCGCATTCTCAGCATGCTGCCGATTATCACCCCGCCATTTGTCATCGGCTTATCACTCATATTGCTCTTTGGCCGCTCGGGAGTCATTACCCAGCTCCTCGAGTTCGCCTTCGGTATTGAGCCTAGCCGCTGGCTCTATGGCTTACCGGGCATCCTGTTTGCACAAGTGCTAGCGTTTACGCCTATTACCTTTATGGTACTAATTGGTGTCGTTGACGGCATCAGCCCCTCAATGGAGGAAGCTGCACAGACCTTGCGCGCCTCGCGCTGGCGTACCTTTGTGACTATCACTCTGCCGCTAATGCGTCCTGGGTTGGCAGCCGCCTTTCTACTCGCCTTTATTGAAAGTATGGCTGATTTTGGCAACCCGCTCGTGCTTGGTGGCAACTACGAAGTACTCTCAACACAGATTTTTTACGCCATTGTCGGCGCTCAAAACGATCAATCACAAGCCGCCGTATTGGCAATAGTACTGCTGATTTTCACTTTGGCAGCCTTTTTTATACAGCGCAAATGGGTAGGTACAAAGTCTTATACTACAGTTACAGGTAAAGGGGACTCAGGTATACACGCCAAATTGCCTAAGCGGGTGGAATACCTATCCTTTGGTATCGTGTTGCCCTGGACAATGTTTACAGTGGTTATTTACACGATGGTGATGTTTGGTGGCTTTGTCCAAACCTGGGGCTTAGACCACAGCTTTACTTTGCAGCATTACAGCGAAGCTTTCGCAATTACAACGGGTGACCACGGTATCGTCTGGTCAGGCGCTGCTTGGAACTCCTTCTTCACCACTATTAACATCTCGGCTATTTCAGCCCCTCTCACCGCTATTATTGGCTTACTCGTCGCCTATTTACTGGTCCGTCAAGACTTCGTCGGCAAGCAAACCTTTGAATTTGGTACTATGCTCAGCTTCGCCATTCCCGGCACAGTGATTGGCGTCAGCTACGTACTAGCCTATAACATACCGCCGATTGAGCTAACCGGCACCGGTGTCATCTTGGTCTTGTGCTTTATCTTCCGCAATATGCCGGTCGGTGTTCGCGGCGGCATGGCGGCGATGAGTCAAATAGACAAGAGCCTTGATGAAGCCTCATTGATGCTCGGCGCCAACAGTTTCACTACTATTCGCCGAGTGATTCTGCCATTGCTTCGCCCCGCTATTTTCTCGGCTATGACCTACGGTTTCGTGCGAGCGATCACTTCTATCAGCGCTGTTATCTTTTTAGTCAGTGCCGATTATGACATGGCGACTTCTTACATTATTGGCCGGGTAGAAAATGGCGATTACGGTATCGCTATCGCCTACTCTTCTGTACTAATTGTGGTTATGCTCGCGGTAATTTTGTTACTGCAACTGTTAATAGGTAAACGCAAACTCCACCGCGCTAACGCTTAAGCATTTTTAATAACATAGCGCTTGCCGCTGGCGGCGCTAGCAGGACTAAGGATTTTAATGATGAGTGCCCATGAAAATGCCGCATCGGTAGAATTTAGAAATATCAGTAAATTATACGGTAGTGTCAAAGCCGTTAACGACGTCTCTTTCACAGTAGAAGCGGGCAGTCTAGTCACTTTACTGGGACCTAGTGGTTGTGGCAAGACCACCACGTTAAGGATGATAGCGGGCCTAGAACAATCATCCAGCGGTCAAATTCTAATCGCCAATCAAGATGTGACTAAACTTTCTGTGATGGAGCGCGATGTCAGCATGGTATTTCAGTCCTACGCATTGTTTCCCCATATGAGCGTCATGGAGAATGTATCCTACGGCTTGCGTGAGCAGGGACTGAATAAGAAAGACGCCTTTGAAAAAGCCAACGAGGGCATGGCGATGGTCGGCCTCAGCGGTTTTGGCGAGCGAATGCCCAACCAACTCTCAGGTGGTCAGCAACAGCGCGTCGCCGTCGCGCGGGCACTAGTGCTTAAGCCTAAAGTATTGCTTTTTGATGAACCGCTGTCGAATTTAGACGCCAAGTTACGCCGAAAAGTGCGTGAAGAAATACGCGAGTTACAGCAAAAACTTGGCATCACTTCGGTTTATGTCACCCACGATCAGGAAGAGGCAATGGCCGTTTCCGATAAAATAATTGTCATGAGCGACTCAATTATTTCACAACACGGCACCCCGCATGAGCTTTACGAACAGCCCAAAAACTTGTTTATTGCCGATTTCATTGGCGATGCCACGTTAGTCAAAGGCTCCTTCATCAGTGCCGATGCCAACCACGTAAAAGTCAAGTTAGACAGCTTAGAAGTACTCTTGCCCCACCGTAATCTAAGTGGCCTAGAGCAAAATATTGACATTGCCATTCGACCTAATGCACTCAGTGTCTCCACCCAAGAAACCCCTGATAGCATTAAAGGTAAAGTGCGCAAGTCTGTCTATTTGGGAGGCCATGTCGAATATGAGCTAGACACGCCTCTTGGCAATATATTCGCTATAGATCATCACGCGATTGATGCTATCGGCGAAGGACAACAAGTGTCTATTAAAATCGCTCAACGGGGCATAGCCCTCGTTGGAGGTTAGCGTATCAACTCTAGTGAAATACTCTCGCGATTGCATGTCGCCAAAGAACTGATAATCAAAGCCGGCGAGCTTGCTCATGACTACTTTTTGTCCCGCGAAGCGCTATTGGTAGAACACAAGGGCCCACAAGATGTCGTCAGCATTGCCGATCGAGCAGTAGAGCAATTGATTCGCGACACATTGAGCGCTGCATTTAGCGAAGACGGTTTTCTGGGCGAGGAAGAGGCCGAGCGCGACATTGCCAACTTTCGTGCTAAAGCGAGTCACTCTCTATGGGTGGTAGATCCTATCGATGGCACAGCCCTCTTTCTCAATGGGATTCCCTCTTGGTGCGTCTCTATCGCCCTATTAGTTGATAACCAGATTCAACTAGGGCTAATTTACGATCCTTGTAATAAAGAATTATTCTGTGCTCAGCGAGGACATGGTGCCCTGCTCAACGATAAGTCTATTGCCGTGTCCACTGCAACTAGTGTTAGCCAAGGCATGATTGGCGTAGGATTTTCGCACCGAGTTGAACCACACAGCTGCCTTTACTTCTTAGACAAGCTTCTGCATCAGGGTGGCATTTACGTGCGCAGCGGTTCGGGAGCACTTACTCTCGCCTATGTCGCTGCCGGCCGCTTAATAGGCTATTACGAACCGCATATCAATGCCTGGGATTGTCTCGCGGGTATTCTGCTAATCGAAGAAGCCGGAGGCTGGGTCGACGATTTCCTCAAAGGGGATGGACTGATCAAAGGTAACCCTATTCTCTGCGGTACTAAAGCGCTGCAACAGAGTTTGGAAAGTTACTGCCTGCCAAGCTGAAAACCCAGCTTGGCAGTGATTTATCCATTAAACTGATGATCGATAATAAACTGCAACCTTACACCAAATAACAAGCGAAAAACTGGAGTTTATACTTAGACCTGAATCAGAACAATGTTATTGAGTACCAACAACCAATATATCAACGAATCACTGTTTAGCCTCTTTTGCCTCGGTGGCTATCTGCTTGCTGTCGGCTGGCGTTACCTTTTTAATACCACTGCCGGTAGCTCAAGGCTTTGGGGATTAACCAGTCGCCGGGCTAGTTATCTCCAGCGCCAAGCTCAGCACTGTGCCCTTGGTGTTGTTTTGTGGTCACCTCACTGATCATTCAGGACCAAGTTTAGCGATAGTGTTACCTAATATACTGCTGGCGATCGTCTGTTTGAGCTTTTCTTGTAGTCAGCAATCTATCACGCTTATGATTTTTTTGACTTGATTTTAGGTGTCGGCTGGGGTGTTTTTTATACCTTGGGATCGACTATTCTATTAACTGTCATAGCGCCTAAATAGCGCGTTCAATACTTTGCGCTGTTATCTGGCTCGATAATGGCGGGTATCGGCACCGGACCACTACTTGGGGGCTTGACCAGGCTTTTTTAGTTAAACCTTGAATAGGCCTTTATCATAGCGAGCACTGCTAATTTACTAGGCGCTGCGCTCTACTTTTATATTCAATATGTGCTTTATAAAGCCTACAATTTTCAGATTCAATCCAGCAGGATTTCAGTCACTAGTCTGTGCAGGGTATTTCGCTCTAATGCGCGTTTTGCGATTATAATTGTGGGCTTGGGTGGCTGTATTTTTGGCGCTTTGTCGAGCTTTTAAAGCAGTTATGCAGAGCTATATGGATATGACTATTCGCTGTTTTTTATTGGTTTTGTCTGCGCAGTGATCACCTGTCGTCTATTTGTATCGGGCTATGTTGTCACAAGCGATCCACTGCTGATGAGTGCCCCCTTTACCGACATAGTAGTGATTTTACTGCTGATATTTATCTTGCTGACCGAAAGTATTTTTTGGTATTTGTGCTCTGTAATCTTGTTAAGCCTAGGGTACGGTTTAACTTATTCAGTAATTAACGGTATGGCGGCGAATGAGGAACCCAAGCAATATATGCCGCAATCCCTGTTGCTGTTTAGCTATTTTACTTTGTAGGGGTTTTCGGCTTCCCGCTGATCGCCGCGCAGCTGATTGTGCAGGCAGGGGTACCAACGATGCTAGCTTTGTTGCTAGTTATCAGTTTGATCAATGACACGATTTGTCTCTACCGGCTGTACAATAGAGCGAATGAAATAGACTCGTAGAACTTTATCCGCTGATCTCGTCACTAAAGCAGATCTTGTAGTGAAACCCACTTTTTTTTGAGACGAATACACGTCAAGACCTTATTTAATTGATCGTCGAGGTGCTCAATCACTCACTAACTTTAAGCATACCAAGCGACTTAAATCGGCAGAGATATAATCAGGGAAGGTAATAAGCGATCGCGATGCTTTTTTCCCGAGCTAATGGTATGAGCCGATAGCGTCATGAACTATGCAGAAATAGCCTGATTTGAAAATAGACCAGGTAACCGCACAGCTCAATACAAGCCTTGCAATCACCGGATCTAGGGTTGAATTATCCGTCAATAATTAGCAGTAGTCTGCAAATTTAAAAGCTTCACGATAACCGAACAGCGCCTGACTGCCACCGGTATGCAAAAAGACGATGTTGTCGTCCTTGTTGAAATGGCCTTTGCGGATTAAGTCGATAAGACCGGCGGCACCTTTGGCTGAATACACAGGGTCTAATAGCAGAGATTCGGTGCGCGCGAACAGTTCAATCGCCTCTATACCGCTGTCCGTGGGGATTCCGTAACCTTCACCTACATAGTCGCAATTTGCTACAACGTGCTCACGTTTTACAACACCCGGAATGCCCAAGTGCTCAGCGGTTTTTTCTGCTAGCTTAAATACATTGCCTTCTTGTAGATCACGCGGTGCACGGACACCGACACCTAACACAGGAATGAGGCTGTTCGAGGCTACTAGACCCGTCACGAGACCTGCTTGTGTTCCGGCACTGCCTGTAGCGTGGACCAGCATATCAATCTTAAGACTCATGTCATTTGCTTGGGTAAGCAACTCCAGTGCCGCATTGACATAGCCCAATGCACCTATAGCATTGGAGCCGCCGCCAGGAATGATGTAGGGTGACTTACCTTCTGCACGCAGGGTGTCTGCGAGGTCTTCCATGGCCTGGTTCATGTCAGTAGCGGCGGGGAATTTGCTCAAAGAGGCATCAAACAACTGATTCATCAACACGTTGCCGTTATAATTGTAATCGACATCTTTGCTCCCAGTACGGTCTTCCAGCAATATGTGGCATTTCATACCCATTTTAGTCGCTATTGCGGCTGTCTGGCGCGCGTGGTTGGACTGTGTAGCGCCTTGGGTAATAATGGTATCGGCGCCTTTCGCTATCGCATCGCCCATCAGGAATTCAAGCTTGCGGGTTTTGTTGCCGCCACCGGCGAGTCCGGTACAATCATCACGCTTGATCCATAAATTAGGTCCACCCAAAACCTTACTTAGGTTTGTCATGGGTTCTAACGGCGTAGATAAATGTGCAAAGTGCAGTCTGGGAAAACGGGATAGATGCATAAGATGGGTCCTTAAAAAGGTGATTTATTTACTCAAAATATTACAGGTAAATGCCTCGGATAAGCTAATGCGGATATGTCCGTTGCCCATTACTTATTTGCATAAGTGTTGTAAATAGCCATGATATAAAAAATTTTAGATTACTAAGGTGCTTGTGTATGGACATAAAATGGATGGAAGATTTTCTGGCGCTGGTTAAACACGGCAGCTTTACCAAGGCAGCAGAAGTTAGGAACGTCACCCAGCCAGGTTTTAGCCGCCGCATCCGCTCACTAGAACATTGGCTGGGGGTCGATCTAGTCGATCGAAATGTATATCCGACCCGATTGACACAAGCCGGTGAGGACAGTGTTGTTGCCATGCGCAATTCACTGAGCAGCGTCTATGAGTTACGCGCAAAGTTACAAGAGAGTGCCGCGCACCAAAAAATGTTGATATTGAGCACACAACACTCGTTAAGTATTAGCTTTTTCCCCAAGTGGTACCAAAAGGTCAAACCTTTTATGAATAACATTGGCGTTAGGGTCAACGCCAATGATCTGCACGACTGCCTAGTGACATTTTTGGAGGGGCAAAGCGATCTATTACTGAGTTATTTTTCCTGCGACCTCAGTCCAGAATTTGCACGTCTGAATATCCCGGCAATACAATTGGAAACTGAATATTTGGTGCCTGTCTGCGCTGCCAACTCGACGCTTGTCGACTCGAATCTAAACGAACCGACGAACATTGAAATGGTAGGCTTTCCCAGTGAATCTTTTTTTGGACGGCTAATCAAACAGCAGTGCATGTCAAAAATATCGGCTGATTTGCGTTTTTCATTGATATGTGAAACAGCTCAGAGCGACAGCGTCAAGGGAATGTTAATGCAAGGTATCGGCATGAGTTGGCTACCCGCGACAGTAATCGAACAGGAACTGGCTAAGGGCGACTTAGTGCAAGTCCCGCACTTGCCGGTTCACGAAATGAAGGTCATGCTCTATCGACAGGTAAATGCCCGCACCCCAGAAGTCGATAAACTTTGGAATTATCTGTTGTCAACAACCTCGCCGGTGACCAACAAACATCGGCATTCATGCACTGCATTCACTCAGTGTTGCCCGCCTGCGCAAGCAGCCATTAAGTGATATTATCTACTGCTGATGTCTGATCCGTCCGCCACTGCAATGCAGTCTTGGTAAACAGCACTATTTAGAGAGTTCGCGCGCCATATCGAGGGACGTTTCCAGCACGGCTCGCTCGCGTTTCGAATTGGCGGCGTGGTGGTAGTAGAGTCGAATATCAAATTCAATATCCCAGTGCTCGTCTCCCGCTCTGCAGAGTTTACCCTCACTGAGCTCGCTCATGATGGAAGAGAGGGGTAACCAGGCAAAGCCCAAGCGCTCGCAAATCATCGATTTAAGTGTATGTGAAAAGGCATTTTCATAGCGACGCGCGAGATAGCACTCGTGAGTCCCATCTTGCATAATCTGTTCTATCGCCCTGCCAAACAGTGCGTCTTGAGTGTAAGCCACAAAAGGGATAGGGCTGTCTGGGCTTCCCGGCAGTTCAAAGGCTGGTTCTGTGGAGTGAGGTCGCGGAACGCAGACCGGTATTAGCGTCTCTCTACCTACGATGGTGTAAGCAAATTTTTTTTCATCTATGTATGGGCCGACTTTATCACTGGCATAGCAGAACATATAATCGACGTCGCCCTGGTTGAGTAGATCAATACAATCGGAGATTTTTTCAGAAATCAAGCGAACATAGACACTATCCAGATGACTCTCTAGACGTTTAACCCAGCTTAGAAAGAGTGTCTGGGCGATAGAATTTTGGGCCGCCACACAAATTTCGGATTCGCCATTAGCACCGAGTTTCCGCACGGCGTCACGTGCATTGTATAAGCTGCGTAAAATAGCTTTGGCTTCAGTGACAAATAACGTCCCTTGGGGGGTTAGCCCAAAAGTACTGTTATCTCGGTTAACTAATTGGGTACCCAACCATTGTTCAAGTGATTTGATACGCCGGCTAAGGGCCGATTGAGTAATGTGTCGCTTGAGTGCCGCTGCAGTGAAATTCTGTAAATTTGCAAGACAGACAAAATCCTCAAGCAACTTTATATCCACGAAATTTTCCTTTTTAGCGAATTGACCTATCCATCGTTATCTAAGGGGTCAAGTTTATAAACAATATGAGATCGAAGTAATGCCAGACAATAGCAATCACAAGCGACATTTACCAGTCGATCGAAGACTGCTATCGCTAATATACTCAGCGTCAAAGTCAGGTCACTTCACAAGTTGTAATTATTCGTCGCTTGTATGTTGTAAAGTTTAGTGCAAGTTTAGTACCAAAAAAAATCTGGTCAACTTAACGGCGTCACAACTAATAATCAGTGGTTATGGTTGCACCATTAAAGTGATTATTGACAACTTCCGGTACTTAATTGGTGCATCTTCTTGCAGTAACCGCAACACTTTACCTCTACGGGCATAATGCATGTACAATTTTCGTAAAAAAATTTCCAATCTGCCATCGTGGCTAGAAACTCCATTATTTATGTAACTCAGCACACCGCAGCCCTTATATCACAAGCCCTTGATCGTTTAGGAATAGCTATAGTCCAAATCAGCATTGGCCATAACAGAAAAAAAATGAATAAACTAAGCCACGCTTACAGGAGCATTGAAGTAATTCCAATGCGGCCTGTGCGAGGCTAACAACTAGCACACAAGGTACAGACTTAAGTTTAAGTCTCACTACCTAAATCGATGTAAGCCAGTAACACATCTGCCATTATCAAGCCTTCTAGTTGCGAAGGTTAGCACTCGAAAGACGTTTTGGATTTGTTCAAATCTTCCGGATAACGGGGATTCAACTCATAGGTCAATCAATAATATTAACGGAGATCTAGAAAATGATAAAAAAATTCTTACCTACCCTCTTAGCGAGTGCACTGGCATTAAGCCTTGCGGCTGGCGCTGTTCAGGCGAAAGAGACGATTCGTATCTCTACTTACGTTAACGAGTCGGACATTCGCTATGAAGGTTTCAAAAAATTTGCCGAACTCGCCAGCGAAAAATCAAATGGCGATTTGGATATTCAGATCTTCCCATCTGCCACACTGCACGGCTGGAGTGAAGGGGTAGATGCGGTACAGGGGGGCGTTTCAGACGTTAGCTGGATCCCTGCAGATAAACGTCTTGCATGCTACCGAGTCACCTCACTTTACCCAGCGGCAGTCAGCCTCGAAAATCAGATAGAACTAGACGCAGAATACGCGGAGTTAATGCGCGATGAGGCAGGTAAAGTTGGCCTAGTGCCACTGATAAACTCCAACTACTCTTACGACCAGGAATGGTGGTTTGAGGAGGCAGTTACTGATTTGAGCAAACTGGATGGAAAATTGGTCCGTTCGATCGGCCCTCTTGTCAGCAGCATGATCGAATCTTGGGGTGGTAAACCAGTTTTCATTTCACCTAAAGAAGTATTTCAGTCTGCTGAGCGCGGCGTCGTAGACGGCATCAACATGGGTGTCGCAACTTACAGTTCTTGGAAACTGTGGACTGTTATGCCCTACATGGTCAATGCCAACTTATTCTACGGCAACATCATGTACATGATGAATAAAAGCAAATTTGAATCGCTTAGTGAAGACAACCAGAGCGCACTCGTTGCCGCGGCCAAAGAAGCTGAAACTTGGTTAAAACCTCGTTACGAAGACTGGGTCGACCAGAGAGTAGGCAACGCTGTTATGAAGGGTAACGGTGCCGCTGTGACTGTCTCTCAGGAAGATCGTAAATCTATGATCAAAACCGCCCAAGCTTCGTGGAACAGTGAAGTTGATTCTGCCTGCGGTGTACCTATGGCTGACAAGTTTAGAGCACTATTGGCTAAACACGCCAACTAAGATGTAAAAACACACATCTGACGGCTATAAACATGAGCCTAAGCGACTAGACTTCAGAACTGCTAACTCCCCGTCAACAGAATGTTGTTGCGGGATTATGTTTGCTGTAGTGAGGTTTAGCGTTACGGCTTATCGGTGGTCTTTGTGTTGCGCAGACTAGAATAGATCTTTTTTAACGACACTGACACGGTTCATTATCGATATTTTTTGAATTTTAGTAGAGATTTCAATCAAGTAGTCAGTTTGAAAAACGCGCTTATTTACCGATTGCCTAGATTGACTATAATCTTTTAAGGCACTTCCAACAGTGGCGATTTAGACGTTAAAAACTCAGTAAAACTATAATAACAGGGTAACAATATGCGACAGGCAATAGCGCGACAATTGGAACGCTTGGCACTGATACTGCTTTATTGTGGTGGTGTGATGGTTCTGATCCAGGCCTTTTGGATGAGCTATGGCGTATTCATGCGCTATGTAATGGGTAATCCCGACGGCATGGTCACAGAGGCGACAGCTTTAATGTTGGTGCCGGTTGCATTTTTTGGTCTGGCCTACGCACTGAGCCAAGACGCCTACCCAAAGGTAACACTAGTACGCGATATATTGCCTGTAAATATACAGGTGATCATCGATAGGTTAAATCTACTAATTATGGTGCTAACAGGTTTGTTCTTTAGTGTCGCCGCTACAGAGGCGGCAATACGTTCTTTCCACTCTGGATCGGCCTCGGAAATTTTACTCTGGCCAAGATTCTATTTTTGGATACCTGTTGCCACTTCACTGATAATTTTTACTCTGCTGGCGTTTGTTCGTCTGATTAGCTATCAACACCCCTCCAGCGGAGAACTTACTGCACAGGAGGATATATAATGGAATGGTACACTGTCGGCCTCGGTTTAATGGGCCTATTGATATTATTTATCATTATTGGTCTGCCAATTCCCTTTGCCCTAGCAGCGGCATCAATACCTTTTTTACTAAACATTCAGTCGCTCTCTACCTCGTTGATCACTGCAGAGCTAAAGCTCTGGGGCGTTTGGGTAGACTATATACTGCTGGCGGTGCCACTGTTTGTGTTCCTTGGTGAACTTATAGGACGATCGGCGATTGGGCCCAATCTCTACTGGTTTATGCACAGTAAAGTACCTGTTCGAGGAGCCGCTGCCTACGGCAGTATCGGTGCCTGTGCGGGCTTCGGCGCCGTCTGTGGTTCCAGTATGGTCGGATCGTTGACTATAGGGGGCGTAGCCCTTCCTGAGATGCTGAAACTAGGTTACGGTAAACGTCTCTCCAGTGGTGTACTGGCCGCCGGGGGAACGTTGAGTGTTTTGATTCCACCCAGCCTGATATTACTCTTCTACGGCATAGTCACTGATCAGTCAATTGGCGATTTGTTTATTGCAGGCGTTGTGCCTGGTATTATTTTAGTCTCATTTTTTATTATCATCGTCGCTGTCTGGGGCTGGCTGCGCCCCGGTGACATTCCAGAGAGAGACAATACTAACCCTATACCTTGGGGACTGGCCCTCAGCGCTATTCTGCCAGTGTTATTTATCGGTTTGATCATCACAGTCTCTATCTACAGTGGTATTGCCACACCGACTGAGGCCGCTGGTATCGCTTGTGTGACGACCATCATTATGGCGTTTACAGTGGGAGGTCTGCGTTGGGAAGGATTTCTCGGCGCGATTCGCGCCACTATGCAAACTATGGGATATCTAGGTCTGTTACTGTCAGCTGGTGTCTTATTCGGTTTTGTAATGACCTATTATCGAGTGCCACAGCAGTTTACCCAAGTGTTCAGTGCCATGGAGCTTTCGCCCTATTTAGTGCTGGGGATAATCATTTTATTTTACGTTATCTTAGGTATGTTCCTAGAGCCGGTCTCTATGACGTTTATCACACTGCCAACTTTGTTTCCACTGGTGGCGGCATCAGGTTTTGATCTTATCTGGTTCGGTGTGATATATACCATCACAATGGAGTTGGCGGTCCTCACCCCCCCGGTGGGACTCAATTTATATGTCATACAAGCACTGGCAAGAAAAGAGATAACTATAGTCGATGTTATTATCGGCTGCCTGCCCTTTATTGGCGCGCTGATCGTATTATTGGGCTTGATGGTAATGATTCCAGATATTGCCTTATGGCTACCGAGCTTAATGGATTAGGGAATAAACGATGGGATGTATTATAACGGGTAAGGGACCGGCACTAGTGCTGGTCCACGGATTTTTAAGCGGTCTGGCTTACTGGGAAAAACAAATCGAGAGCCTTAGCACGCACTTTGAAGTTATCGCAATGGACTTGCCAGGTTATGGCGCAGAAACAGACCAGACCGGCTTAGACAGCATCGCTGGCTTCGCCAGTCACATATTGCACAGACTGGACAAAATTGGTGTAGATAACTTTCACTTGCTCGGTCACTCAATGGGCGGAATGATAGCCCAACAGATAGCGTTACAGGCACCTAACAGAGTCAATCGATTAGTATTATATGGCACTGGGCCAATCGGCGAACTGCCGGGTCGCTTCGAACCGCTACAAGAGAGCCGGGAAAAAGTACAGCGAGATGGCACGGAAAAAACCAAGCACTACACTGTCAAGAGCTGGTTCAAAAAAGGCACAGCAGACCCAAATTTTTTGCCTGGAATGGAAATGGCCAAAGAAGTGTCACTGCAAAGTTATGTCAATGCTCTGAGTGCGATGGCCGGATGGAGTGCTATAGGTCGACTCGACCAGATTCGATCTGAGACACTCGTCGTCTGGGGAGATATAGATCGTAGTTATATTTGGCTGCAGCCTTACACTTTGTGGCAGGAAATAGCAGAGGCCAGTCTGGCGGTAATGCCAGGTTGCTCGCATAACGCCCACTTAGAAAACCCACAGCTGTTTAACCAAATACTGTTTGATTTCCTAATCCAAGAATAGAAAGTAACGCGAAGTGACAACAGGGAACAGATCCTCCACACAGCGGTTTATAATGAGACTCTAAATTATATACAGTACTTACCAGAGTCCCTTCCACTTAGATTTAGCAGTTAGGCGCGAAAAAGCTATGCAAAATATTGTTGTGCAGCGGAAATTAGAAAATAACGGTGGCTCATTGCCAGCTATAGAGGCACTGAATCAGCTGTGAATAAAAACAGCCTGTCCGAAACTGCCAAATCGAGTATATTAGGGAATAAACTTGCTTTAAACTTTTTATTCAGCATTCACCATAGGAGAGGTCAATCAATGGCTCGCTTGGCACTATAATAACGAATTTTTTTAGCCGTATGGCAAAGAACCTGCAACAGTTAACACCCATTAACTGGTAACAGCTTAAAAAAAACCTAGTGGCTGAGTATTTTCGATAAAAACTGCTGTGCACGCTCGCTCCGAGGAGAGCCAAAAAAGTCGACTTTTTGGGCATCTTCTACTATACACCCCTCGTCCATGAAAATGACCCTATCGGCGACTTTCTGCGCAAAGCCCATTTCATGAGTCACCACCATCATGGTCATACCGTCATTGGCTAATTCTACCATAACATCCAATACATCATTGATCATCTCTGGATCTAACGCAGAGGTTGGTTCATCAAATAACATCGCGATAGGGTCCATAGCCAGGGCCCTGGCAATAGCAACCCGCTGCTGTTGACCACCAGATAATTGACCCGGATATTTGTTTTTGTGATCTAACAAACCTACCCGTTCCAATAGCACCAGAGCTATTTTTTGTGCTTCATCAGCTTTTCGATTGAGCACTTTAAGCTGACCCAGCTCGACATTTTTTATCACACTTAGATGCGGAGATAACTCAAAATTTTTAAAAACCATGCCGATTTTGGAGCGCAGCGTATTCATATTTGTCTGCTTATTATGCACGGGGGTTTCACCGACAAAAATTTCCCCTTCCTGAATCAACTCCAAACCGTTAACACATTTAATTAATGTGCTTTTTCCAGAGCCAGACGGTCCTGTTGTGGTTGAATTAATAGGACACTTTAATAAAGGATTATAATCCTAATATTGAGGTGAATATGACTAAACGTAAGAACAAGCATTATCCAACAGAATTTAAACAAGAAGCGGTTGCTTTGGTCGTTGAACAAAATTAC
>JAWUWK010000068.1:0-24299 GCA_034111875.1 Gammaproteobacteria bacterium
TTATAGCGATAGCCTCTTGCGCCTGTATGACGTATCAGTTCTCGGTTAACAGTGGATTGACTAACCCCAATAGACGTTGCAATTTCCCGCTGCGAATAACCTCTTTTCTTTAGCACATATATCTGGCATCGTTGCTCATAAGTCAGCTGTTGGTAATGTCTCATTATCGTTACATCTCTTGCCGGAGAAAAAGATAGAAGCTTACCTTCAGCTGGCTTCTCTTTCTACGGGATAGATAATGCCTTTCAGATTTGAATACAGGAATCAAGAGAAAGTGCATTCGTCATAAAAACTTGTCAGTCTATTTGAGTCTCATACTGACATTATTGTGAAAGGCTACCGCGATGTTCAATAGGGTCATAAGATGAATTTAAGCAGTGAGTCACACGGATTTATCACTCACTTGTCGATAGAAGAAGGAAATCCTGCAGACTCTGAGTTATTTATGCCAGTATTAACTTCTCATCAGACTATTTTTAACCAGCTACCTAAGGCAACAGTGGCTGATGGAGGCTATGCCTCTAAAGCGAATATCATTCAGGGCAGAGCAATGGGTATTAAAAGGGTTGTGTTTCATAAACCTGTTGGAATTAGTCTGCAAGCTATGGGTGTAAAGAACAAAACATTTGAAGCCCTTCGTCATTTTAGAGCGGGTGTTGAAGGTAATATATCTGAGTTAAAGCGAGTATTTGGTGCAGGAAAATCAACTTGGACGGGCCATGATGGTTTCTAAGCATTTTTGTGGTCTGCAGTACTCAGTGATAACGTGGTTCGCCCGGGCTCGAAAAAACACCTCTTAATAGCTAGGGAACTACAGAGATATAAAAAGGTGCTCCATATTGAGTGGCTACTGAATCCCTGCGCTCATCGACTGTGCTTTAGGATCGTTTTTGCTCAATTTTCCCATTACTGAGTATTCAGTAGTGTTATCAAAAGGTGATTTTAAATATACATCAGTCAAAGCGGCTGTTTTTTTCAAAAACAACCGTTTCTGGATAGGCACTAGCTAAGGTAATTCTCCGAGAGTCTGCAGGGCTCGAGCGATCACCGCCAGAAAAATAACGTGTTTTGTGTCATAGATTTTTTAGCGTAAACAGCCCGCTATTAAACCAGAAAGATTATAGAATGTAGCCGGATTTAACTTTTTTAGAGCAGATTAAATGTCAGCCTGATCGGGCCCTAGGGTTAAACAACTGACCAGTATTACCAACAAATACTTGCAACCATGGCTTAGCTTAGGTAATTTGCAATCTACAAACACTGTAAGGATAAACAGTATGTCGTCAACGGTGATTTATGTTCACGGTTTCAATAGCTCGCCGCTTTCTATTAAAGCACAGCAGTTACAAGTATATTTTAATGAACATCAGTTGCCGTCTAAAGGCTATCAATTACTGGTACCCGCGTTAAATTTTTCTCCAGCAATCGCCATACAACAGTTAAAAAAGTTGATAGAAGCGAATGGGCAATCTATTTTATTAATAGGCAGCTCCCTCGGCGGTTATTACAGTCTTTGGTTGGGTCAGCAATATTCTCAGTGTCGAGTCGTGTTGATCAATCCAGCGGTTTATCCTTACCAGCTTTTAGAAGATTTATTAGGTGAAAATAAAAACTTGTATACTGGTGAAAAATATAGTCTGACAGCGGATCACATAACTGAGCTGAAGGCGATCGATGTGACTGAATTAACTCAACCAAAACGTTTCTTGTTGTTGACTCAAACCGGTGATGAGACGTTAGATTATCGAGAAGCAGTAGAAAAACTAGCAAGCATAGAACAGAGAGTAACCCATGGAGGGCATCATAGTTATGCCGACTTCCCTAGTGTTATTGAGGCGATTTTCGAATTCGCAGAGCATTAATCTTTTAGGGCCAAAAGCAAATGAGTAATGAGTATCAAGCAGATTCGATTGAAGTTCTCAGTGGTTTAGATCCTGTAAAGCGCCGCCCTGGTATGTACACTGAAACGGATAAACCAAATCATTTAGCCCAAGAGGTTATAGATAATTCTGTGGATGAGGCATTGGCTGGGCACGCTAACCAGATAGATGTCATATTATTTAAAGATGGTTTTTTGTCCGTATCGGATAATGGCCGCGGTATGCCTGTTGATATTCACCCAGAAGAAGGGGTGAGCGGTGTGGAGCTGATACTAACTAAATTACATGCAGGGGCAAAATTTAGCGAGGGCAACTACAGTTTCTCCGGCGGTCTGCACGGTGTGGGGGTTTCTGTTGTCAATGCGCTCTCCAAGCGTTTGGAAGTACAAATTCGCCGTGACGCTCAAATCTACAGTATTGGTTTTGCCGACGGTGAAAAAATATCTGAATTAGAAGTCATAGGTACTTGTGGAAAACGTAATACAGGCACAACGGTCAAGTTTTTAGCGGACCCCAAGTATTTTGATACAGACAAATACCATGTTATTAAACTCAAGCATAATCTTCGCGCGAAGGCGGTATTATGTCCCGGGCTTAAAATTACTTTTAGCGATCAAAGTGGTAGTAAAAACGATAGGGAAAGTTGGTATTACGAAGATGGCTTAAGTGCTTATCTTTCAGGAATGACCCAGGTTTTTGACACTTTGCCCGAAACCCCTTTTGTTGGCACTTTGATAGGCAAAGAAGACGCAGTAGAATGGGCGGTACAATGGCTTCCAGAAGGAGGAGAGTTAACCTGCGAGAGTTTTGTTAACTTAATACCTACAGTGGTTGGCGGTACCCATGTCAATGGTTTTCGAACTGGGCTGTTAGAGGCTATGCGCGAGTTTTGCGAATTCCGGTCATTGTTACCACGTGGGGTTAAGTTGACAGCGGAAGATATTTGGGAGCGTTGTAGTTACATTTTATCGGCTAAAATGCGCGATCCACAATTTGCTGGACAAACCAAAGAGCGGCTATCCTCTAGGCATATTGCCGCGTTTATTTCTGGGGCGATTAAAGATGCTTTCTCACTATGGCTTAATAAACATGTAGAAGATGGCGAAAAGCTGGCTGAGTCAGTGATTACAAATGCTCAAAAACGTTTGCGCTCAAGTAAAAAAGTGATCCGTAAACGTATTACCACAGGTCCCGCCTTACCAGGTAAGCTGGCTGATTGTGCCGGTTCTGAAACGATGCGCTCTGAACTTTTTTTGGTGGAGGGTGACTCTGCTGGTGGCTCTGCAAAACAGGCGAGGGATAGACAGTTTCAGGCCATTATGGCACTGCGCGGTAAGATATTAAATTCTTGGGAAGTAGACTCATCAGAAGTATTATCTTCCAACGAAATTCATGATATTTCAGTCGCCATCGGTGTCGAGCCGGGCAGTGATGATATTAGCGGACTGAGGTATGGTAAAGTTTGTATCTTAGCCGATGCCGATTCAGATGGCGCGCATATCGCCACCCTAATATGTGCATTATTTTTGCGCCACTTTAAACCGCTGGTTAGCGCAGGTCATATCTATGTAGCCATGCCGCCACTGTATCGTATTGATGCC
The DNA here is from genome assembly GCA_034111875.1 of Gammaproteobacteria bacterium. Classification (GTDB taxonomy): domain Bacteria; phylum Pseudomonadota; class Gammaproteobacteria; order Pseudomonadales; family Balneatricaceae; genus Rs1. Next base: position 3,482 of record JAWUWK010000068.1, read on the forward strand.
GCGAAAGATGTTTACTATGCACTAGATGACTCAGAGCGCGAAGGGATTGTTGAGCGCATAAAAGCTGAACGAAAAAATGTCAAAATCAATGTGCAGCGCTTCAAAGGATTGGGTGAAATGAACCCTCTGCAATTACGGGAGACTACAATGGACCCTGATACACGACGTTTAGTGCAGCTTTACATTGAACCTGGCGATGACAGCCATGAAATGATGGATATGTTATTGGCCAAAAAGCGCGCCGGCGATCGCAAGATTTGGCTTGAAAGCAATGGCGATTTAGCTAAAAGCTAAAAATTAGCAACAGAGTTTGCTAATAGGTAGACAGCAACTAAAGAAATTATAGATAGCCTAGCTAAGGTGTATAGATAAATTATGTCCATTTACACAACCGATGACAGTATAGAAAAATTACCGCTGAGAGATTTTACTGAGAAAGCTTATTTAGATTACTCTATGTATGTGATTCTAGATCGCGCATTACCCCATGTTGGCGACGGTATGAAGCCAGTACAACGCCGAATCATCTACGCGATGAGCGAGCTTGGGCTTAAAAGTACCGCGAAGCATAAAAAATCAGCCCGTACTGTCGGTGACGTGCTAGGCAAGTATCATCCTCACGGTGACAGCGCCTGTTATGAAGCAATGGTATTAATGGCGCAGCCTTTTAGCTATCGCTACCCTTTGATTGATGGGCAAGGCAACTGGGGGGCTCCAGATGACCCTAAGTCGTTTGCAGCCATGCGCTACACAGAAGCTCGATTAACGGCTTATTCGCAAATTTTACTGCAAGAGCTAGGGCAGGGGACTGTTGATTGGTCACCTAATTTTGATGGTACTTTAAATGAACCTACCGTGCTGCCTGCACGATTACCGAATATTTTACTCAATGGTGGTAGCGGAATCGCCGTCGGAATGGCGACGGATATCCCACCACACAACTTAAGAGAAGTGACCTCGGCCTGTATTTACTTGCTGCAAAACCCTAGAGCCACTTTAGAAGAGATTTGTGAATTTGTGCCTGGGCCTGATATGCCCACAGATGCAGAAATAATTTCATCTAAGCAAGATTTATCTAAGCTCTATACCACCGGTAGGGGCTCTGTGAGGATGCGTGCACTTTGGCATAAAGAACAAGGTGATGTAATTGTTACAGCGCTGCCACATCAAGTCTCTGGTGCCAAAATATTAGAGCAAATTGCCGCGCAAATGCAGCAGAAAAAATTGCCTATGGTCGCGGACCTGCGTGATGAGTCCGATCATGAAAACCCGACCCGGTTAGTGGTCGTGCCAAAATCCAATCGAATAGATTTAGATCAGTTAATGGCACACCTTTTTGCCTCTACTGATTTAGAGCGCACTTATCGAGTCAACATGAACATGATAGGGGTGGATGGTCGGCCACAGGTCAAAGATTTACGCCAAATATTAACCGAGTGGTTAAGTTGGCGGACCGGCGTAGTTCGTAAGCGCTTACAATACCGATTAGATAAAGTATTAGATAGATTGCATATATTGGATGGGTTGATGACAGCTTATCTTAACATTGATGAAATAATAGAGATTATTCGCACTGAAGACGATCCAAAGTCTGTGATGATGCAACGCTTCAATATTACCGATATTCAAGCGAATGCCGTACTCGATTTAAAACTGCGCCATCTCGCTAAATTAGAAGAGTTTAAAATCAAAGGTGAGCAGGATGAGCTTGAGATAGAGCGTAAAAAGCTGCAGCTTATTCTGGGCTCTGACCAACGCATGCGTACCTTGATTAAGAATGAGCTAACTGAAGATATGCAAACTTATGGTGACGAGCGTCGCTCGCCTATCGTCGCACGCCAAGAAGCTAAAGCGTTCGACGAAAAAGATTTGCTCTCAGCTGAACCAGTGACGGCAGTAATATCAAAACAAGGCTGGATTAGAGCTGCAAAAGGTCATGATATAGATGCCCTGGGATTGAGCTATAAATCCGGTGATAGCTTTAAGTTGGCCTGCCAGGGGCGAATGAATCAGCCTTTGATTCTGCTTGACTCAACCGGCCGCAGTTATACCTTAGAAACCCATACTTTAGCTTCGGCACGTGGGCAGGGAGAACCGGTGACAGGGAGAATTTCGATGCCAAAAGGCGCGACTATTGACTGTGCCGTAACCGGTAAAGATTCAAGCAAAGTATTGTTAAGTTCTGATGCTGGCTATGGCTTTTTAACGACTATTGCCGATCTCTCGAGCAAAACGAAAAACGGTAAGGCCTCGATAATACTATCTAAAAATGCCAAAGTACTCACAGCGTTAGCTATCGAAACCGAGGGCGATATGTTGTTGGCAGCTGTGACGAATGAGGGGCGAATGTTAGTGTTTAAAGTGGCTGATTTGCCGGAGCTAACGAAAGGCAAAGGCAATAAAATTATTAATGTCGCTGCTGCTAAAGCGAGTAGTCGCGAAGAGTTTTTAATAGCGCTGATTGTGTTCGATCCCGCTGATACTTTACTGGTGTATTCAGGTAAGCAGCATTTACGCTTAAAACCTAGTGATATAGAGCATTTTATTGGTGAGCGCGGTCGCAGGGGGAATAAGTTGCCCAGAGGCTACCAAAGAGTTGAGCGGATGGAAGTGCTAGCGGCTGAGTTTGTTGGCATAGATTGAATGTTAGCTTTACCTATGGCGCTAAATAAGTCGTGAAATAGGCGCGCCCTTTGATCGTTTAGATTTATTTATTGTCGCTTTTGCCTGATCTGACAGTGCTGATTATTGGCTAAAACCAGAGTGTGCTTATAGGTGAGGGTTCGCAGGGTAAACCCCAAGCCAGGTTTGCAATCCAATAACCTGATAAGCGGTCGACTGCACCACGTCTACCCTTATTTGTTATGCATGACTGATCTCAAAACTGTTGTTTTAAGAATGGATATATATAATTGAATTCATCTTTATCTACCTCGGATAAATCTATTGTTTCTATTTCAGACTTAATAAAAATTTTTATTGCGGCGGATTAAAGGACATCTCGCACCAGTATGTCATTCTCTTCATCCGTCACTTGCCCCTCAAGTGTAAGTAGCGCTCCTCTTTTCTCTTTAGACGAAAAATATTCAAACTCAGGGGTTCTCAATAATATGGGACTACACAAATAGAGCTTCATCCTCAAGAGCAAAAGAGAGAATCAAACCTTGATCATCATCTCAACAGATATAGAGCGAGCTTGTCTCATATCATACCCTCGGATTTATGTGGGCATCGCGCCAAAGTTGTGACGACAATGACATAGTGAGTAAGGAGCCGAGGTATTGAGCTCGACAGTGCTTAGTAACAATAAAGCCAAGCCTTTTATAGAGCTTTTTGCCTAGGTTAGTGTCAGAACACACTGAGCTTCAATAACTTCAAGCCTGCTGATTTAGCTAATGTCTTTGCATATTATATAGGGTTTGTTCTGATTCTCAAATGTATTGGATATTTGAAGATATCTAATATATAAGTTACTCGACTCCCGCCATAATCGCAGGACACCTACTTTAATGATTTATACCCTCAATATTGTCTATAAAGATTTCAAAATTATCGTACAGGTTCAGCTTTGGTCAAAAAGCTCTTCGCTCCACTTTATATCGTCTTGCTTATAGTACGAAGCAATGTGCTTTCTAACCATTTTTTTGCGAACACTCTGTCATCTGATATTACAAATATAATCCATTTACTTCCTCTATATTGCTTCATACTGCGCATACGCGTTTGTAATAATAACCAATTTCTTATTGTTCATCTTTGTTAACTATCAGAAATAATATTGCGATAGCTTTTAAAAATATACAAGGGTAAACGCGCACCAAGCATCTGGAGTTTACAGAGAATGCTGTGATTTTAATCAGCGCTTAATAAAGGCGGTTACTATGACGAAAACCAGTGCGCCAATTAACTTAAGTAATCGATTCCATAACCACTGAAAATCAGAGCTATTGTGCGTGGACTGCCTATTAAACGCCAGTCTGAATAGTTAAGCTAATAAATCTAGCACGGCCCGTTCAAGGATTGCTTATGAAATGGGGCTTAAATAGTTTTGGCTAAATGCCGTGCTTGTCTTTCCAGTAACTCTTGGTAACTGGCGTTAAGTGAGAGTATTAATATTTTATCTTCATCTTGACGCTCGGTTTGAGCATTGTCTAATAGCGTTTCTTTCAGTGCTTGAACCTCACTTAAAGGGGTGTGGCTGATCAACTCATTAGACACCGTAGTGCAGGTCAGAAAATGTGCCTCTTCCCGCAATAGTTCTATTTTTGCTCTATTGCCCCGCACCAGCGATAATTGAATATTTAAGGTTGGCTGCATTCGCGTTATTTGTCGATGGTTATAATATTTGTAGAGTTGATTGAACAATTTCGCGGCGCATAAAGCCTGAACCCCATGATTATCATTGATATCTTGATCATCAAACATAACTCTAATATCACCACTGGCGAGTAATTCGAGATTCCCGCCATAAATATTGATAACCAAATTGATCAATCGTCGATACTGGGTTAATAGATGATTGTGCTCTTCAGGGTTTTCTATTGGTGCCCTATTGCTACTGCAGTCAATAAATAAAAGGTAAGCCGCATCAGCGGCTTTCAAACTGAGTTCGGTTTGGTGTTCTAGGGAATATAGGTCTAATTGTTGTTCATGGAGGTGAGGGCGTAATAATGGGTTTTCTGAGAATGTTGGGAACGACTTTTCCGTGTTATCTGGAATCGATTCAGTTAGTTCGATTTCAGAAAGAGTCGTTTGAACGGGTTGCTTTACGCTGTCATCCGTTGGGTTGCTATAAGGTTTAAAATGTGGCATCCGCTGCTGGCTGTCTGGCTTTAAAAGTGACACAAGTTTTTGGTTTTCTAAAGAGTCCCCAGTCAGTGTTTCGGTTTTGTGTGGTTTTTCTAAATCGACAATAGCAAGAGAAACGGGCGACGAGTCTTGGGTATGTAACTGCTGTGGGAGGACTTGGTCAATTTCAGTTTTTTCTTCAGGATCCACTTCGCTTAGGTTGGCTAATTCCATTGAGAAGCGATGTTCAAGTAATGGCTTATATTGGTTGCTGAAGTCTTTTAATATTTTTTTCGAGTAATACCCCACCGCTAGCAAGGTAAAAAGCCCTGTGATAGTGGCTAAAACCATAAAAATCCAGAGTAGTTTATTGAAGTATTGAGTTGCCGGTACAGTGTTTATATACAGCGATAATTCTCCAATAGCCAATTGCTGACTAAATAGCGCGACGGTTTGTTTGTCGCCTTTATATTGCCCGGCTTTGGCGAGCTGCTTTTGCTGATCGTTCGATAAGGAAATGCCGTTGATAAAGTTAGCTTCTGTGAGTGAGCGTAAATAAAAATTCATATTCAGCGTGTCTCTTGTCAAAATCATCGGTTGCAAAGTTACTTTTGCTTGGTTCTTGATGATATCAACTTGATGCGAAATATAGCTTTTTGCTTGAGACTGGGTGAAAGCATAAATAAAAGCACTGCTGCAAATAATCCCTACCAACATAACGCTAGCTGTTATTAAGACTAGTTTGAAGGGTGACGGTTCAAAAAATGCCAAGCCGTGCTCAGATTTTGAATTGTTATCGGTCATTTTTTTTAATTATAGTTAAATAGCGCAAGATATCTACATCGTTAAGGGTTAATAAGCGGTTGAGGCCGTAGTATAATTAGATTTAATTGTGTTTGCACCTTTGAGTAAAGTTTGTCGGTAAAAACTGAAGATTTTATAGATTAAAATTCATCTAAAAGCCTCGAAAAGACAGCTTGACTTGGTTTTTAAATGATATGAGCAAAGTGAGCAGGCCAGTAATAAAAATGTTGCATTGGATAATGTTCAGCCCAGGGGTTATCTAACCTTAAGTTGGACATTTTCTCTCTTACACCGCAGTCTAAATGGCGATAGAGCAGAGTGGAAATGAGTATAAATCAATATATGCAGAGAGTGGGTGAAAAAGCCCGTGACGCTTCGCGCACTATTGCCGGTGCCGATTCGGCACAAAAAAATTTGGCCCTGAAAGAAATAGCCCTTGCCTTAGATATGAATCGAGAGGTTTTAGTAGCCGAAAATGCTAGAGATTTAGACAGCGCACGTGCCAAAGGTTTGTCTGATCCTATGCTAGATCGTTTGAAAATAGACGATTCGGGTATTGAAAAAATGATCGACAGTTTACAACAAGTTGCCGCATTAGCTGATCCAGTAGGCGGTATCACTGATATGCGTTTTCTGGACAGTGGTATCCAGTTGGGCAAAATGCGCGTGCCGCTTGGCGTTATTGGGATTATTTATGAGTCTAGGCCCAATGTAACTGTGGAAGCCGCTAGCTTATGCCTAAAATCTGGTAATGCGACTATTTTGCGCGGCGGCTCAGAAGCTATTCACTCAAATACGGCGATTGCTAAATGTATTGCGAAAGGGCTGCAAAAGGCGAACTTACCCGCTGATGCAGTGCAAGTTATTGACACTATTGATCGGGAAGCAGTGGCGTTGTTGATAACGATGTCTGAGTACGTCGATATTATAATCCCTCGCGGGGGCAAGGGGTTGATTGAACGTATTAGCCAAGATGCGAAGGTGCCTGTGATCAAACATTTAGATGGTATTTGTCATGTCTATATAGACTCGAATGCAGATATAGAGAAAGCCATTGCGATTGCGGTTAATGCAAAAACCCGCCGTTACGGGGTGTGTAACGCGATGGAAACATTGTTGGTGCATAGAGATATTGCCGAGCGAGTATTGCCTGAACTGGGTTCTATTTATCAACAAAAAGAGGTTGAGCTGCGCGGGTGCGAAACCAGCTGTAGTCTGCTTGCGGACATTGGCCGCGCCAGTGAGGACGATTGGTCGACAGAATATTTAGCAGCTATCTTGGCGATTAAAGTGGTTGATAGTATTGAGGCGGCAATCACCCATATTAATCATTATGGTTCAGCGCACACAGATGCTATTGTCACTGAAAGTTACACAAAATCCAGGCTGTTCTTGCGGCAGGTTGATTCCAGTTCGGTGATGGTGAATGCCTCAACAGCCTTTGCCGATGGTTTTGAATACGGCTTAGGGGCAGAAATAGGCATATCAACAGATAAAATTCACGCCAGAGGCCCTGTCGGCCTCGAAGGGCTCACATCGCAAAAGTATATCGTCCTTGGTAACGGTGAAACACGACAGTGATCAGTGAATTAGGTTGGTATCGTGTATATAGTCACTAGCGCTAGCTACATATTTATGGGTGGCACTTTTGATCCTGTTCATCAAGGTCATTTGCAGGGAGCGTTGGATGTAAGTGAAGCCTTAAAGGGTGCTGATGTCTATTTAATGCCAACTAAAATCCCAGTGCATAAAACGCCACCTAAAACGTCGATTGAAGACCGTCAAGCAATGCTTGAGTTAGCAATAGTAGACTATCCGCAGATTAAACTTGATTTGAGGGAGTTAAACGCCGTTTCAAATTCGTATACAATAGATACGTTAACTCAGCTAAGGGCTGAATACACTGAAAACAGCGCGCTGATTATGGTGATTGGTATGGATTCTTTTAACAGTTTGCCTACCTGGAAAAGCTTCGAGAAATTCTTAGACTTATGCAATATAATTGTTTTACAGCGGCCGAATTATGAAGTCGTGAAAAATGCATTTCACCGACATTTATTAGCACATCGCGTAATAGATGCAGCAGAACTTAGGGAAGCACCAGCGGGAAAGTTGCTGTTTCTTCAGCAGACGCCGATCGATGTCTCAGCGACTGAAATTCGCCAACAATTCCAACTCCAAAATCATTCTAAACAGCTGCCCGCAAAGGTCGTTGATTATATTCAAGAGCATCATTTATACACACAAATGTAAACGCAGTTTAATCCCTGCACAATAAATTTAAACGAAGGTATTTCCTAAAATGCAAAACCAGAAAGTAATAGCGTTAGCGCAAGAATCATTAGAAAATTTAAAGGCTAACAATATTGAAATTATCGATGTCCGCGGCAAATCCAGTGTAACTGATTACATGATTATCTGTAGCGGAACTTCTAAGCGTCATGTGATGTCTATGGCAAGCAAAGTAGAAAGTGAATTGAAAGAACAGTCTGTGGTTGCGATCAGTAGCGAGGGTCATCAAGGGGGTGATTGGGTGATTGTTGATTTGTCAGATGTGGTCATCCATATTCTAACGGTTGAAGCACGCGAACTTTATGATCTGGAGAAATTATGGCGTTTTGACATGCAGCCTGAATCTATTATTCAAGCCACACTCTAACAGATAGCTTAGAGCTACCAATAAATGTTTGAATGCTCTTTGCGAATAGCGGTTTATTAATGAAAATAAAATTGTTGGCTGTCGGTGGTAAAATGCCTGGCTGGGTCGCCACAGGTTTTAATGAATATAATAAGCGAATGCCAGCTGAAGTCAGTGTCGAACTCGTTGAGTTACCTTTAGGGCATCGCGGAAAGGGAGCTGATCTGAGCCGGGCTATCAAGAGAGAAGGTGATGCGATGCTCGCCGCAATGTCCGCAGGCGACTGGGTGGTCGCATTAGAAGTGACAGGAAAAAGCTGGACAACTGAGCAATTGGCACAACAAATGCAAAACTGGCAAATGAAGGGTCAAAATATGTGTCTGTTGGTTGGCGGTCCCGATGGGCTAGATCCAAGGTGTCGTGCCTTGGCCAATCAAACATGGTCTCTTTCGGCATTGACACTGCCTCATCCAATGGTGCGGATATTACTGTCCGAGCAACTTTATCGAGCTTGGACTGTGATCCAAGGACACCCATACCATAAATAGGTCTTATGTCAGGATACGCACGTTTTAAAGATCATCCCCAAGAGCGAAAAACCTTTCAACTAAGAGCTGTGATGGCATTTTTTTTGGTGCTGGTGGCTATGGGAGCGTTGGTATCGCGAATGTATTTCTTACAAGTTATTGAAAATGATCGCTACTCTGCTATTTCCGATAAAAATCGAATCCAGTTAAAACCAGACAAACCGACCCGTGGTTTGATCTTCGATCGTTCGGGCGTATTGATTGCAGATAATAAACCCACCTACAACGTCACTGTATTAAAAGAGGAAATCGGCAGCGATTTACAAGTTATAGTGGATCAAGTGGGTCAAATAATTGACCTCTCAGAGCATGATTTAGAACGATTTAACAAACGTTTAAAGCGTGTTCGCCGTCCCTATGAATCTGTTTTGTTGCGTTCAAGGCTTACCGCTGAAGAGATCGCCAAGTTGTCAGTCAATTATCATCGTCTACCAGGGGTTAGAGTCGAAGCTGACCTGATACGTTACTACCCTTACGGTGAAACACTCGTTCACGCTATGGGTTATGTAGGCAGGATAAATGCGAGGGAACTTAAGGATGTTGATGAACGCAATTATTCAGCGACTAACTACATTGGTAAATTAGGTATTGAGAAATATTACCAAGAGGAGTTGCACGGAACTGTGGGAATGCGCAAGGTGGAAACCAATGCGCGCGGCAGAATTATTCGCGTACTGGAGAATGAAGAGCCTATTCCCGGTAAAGATCTGCAGTTGACTATTGATCTGCCTCTACAGCAAATAACCGAAAAATTGCTCGTGAATGAAAAGGCTTCAGTGGTTGCCATAGACCCGAAAACAGGCGGTATTTTAGCTTTAGTGTCTACGCCAGGATATGACCCTAACTTATTTGTTACCGGGATTTCTAATAAAGACTACAACGCCTTGCGTGAGTCACCCGATCTACCGCTATTTAACCGTGCTATTCGAGGAGGGTATCCGCCGGGTTCCACCATAAAACCGATTACCGCGATAGCGGCGATTGATAGTGGTAGTGTGCCTGTGACGCATACCGTCTTTGACCCCGGTTGGTATACTATTGCGGACGACAGATATAAGAGAAAATATCGTGATTGGAAACGCACGGGGCACGGCAAAGTAGATTTGAACTTAGCCTTAGCGCAGTCGTGTGATGTCTGGTTCTATGATGCAGCTCATAAAACCGGAGTAGATAATATTTCTCATTATTTGGACATGTTCGGCTTTGGAAAAGTGACCAGTTTAGATATACCTGAGGCTATTCCTGCGCTACTGCCTACAAAAGCATGGAAGAGGAAACGTTATAAACAGGCCTGGTATCCGGGCGATTCGTTAAATTTGAGTATTGGTCAAGGGTATTTAGTAACAACACCATTGCAATTAGCGACTTCGGCGATGTTATTGGCAAACCGAGGCGTCTTTCGTCAGCCAAAACTTTTGATGGGCTTTAGAGAAATAGATGCCCAGGGGAAGGTCGTTTTGTCTCAACCTGATATGGCCGGTCGCAACCCTCAGCCGGAAAATGTTAAGTTAAAAAATGATCAACTTTGGGAACCTATTATAAAAGGCATGGTTGATGTAGTGAATGGACGCAAGGGGACAGCGCGTAAAATTGGTAGAGATTCTCCCTATATAATAGCGGGTAAAACTGGCACCGCTCAAGTGGTTGGTATCAAGCAAGGTGAGCGTTACGATAAAAACAAGATACTTAAAAAACATCGTGATCATGCACTGTTTATCGCCTTCGCGCCAGTAGATGACCCAAAAATAGCGATTGCCGTTATAGTCGAAAATGGTGGTGAATTCGGTGGTGGTGGATCGAGTATTGCTGCTCCTCTGGCAAAAAAAGTAATGGACGCATTTTTACTAGGCGTTGATCCGGAGCAGCAAGATTGGGGCGGAGAAATTCTGTGACGAAAGATTTTTCCCGCTCAATGCAAAACTCAAGTTCGCATTTACGTGCTAAAAGGAGTCTTTGGAGTTACACCCATTTAGATGCCTCTCTATTGATTTTATTGTTGATTTTGTGTGGCTTCGGTCTGTTCGTACTCTATAGCGCCTCGGCAGAAAATTCTGGGTATGTGCTGCGCCAATTGATACGCATGGGGGTGGGTTTTTTGGCTATGTTGCTGATAGCACAAATAAGCCCAACGATGCTAGAGCGTTGGTCTCCTTGGGTTTATGCCTTTGGTATTATGCTGTTGATCGCAGTGCTGTTATTTGGAGTCGGTGCTAAAGGTGCCCAACGTTGGTTAGCCCTGCCGGGGTTTCGTATTCAACCATCGGAAATTATTAAGCTAGTGTTACCGCTTACCGTGGCCTATTGTTTGGCTGGTAGGCCTTTGCCTCCGACGTTTAAGCAATGTTTAATAGCGTTGTGTTTGATTGCGTTACCTACGTTGCTGATCATGAAGCAACCAGATCTGGGGACGTCTCTGGTGATTGCGTCCTCTGGTGTGTTTGTGTTGTTGTTTTCGGGTATTCGCTGGCGATATATTTTTTTAGCGTTGAGCGCCGCCGCTAGCTGTTTGCCTTTGTTGTGGATGTTCATGAAAGACTATCAAAAACAGCGGGTGTTGACTTTCCTCGACCCAGAGAGTGATCCTCTGGGCTCTGGATGGAATATTATTCAGTCTAAGACAGCCATAGGTTCCGGAGGTTTTAGTGGTAAGGGTTGGCTTGAGGGAACTCAGTCACAACTTAATTTTTTACCTGAATCTCATACTGATTTTATTATTGCAGTGCTCGCCGAAGAGCAGGGGCTGTTAGGTATATTGGCGCTAATAAGCTTGTATCTGCTAATCATCGCCAGAGGCTTATGGATGGCGTCGCAAATAACTGACAGCTTCGGGCGCTTAGTTTGTGGCAGTATAATCTTGACATTTTTTGTATTTATTTTTGTCAATATTGGTATGGTAAGTGGCATACTACCGGTGGTCGGATTACCTCTGCCAATGATGAGTTATGGCGGTACCTCAATAGTAACGCTGATGATGGGATTCGGGGTGGTCATGTCCTTGCATACGCATAGAAGTATCATTATTTGAGGATCAAGATCAAATGCACCTGAAATATTTATTGATTGTTTGCCTGCTGTCCTGCTTCGCTTTCTCGAAATCTGCAGTAGCAGTCAATTATGTAAAGCACCCTGTCGCCCAAGCTTGGGTGAAAGAAATGATCAAAGAGGGTTTTTCTGAAGCTTATCTGAATAAGGTTTTAAAAAAAGCCAAGCGTCAAAATTCAATTTTAAAGGCGATGAATCGTCAGGCTGAAGGGCGTTTGAGCTGGCAGGCATATCGCGGCAGGTTTATTGAAACCAAACGTATACAAAACGGTAATAAGTTTTGGAAAAAGCATAAAAAAGCCTTAGCGAGAGCTGAGAAAACTTATGGTGTGCCGGCGCAGATGATCGTTTCAATTATCGGTATAGAAACCCGCTATGGAAAAGTTACAGGTAGTTACAGAGTATTAGATGCTTTGGCTACAATAGCCTTTGATTACGAACGTCGCGGTAAGTTTTTTCGCAATGAGCTGAAAGAATTCTTACTGTTAAGTAAAGAGGAAAACGTTGACTACACTCAACCTAAAGGATCTTATGCAGGGGCGATGGGTTATGGCCAGTTTATTTCCTCTAGTTTTAGAAAATACGCTATTGATTTTGATGGCGATGGTAAAAGAGATATTTGGAAAAATCCGATTGATGCAATTGGTAGTGTTGCAAATTATTTTGCTGAACATGGTTGGCTCAAAGGTGAACCGGTAGTGTTGAGTGCTAAAGTCGTAGAGCCTTTGAAAGAAGATTGGTACAACAAAGGGTTAGAGCTAAAAGTGAGTTTGAAACAGTGGCGCGGGCGCTCTGTTAGTGGTGCACAAGCACTCAATCAAAATGATAAAGCAACGCTTATGAAGCTAGTTTACGATGAACAAGACCAATATTGGTTTGGGCTACAGAATTTTTACGTCATTACCCGCTATAATCGCAGTCGGTTTTATGCAATGGCAGTGTATCAGTTGAGCCAGTTAATAAAAGCAGAATACAAATTGAGTTAAAGGACAATATGAATATGTATAAAAAAATTCGCAATATCTTCGGCTTCCTAGTGTTAGCTGCGTTTGTGGTTGGCTGTGCTAACCAGTCGCCAACAACCACTAAAACTAATCAAGGTCGTTACAAGGTGACTAAAGATTATGGTCCGGATTCTGTTGTTGATGTGTCCCACGTTCAAGATGCCATACCAAAAGTAGAGCCTTTAAGTCGCGGTGGAAACCGCAATAATTATGAAGTGTTAGGTAAGAGCTACCAAGTGATGGCCTCAGCGAAAGGTTATCAAGAGAGCGGTGGTGCATCTTGGTACGGTAAGAAATTTCACGGCTATTTGACGGCCAATGGTGAGAAATATGATATGTACGGAATGACGGCTGCCCACAAATCTTTGCCTATACCTACGTATGTTCAAGTGACTAACTTGGCAAATAATAACAAAGTGGTGGTCAGGGTTAATGATAGGGGGCCTTTCCACAAAGGGAGAATCATCGACCTTTCCTATGCCGCAGCGGCGAAACTGGGAATGTTAAGCAATGGCACAGGCCAAGTGTTAGTTGAAAGCATAGATCCAACAACTTGGGGTGGCAACAAAACAGCCGGTAATGACTTAGTCATCAAAAAACCAGTTGAAACACAGGTTGGCCCAAAGTATTTGAAGGCTTCTATCAAAAAGCCAACAGTGGTTGATAACTTACAAGTTGAAAGCATGTCGCTGACGCCTACAAAAGTCACTACGGCTGCTATAACAGCCGATGTTCCTGAGGTGAAAAAAGCCCCAGTGACTAGCAAAAAAGCCCCACGCAGTGATAAATATCTAGAGATTCACTACGTTCAAGTGGGCGCTTATTCAACCGAGAAGGCAGCGCATGCAGTTACTTTAAAAGTCAACAGCTATGATTATCCTATTCTAATCAGCGATGTGGTTAAGGGTAAAAAAACGTTGTACAAAGTTATTATGGGGCCAATGAAAAGCCGCTCAAAAACGGCAAATATTATTGCGCAATTAGAAGGGGCGGGTTATGAAGGAGCACATTTGATTGATTTAACCTACTAGTTCTCGAAGATTTAACTATATGATTGACAACCTTTGTCTTTAAAGTAATTAATTTCGATCAATAAAAATGCGTATAAAAGTGCTTATAAAAGCGCCAGTATTAGAATAGGAGTTCTCTTGAGACTGTTGATTAAACAAAACATTTTGGGTGCTGTAGTGCTTATTGCTGCCATTAGCACAACACTTATAGCAAACGCTGCCCAGCTTATACCGGCAGCCCCCAAAATTGCCGCCACAAGTTATATCATTATGGATGCAGATACCGGGACTATTATTGCTGAGAAGAAAGCTCATCAGCAGTTTCCTCCTGCTAGTTTGACCAAAATGATGACGAGTTACATTGTCGAGTATGAGCTTACCAAAGGTAATATTAGCCAAGATGACAAGGTGCTAGTGAGCGAGAAAGCTTGGGGTACAGGTGGTTCTCGAATGTTCATCAAAGAGGGCAGCCAAGTACCTTTAGGCCAGCTACTCAAAGGTATCATTATTCAATCGGGTAATGATGCATCGGTTGCCATGGCTGAGTACATTGCCGGTAGTGAGTCGGCGTTTGCCAGCTTGATGAATCAACATGCGCAATTACTAGGCATGAATAACACGCTATTTTCAAACGCGACAGGTCTGCCGAGCGAAAATCATTATTCATCTCCCTACGATTTAGCACTGCTTTCTCGGGCCATTATTCAGAAGTTTCCTCAGCACTACGGTATATATTCAGAGAAGTACTTTACCTATAACAATATTCGACAGCCTAACCGTAATAAATTGCTCTGGCGAGACAAGACAGTTGATGGCCTTAAAACCGGTCACACTGATGAAGCAGGTTACTGTTTAGTAGCATCGGCTAAACGTGATGGGATGCGATTAATTACTGTTGTCTTGGGAACTAAGAGTGAAGAGTCTCGAGCGAGAGAATCGCAAAAACTACTCGCTTACGGCTTCCGTTTTTATCGCACCCATGAATTATACGAAGCTGATAAGCAATTATCGTTAGTAAAAGTGTGGGGCGGTAAAGAGTCGACAGTGAGCTTAGGTTTGGCCGATGGACTTTCTGTGACTATTCCCCGTGGGCAGGCAAAAGACTTGAAAGCTATTATGGATATCGACGAAGAAGTCAAAGCGCCAGTCGTCGAAGGACAGACTTATGGTATGCTAAGAATTAGCTTAGATGGAAAGGAGGTCAAGGCGTTGCCGCTAGTCGCTCTTAATGGTGTAGAGGAAGGTGGTTTCTTCAAAAAAATATGGGACAATATAATATTATTCTTTACAAGTTTATTGGGCTAAGTGTGCAATTGGTTCCCTAGACGCGAAAATAGAGAGAATTATCATGGATACTATCTATCTTAATGGTCAGTACTTGGCGTCTGACCAGGCAAAGGTTTCAGTGTTCGATCGGGGCTTTTTATTCTCTGACAGCGTCTATGAAGTGATACCTTATTATCAATCTCATGGCTTTCAACTTGAACAGCATATTGATCGTCTGAAACAGAGCCTGGCAGCCTTAAATATATCAGTGACTATAGATTTCGTCGAGATCACAGACCAGCTTGTGAAAGTTAATGGCGGAGGCAATCGCTCGGTGTATTTACAGGTAAGTAGGGGAGCTGGTATAAATCGTCAACAAAAAATAGACCCACAAATGCAGCCGACAGTTTTCGCCTGTACCACGCCTATAATCAATAATTACACCAATGATATTGAACAAGTATTCCCAGTAAAAGTGATTGTTTGTGACGATTTACGCTGGGGTCGCTGCGATATAAAATCAACTAGTTTGTTGGCCAATATTTTAGCATTGCAACAAGCGCAGCAACATCATGCCCACGAAGCCCTATTTTTAAGAGACGGATTTGTCTTAGAAGGAGCAAGTTCAAATCTGTTTATTGTCGAAAAAAATCGACTGATAGCGCCGGTTAGTTCGATGAAAATCCTCAGTGGTACAACCAGCGCGCTAATCCAAAAAATAGCTCGCGAGCATGGTGTGGACTTCATGACAAGTGATATTAGTTATCAACGTTTGATTAGTGCAGATGAGGTTTGGATTAGCAGTTCCACGCGTGGCTTGCTTCCAGTGAATCAAGTAGATGATCTGTTTATAGGACGGGGGGTTAAAGGCCCACTTTGGAAAAAACTCTATGAGCTGCTCGCTCAGTACCAACAACAGTTGTTTGCTTGAATATAATGAGACGGCAATTGAAGTTGCTGGTAACTTGTCAGCTTTACCGCTGAAAAAATACCCTCAACCTCGGTTTTACCATAGGCTTTGTTAAACAATTGAGCTTATTATAAGGCCAATAGTCATTGCTGCGAGTGAAGTCTGATAATAAGTGAATATCTTTTTTGCCCTTGGCTGCATAATCTAGGATAATAGCCGCTAATCAGTATTAAGATAGATAATGTAATGAAAAAAGTAATGCCAATGCCTAGTCATATACCTAAAATACTCAATAATAGCGAACCGCCAACAGCGCCTAAAATTGAGTTCCCCTGTGAAAACTATCCGATTAAAGTGATAGGTCATAATGTGGCTGATTTTCAAGACTATGTTTTGCAAGTGATGTTTCAATACGACACTACTTTGGATCTTACTAGAGTTAGTCACAAAGACTCTAAAAACGGTAAATTTCGCTCCGTCCGACTGTTTATGACAGCTCAAAGCGAACAGCAGTTAATGGACTTGAATGCAGAATTCAAAGCCTCTGGAAAAGTGGTTACTGTTATTTGATGGCCGAGCAAAAATTAATTGTAAGACAGTTAGGCCTGCAGCCATATGAGCCTATATGGCGGGCAATGCAGAAATTAACTAATGAGCGCAGCGCAGACACCTCCGATGAAATTTGGCTGCTTGAACATCAGAGTGTTTTCACTCAGGGGCAAGCGGGCAAAGCCGAGCATTTATTAAACCCTGGAGGTATTCCGGTTGTACAAGTGGATAGGGGCGGCCAAGTCACCTATCACGGCCCCGGCCAATTAATTATCTATTTAATGATTGATATTCGGCGCAGTAAATTAGGTATCAGAGATATAGTTACATTAATGGAGCAGTCAATCATTAAGTTGCTACAGGGGTATTCAGTTGAGGCTTATGCTAAAAGCGATGCTCCAGGAGTCTATGTCGATAGCAGCAAAATTGCCTCCTTGGGCTTACGGGTACGAAAAGGCTGTACTTTTCATGGTCTCGCGCTCAATTTAAACGTCAATACCGAGCCTTTTTTGCGGATAAACCCCTGCGGGTATGCAGGGATGAAAGTGACTAATTTAGCAGACTATGTCAGCAATTTGAATAATCAGCAAGTAGCCACGCGATTAACTAATTTCATGATTAAAGAAATTGGCTATAATGGAGTTACATATGCGACAGACTTTAACTGAGTGATTTATGGTAGATAGTGTAGATTTAACGAAACAGCGAAGTAGGCCTAAAGGCAAGCGCATGGATCAAGGTGTGAAGTTGCGCGGCGCCGATAAAATGGCCCGAATACCGATCAGAATATTACCTACTGAAAAAGCTGACATGCTTAAAAAACCCCCTTGGTTGAGGGTGCGAATGGGCAGTAATGCTGAAGTAAAACGTATAAAGTCTAAATTGCGTGAGCACAAACTATCATCAGTGTGTGAAGAGGCGAGTTGCCCGAATATTGGTGAATGCTTTAGTAAAGGTACTGCTACTTTCATGATAATGGGGGATATCTGCACGCGACGTTGTCCTTTTTGTGATGTTGCTCATGGTAGGCCTAGTGCCTTAAATGAAGAAGAGCCGCGAGAGCTTGCAGAAGCCATCACAGAAATGGGTTTAAAGTATGTCGTGATAACCTCAGTAGACAGAGATGATCTTCGTGATGGGGGAGCTCAACACATTGCCAATTGTATTATCGAAACTCGAAAACGCTCTAGTACCTTACAAATTGAAACATTAGTGCCCGACTTTCGTGGTCGTATGGATCAAGCGATTGAAATTCTGGCTAAGTATCCGCCCGATGTGTTCAACCACAACATGGAAACCGTTGAGAGATTATTTAAAAAAGTCAATCCTGGTTCAAGCTACCACGGCTCACTTGAGTTATTACGTCGCTACAAAGAGGCGATGCCGCATATTCGTACCAAGTCGGGTATTATTGTGGGAGTAGGTGAAACTAACGAAGAAATCATTCAAGTGTTGCAAGACTTGCGTGAAAACAATGTTGATATGGTCACTTTAGGTCAATATATGCAGCCGAGCAGGGATCACCTAGCGGTAGATCGATATGTGACGCCTGATGAGTTTAATGAATTTTCCAGAATTGCCAAACAGCTGGGATTTCATTATGTTGCCAGCGGTCCACTGGTACGCTCTTCCTATCACGCCGATTTGCAGGCCTCCGGTATTTCTATAGCCTAGTCGCCTGTTGGCAGGCACCTAGAAGATATTTTGATTTCTAGGTCCTTTTATATTTCGGCCTGTATGTCGGGGTTTATAAGTCTTTGGCTTTTTGCTGGTATGGTTCTATGGCTATGTTTCTATTTAAAGAGGCGTTCTTATAAAAATTTAGCTATTCACCTCTAGATCTTGTTAGGCAGCGACCTCTCATTCTATATTTATTAAGTCTTTGGCTGTCTGCTGGCATAACGCTATGGCTATTTTAGCGCCCAGGGAGGCATTGTTGTAAACCAATTGGATATTTGCCTCTAGGCTCTTTCCCGACGTCACTTGTGCAATACGCGCCAATAAATACGGTGTGCTTTGTTTGCCGCTAATGCCCTCCTTATACATGTCATTAAGGGCCGCGTCGATTGTGTTGGCTATTAAGCTGGCATCCATTGAGTGTTCTGCAGGGATTGGGTTTGCAATCACCACGCCCCCCGTTATTCCCAGCTGCCATTTAGCGGCTAAGCACTGGGCGATTTGCTTGGGGTTATCTAACGAATAGTCGACCTTGTAGCCGCTTTCTACGGTATAAAAAGCCGGCATTTCATCGGTTTGGTAGCCAATAACGGGTACACCGTAAGTTTCTAAGTACTCCAACGTGAGACCAATGTCTAGGATAGACTTTACCCCAGCACAAACCACGGCAACTGATGTGTTGGCCAATTCTTGTAGGTCAGCAGATATATCCATACTCGTATGAGCTTGGCGGTGGACACCGCCAATTCCACCTGTGGCAAATACCCTTATACCCGCCATTTGAGCGAGAATCATAGTGCTGGCGACAGTGGTGGCGCCATCTTGTTGGGAGGCTACAATAAAAGGGATATCTCTACGGCTGGTTTTAATCACTTTTGGTCCGGATTTTCCTAAATATTCAATCTGTTCTCTATCCAAACCGACGACTAATTTGCCCTGTAAAATAGCAATAGTCGCTGGGGTAGCGCCGCTATCACGGATGATTTTCTCAACATTTAGCGCGGTTTCGACATTTTTAGGGTAGGGCATCCCATGGGAGATAATGGTCGATTCAAGCGCAACGACAGGTTGTCCAGCGGCTAAGGCGGCTGTGATTTCTTCACTGACGACTAGATGCTGATTGAGATTTAGCATAGTTTTTCCTTTAATATTTTATCAATGGTAGCAGTTGATATGTTTGGATTAATAGTGGCTTGGGTCTCGATGGCGCAGTTAGCTGCCGCTAGTGCGAAATAACAACTGTTGATAGCATCAGTGTCCTCTAAATGGCAGTGGACCAGAGCAGCTGTCATGGCGTCCCCTGCTCCATTGCTGTTGCATACTTGTCTGGCAGGTAAACTGACCAGTTGTTGTAGTTGACTGTCTGAGTAGAAGAGACCCTTTTCGCCTAAGCTAATATACAGTCTTTTAACACCTTGATCATGAAACCAAGCGGCGAGTTTTGGCAGTTGCGTGTCATCTGTTATTTTAATACCTGAGAGAGCTTGCGCCTCGAGTACATTAGGTTTTAAGCTGTGAACTCTATTTAGAAAAGGGATTATTTTAACTGCTTTCACAACAGAGACGGTGTCGACAAAAAAATCAGCTCCCGGTAGGTTTTCAAATAAGAATGCCATTAACTCTTGGCTTATATTAGTATCAAGCACAATGATTTTGGCTTGTTTTAAAATACTTAAATGTTTTTTAAGTAAAGCCGGTTTAAATTCCGCTAAGATAGCCATATCGGCAATCGCGAGTTGCATTTCACCTTTATCATCGACAATCGACAGGTAGGAGGGTGTGTTCTGCCCAGCAATGATAATCATATGTGAAGTGTCCACTCCAGCTTCACGGCTTTTATCAATTAGTTGTCGTCCGTTGTCATCATCCCCGATAGGGGCGATTAAGAAGCATTTATGACCGAGCTTGGCAATGTTCTCGGCTATGTTGCGGGCCACACCTCCTGGGCTGTGACTTACTGCCCCAGGATTTGAAGTGTCATCAACAATAGCTTTGTCTGGCTTGCCTAAGATGTCCATATTGGCGCCGCCAATGGCTATACAGAATTTCTCAGGTGCTATTACGTAACCACGTCCTTCTATAATGCCTTTAGCAGTTAAATTGGTAATGTGGCTCGCGATAGTTGAGCGGCTTATACCAATTATTTCGGCTAGCTGTGATTGAGATATCATTGGCTCGGCTTGAATAGCGTTGATAATTTGTTGTTCGCGATCAGTCATATTTTGATTATTGTTTGTTCTTAGACAAAAATCAATAGTAAATTCATTATCCGCAATTAGCAATATAAACAACAAACTGATTTTATCTGTGTTTGCAGCAAATGCGCACAGAGCCTAAGAAACCCCGAGCATGGAGGCTAAAAACGTTGAATTGTTGGATATTTATACAGAAAAAGCCGAGTAATTAATAAAAACATTAATATTGCTAAGATTGTGTTGACTCTCTCCCATAAAACGATAATATCTGCGCCCATCTTCGGAGGGGTGGCTGAGTGGCCGAAAGCACTGGTCTTGAAAACCAGCGAGTCGAAGGGCTCCCAGGGT
>JAWUWK010000069.1:0-10587 GCA_034111875.1 Gammaproteobacteria bacterium
TTTTAACAAAGTGGCGGCGCCAGCGAGGAAGCTCTGTAAGTTATACTGGCTGTTAAACACAACCTTGTCTGCTGATAGCGCTGTGTATAAGTTTAGCATTTGTGGTTCAACATTGACTTTAGCGTTGCTGGTGGCTGGGTAGGCGAATTGGTTTTCATGGAAATAGACGATACAAGGGGTCTGTGCCAGCTTGGGGATAAAACCGCGCAGCGACGACAGGTCTGTCATGGATGTGGCGATGACTAAGTCATAGTGCTCTTTAAGTGCGTGGGCCTGTTCGCCAAAAGCCCAGCTCAGACTGTTGCCGCGAATGCGCCATGAGAAATAGCGTCCAGGCAGTGTTAGCACTGTCCATTGGTATTGCGGAAATTGACTGACGAGGCCTTTACGCCAATATTGATGACTGTCTGCATCATAAGCACTGAGTAAGAGTATTTTCAAATTAACCTATATTTCGTGGCTCTGTTGGCTCTGCTATATTTACTTTAGACGAGAGAGTTTTAGGGCCTTGCCTTAAGGGTGATTCTTCTGTTGTGCTAGTTTTCGATTAGTCTTTTTTGTCGGTGCGAAACGCATCGGATCATCGGGCCAAGGGTGTCTAGGATAGCGTCCTTTCATTTCTTTTTTAACCTCAATATAACTCGTGTGCCAAAAATTGCCTATATCTTGGGTAATCTGCAACGCTTTACCGGCTGGTGATAGCAGATGTAATTGCAAAGCAACCCCGTGCTGGGTCACTTCATGGGCGATTGTTGGGGTGGTAATACAACCAAACATCTCCTGCAATTTTACCGCCAGTATGGGTGGAGATTGGCTGTAATCAATGGTCACATGGGACCCTGAAGGTACTAAGAAGCTTGTGGGTGCTTGTTTTTCTAGTACTTCAGGCATAGGCCAAGGCAGTAAATTCTTTATTAAGCTAGCTATATCAAGGGCTTTTAATTGATCTAACTGATTGAACTGCCGTACAAAACTATCGGTTAAATAGGGTGCCAACCACAGGTCTAAACTGCTCAGAAGATGGTCGTCTTCAAGGTTAGGCCAAGGGTCAGCCGTTTGACTCTGGTGAGTTAAAAACACGACTCTCGCTTTGTATTGCTGCAACTTTTTACTCCAATCCAATAAGCTCAAACCCCGCTTGCGGATTATATCTAAAATTAACAGTCGTTTTTGCTTAATATCCAAAACTTTTATAGAGCGCTTACTTATTACAATCTCGCCGATAACAGACTGCTCTTCTGCCAAAAAGCGTTGGTTTTTTTCATGCCATTGGAGTTTCTGTTGCAAGCTAATAAAAGTCGATAAAGTCTCTTGAAAAAGCTTAGGATCTAACTCACAGGCCAGATAGATTTGTTCACTATTTTGGCCCGTTCTGTTAGCACAATGGGCGATGGCTAAGTATTTTGACGTCGCTAAGTGGTCTGAATTTGCTATTTGTGCGCGGCGACCATTAGCGAGTTTAAAACTATTTTCTGTGTCGCTTAAGCGTTGCGCGATGCGTTCAGGCCACGCGTGAGCGATGAGCACTGCCACTTGTTGTGTCTTGGGTAAATCATTTAATGAGATGTACTTATCAGGGAAGCTGTGCATGGCTAATTGTTGTCGAAAGAGTCGGCTTTGTTGACGCACTCTCTGCCATTGATTGGCATTATTCGCCGAGCTAATACCTTGAGTGCTTTGCAGCGGAATTAGACGCAGTAATAAATCGACTTGGCGCTGTTTGAGCGGGTCGCCCTCTGAGAGTATAGCCGCTAAATCACAGCCAATATCCCCGATGTCCATTGAAGCGGCCACTATGCACATATGGGCTAATCGGGGTGGCATCGGCATTAAGCAAATTTTCTCTCCATGGGCATTTAGCTTGAGTTCACCTTGGAAGGAGTCGACAGCCTTTAAGTTGATCAATAATTGGCTTGCTTGCTCAATTTGACTGACACGGGGCGGGGTAAGCCAGCTTAGTTCAGAGAAATTATCGCTGCCCCACAATAGTAGATTTAACAACAGATGACTGAGGTCAGCACTAGCAATTTCAGGGACCTCGAAGGGCGCTAAACTCTGTTGCTGGTCTCTACTCCATAATCTATAACATGCCCCAGCCGCAGTTCTTCCAGCGCGCCCTGCGCGTTGGACGCTAGCGGCTTGGGAGATTTTTTGGGTGGTCAGACGAGTGACGCCAGTGGTGGCGTCAAATGTTGCCCGACGACACAGGCCACTGTCTATTACGCCGCTAATCCCCTCTATGGTGATGCTTGTTTCAGCGATATTGGTGGCTAAGACTATTTTTCGCCATTGTGGTGGGGCTGGTTTTATGGCCCTCTGTTGTTTTTGAAAGGTTAGGCTTCCGTATAAAAGCGCTATTTCGAGCTTGTTTGAATCAGGCGCTAGAAGCTCTGTTAAAATTTCTGAGACTTTATGAATTTCTTTTTGTCCGGGAAGAAATACCAGTAAACTCCCGGTTTGCTCATCCAGTGCTCGGCGTATCAATTTAACAACGCTCTGTTCCAGTGAGCTAGGATACTGCGACTTTGGCTGGACTTTAGTGTAAAAAATATCGACGGCAAAACGTTTGCCTTTACTGGTGATAATAGGCGCGTTATCTAGTATTTTGCTGGTCTCTAAACCGTTTAACGTCGCTGACATTAACAGCAGTTTTAGTGGCTGTTGTTCGCGAAACAGTGCTCGGCTCTCTAGGCACAGTGCTAAGTTTAAATCGTTATCTAGGCTGCGTTGGTGAAACTCGTCGAAGATGATAAGACCTATACCTTCAAGGCTTGGATCTTGTTGTAACATCCGAGTTAGAATACCTTGGGTGATAACTTCTATCTGTGTATTTGCACTGACCTTGCTTTCTAAACGCACTCGGTAGCCCACACGCTGGCCGACGGCTTGGTTTAAATTGGCACTCAAACGCAAAGCCGCTGATTTGGCGGCGATACGCCTTGGCTCCAAGAGTAAAATTTTCTGGGACCCAAGCCAAGGTTGATCGAGCAATGCCAGCGGCACCGCTGTGGTTTTACCGGCGCCGGGTGGGGCCTCAAGAATAGCCGTGTCGGAGTTCATTAAGGTATTGATCAGTTCTGGAAGAACCTCTGATATAGGTAATAGCTTCATTCACCCACATCCACTAACTGACTGCCATGAGGGCTGGAGATTGATGAATGCCCTGTAAGTCTAATTGATAGTAATCGACTTGATTAGAGATGACTCGTTTGTGGTTAGAGAATATGATAACCGTCGTTTGGGGCAATATTTTCCTGATACCCTCGAGTAATTGTTTAACTTGGTCATTACTTTTGGCAGGCAGAGCGTTATGCATTAAGATTATTTCAGGGCGCTTTACTAAAGAGCGAACTAATTGAATATTTTGTTTCGCCACTTGTGGCAAACGCTCGCCTCTGATGCCTACCTGTGACAGGGCGATAACGATCAGCACTAGAGCTTCGGCTTCATTCTCAATCAGTGCTTGCTCTACGATATCGACTAATTTTTGGTGCTGATTATAGTTTTCTGGGTGTCTTTCAAACCCCCAAAGTAGATTTTCCATTAAGGTCAGTCGACGGTTCATCCTACCTTTGCGTAAGAGCTCAAAATGTTCTGAAAAAATACTGATAGGCGATGAAATAAGCTGCTGACGTAAATTCAGTATTTTGGCTTTTAAAGGTTCGTCAAGCCAGTGGTTACCATGCAAGTTCAAGCGCAGACTCAACGCCATCGCCAATAAAAATTCGCAGTTAGGTAAGTGATCGGGCTTACCAATACAAGCGGTCAGTTGATGACGAATACAGTCTACGTCGTACAGTCGGTATTTAGCGTTTAACTGATCGTTCGGTCCAAGGGACTCTATTTGCTGAATTAGGTGATAGGATAATTTTTCACCTACATCTATGAGTGATTGGTACAAGTCTATCTTTTTAATAGCAGCAACAAATCTTGGGTGATTGCTAATCTGTTGTAAAGTCTGTTGTTCATGTTGATTGTCTATGAGCCCAAAGGCGATATTTTCGATGATACTTAAGTGGTCGCTGTATCCTCTAATATCGAATCTCTCTATCAAGTCATCTGCTTCCATGCCACGTAAGCTTGTAAATAAATCTTCTTTGGTGATAGAAAATTTATCGTGAGTGGTCGGGGCGATGGCCAGAGGGTCTATATAATCTTTTAAGCCAATTTCAAACACCATGCGTCTTGAACCAATAGCCGACATGGTGTCTTGTAACCACAGAGATAGAGCTTTCCAACCATCGACACCGGCCATTGAAAAGTCAGTCCAGACATCATCAATGCTGTCTGTGCTGTTGCCAGATGCCGCTGATTCCTCAAGCTCTGTCAATTGCTCTGCACTGAGTAAGGACGGGCTTTTTTCAGGGGGCAAGTGGCGCATTCCATAATTTATATTTTGCAACATAGTACCCTCAATCAAAAATGGCTCTGGGCCTATATAAGCTATTTTCCGACTTAATTCTTGGCTGGACAGCTGATGAATATCAGCAGATCCAATATTAATATTACCCACAGCGACAGGTTCTAATCTGACGATACTCATGGCTAGTTTCCTAAGTAATACTTCACTGTCACTGCAAATGTTTAAATGGCGACCTTGGGCGACACTTAAATTAATGTTTTGACTGACAAAATCACCGCGCTCATTTTTAAGGTATAGATTTTTGAAAATAAGACCGCCAGTGAAATCTGGTTTGTTGTCGCTGGTTTCTTCAACGAATTCGATTAAACCTTCAGGGTTAAATTGCTCTTGTATATACTCGTAGCGCACTTTTGAGTCTTGGTACTGCTGATAGTAGGAAAGTAGTTCTTTCCAAGGTGAAACTAAATCTTTGTATGCCGCCAGAGCAGCCACTAAAGCGCCTATACTCAGTTGGCCTTTGATGACCAGAATGCCGCCAACAGCATAGAACAAAATAGGTGGCAGTTGGTTTAAAAAGTTGTTTATAAACTTCATTAAAAATTTTTGCTTGAAGATATCGAAACGAATTTTAAATAGCTTGCCCAGGGTGTCAGAGAATTGCGCTAGATGATAGCGCTGCGTGCCTTGTAATTTAATCTCACGCTGGCCATCAACGGATTCGCCAATTTGGCCTGAAAAATGTCTGACCACTTTGACTCTTTGCTTTTTCAGCTCGTTGAGCTTTTTTTGCATTCTGGGAATAATGTAAACTTGTAATGGGATCATTGAAATAGAGACTAATCCCAACACTGGATCTTGCATAAACATGAAAATCAGGATGGTCAGCATAGTCCCACCTTGGAATAGGGGCTGCGCTAAGCTGTCGCCAATGAAACCTGCCAGTGGCTCTGTTTCTGATGTGACTGTGGCTATAATCTCACCTTGGGAAATACGTTGAAATTCGGTCGGTGGAAAACGCAGCACTTGGTGCACAAGCTCATAACGTAGGCGTCTCACCATGCGTTCGCCAATAATACCTTTGAAGGTATTAATGCGCATTTTGAACAAACCATTAAAGAGTACGGTCATTAACAGTACCCCGCAAAGAATCAATAAAAAATTCACAGGTTCAAGCTGAGTACCAAATAAGTCCGACTCACCATCGCCGGAAATAGCTTGGTTGATGATGATTTTGGGTAACTCAAGTGAAAAATACAAAACAGGAAAAATTATTAGAGTTAAGAGGAGTACCTTAAGTTGCTCTTTTCCGCTGTATTTCAATATGAATTGCTTGAGTGTTGGTTCCATCGGCATGTGCATCCTGCGTTGCTCTTTGTTGTTAATTCAAGACATTAGTGTCTTTGCCAGATTCGTTTAGCGGGTATTAATAACAGCGCTGTTGACTTATCTAAAGCAATCTACTTTAGCTTAGCTGTATTGTTGATACTCGGGACGAAAGGCCTATTGCTGAATTCAAATTATGATGCATAGTCCTGCATCAGTGACTTAACTGCAGCATCGAATACATGCTCTTGATCCTACATCGGTTAGAAAATGCCCAATTAACCTGCGGGTGTAGCTAAGATTTTTAAATTTCACTGTAAAACCAATATCATGCCCTCTATATCCACTTTGAAGTCACGGAATCAGGATAGTGATAAAAAACTGTTGCATTAAAGGTTGCAGCGAATGTGGCGTTAGAGTGATAAGATAAATATCGGTTTTTTCTCAAAAGAGAACATATCTTTTATCCTCAATTTTATCGTATTAAGATTCTTTTAGATTGATACGCTAGCCACTCATTATGGCATTAATCGCCGTACTTCAATCTTGAGTACAAAAAAGCTAATCGCCAATAAGCAGCTCGCTAAGCCTAGATTACTACGACCCTATCCGACTTAACCAACGCTTGCCTAATAAGAAAGATTAAATGTCATCGCTTGCATAAATATTTTTATTTTGTTCAGCGTAAGCAGCATTGAAAGCGAGTTGTTGAAATTTCTTTAAACCTAAGTCTTCTATAGTGACATCTAAAGGGTTACGCTTAATCCAATCTTTAATGTCAGTGGTGTTTAATAGACTGATGGGCAAGTCGATTAGCTGTAAACAGGCCTCTAATTTAAAGCTGGTGGCTGAACCGGCAAACTTACCCTTTTGCATCCGTTCAATAATCGCTATTTTTTCAATTTTATAATCTTCAATAAGCTTTGAAACAGCGAATTTAAAGTCGCGTATAGACTCCGTCTTCTGTGAGTGAGAGACTGTGAATTGTCTTATACGACAGTCCGGTACAGTAAAGGCACCTCGATTGAAATCTAAGAGACAAATAATGGCCTCTGTGCCTTTTAATTCAATACCACATACTCTCATTTTCTCGCCTTTATCCAGATTAAAAATAGCTTATTGTATCGCCTCCCGCTGCCTTTGTCTCACTCGAAATAAAGAACGCGTAATTTAGCCTGAGCAGGCCTCGTTTTATTGATTCTTTGACAGTGATCTATTAGTACTAAGGGCAGTATTAATAGGCAAGCTCAATGCGATTGTCTGTCGATTAGTCAACGTTTCATTTAAACTCAAAGATCTTAAGTTACCAAGGCTGTTGAAAAATCCGACAGCAACAATTGGCCAGACTTTAACCCAGGATGATAGATGCAGTATAAATCAGAAAATCGAGAGCTTGTTAAGCATGCAGCAGATTAAAATACAGTATTATCAATCGCCCGTTGGCGAGTTATTACTCGGCTCTTATCAAAGTCAACTATGTCTATGTGACTGGCGCTATAGAAAAATGCGAGAAGGGGTAGATAAGCGAATAAAAACGACGCTCAATGCCGAGTATATACTCGCCTCTGATGCTGTGATTGAGCTTACTCTCAATCAACTAAACGAATACTTTGAGGGCAGTAGGCAACGCTTTGAAGTCCCTTTGCTATTGGCGGGAACGTTGTTTCAAAAGCAGGTTTGGCGACAATTAATTAAAGTGCCTTATGCTGAAACGGTATCCTATTTAGATTTGTCGATGGCCTTAGGCAATGTAAAAGCGATTCGTGCGGTGGCGAGTGCTAATGGCGCAAATGCTCTGTCGATTATCGTTCCCTGTCACAGAATTATTGGCAGTGATGGAAAGTTAGTCGGATACGCAGGGGGCTTGGATGTAAAGAAAAAACTACTCGATTTAGAGGCATGTTGCTTAGGGGTAGATGTAATGAGACAAACCTTAGCGCTGTTTTAATGGCGCCGATTTAAGCGTATTTAATCTTCCTTCCTCTCGCTTTCACTGCGCTCATCTTGATCGGCGCTGTTCGTCTTATCTGGATGAGCTGATTCAGCTTGGGCATCAGCGGTTTCTTCAGCGCTGTCTAATTTTGCAAAATGTTGTTTAAGCATATGATGGGCTGGCATATCAATAAACTGGGTGGCTTCGGGTACTGTTTTATAAGCGTTTTTCATTTCATTGGCGCTGAGGGGACGAATGCCTTTTTCATTCAAACGGCCGCCGCAGACAGAATCTATGACAATTTTATATTCGCCTAAGATAATTTCTGATACGTTGTATTGGCGAACTATAATGGCTCCTGTCCCTTTCATCCCTTCAAATAACGCCATTTTGATTAAGCCGATGTCTGTTTCTAGGCCAATTTTTTCTCTATCGTCTAAGTAGCGCAGTAGTGTACCATCGGCTTTTACGCCAAAGTGATAATGATCATTAGTACAAGTTATATTGATGCGTTTATCACCTTCTAAATATTCAGCAAGGTCAACTAAGTAGGCAAAAGCTTGATCTATAAAAGACATGTAATATCTCCACTAAACGGATTAAATTACAAAATAGCTGATTTTGCTTGAAAATCAAACAAACTATCGATTTTTCATTCATATTAAGGTTACTGTGAAAGTGATTAATGATTTGAGGGCCTTGATACTAGAGAGTTGAATTTTTTTAACCCAAATCACAGCGTGTTGTCGCAGTATCAGAAACGCACTCTTTAGTGACTAGAACCACTGAATCTGATACTTAGAGACACAAATCAAATTGTCGGCTCAAGCTGTTTTTTTCGCTCGGCCCAATAGACCAAGTAAAAACCTATTAGCGCCGCACTGATAAAACCTAACGCGAGTGGGATTGTCGTTTGATTATAAAATCTTCCTGCTATCACTGAAAAAATTACTGACACTAAACTAGAGGAAGAGGCAATAATAGAAGCGCCTAAGCCCGCCGTTTTACCTAAGGTTTCCATAGCCATTGCGTTGAGGTTACCGAACAAAATACCAATGCAACAGAAACATAAGAAACTGACGAACATAAACCAAAAAAGTGGCGGTTTGCCTGCGCTGAAGAGACTAATGCATAACAGCAAACAACTAAATACGGCCAAGCCAATTAGCGCGCTGATTGAAAGCCGGTACATACCGTATATCATGACTAATTTGCCATTCAAAAACGAAGATACGCCTACACCCGAAGCCAAAATCGCAAAATAAAGAGGAAATTCTTCAATGATATCGTAGATATCTTGAAAAATAGCCTGAGCCATACCGATATAGAGCAGCAAGGCACCGAATAAGATTCCTGCTGTAATGGCATATGCCATGACAACCGGCCTTAAAACAATGACTTTAGTGGCTTTAGCAATCGCCTTAAGGGAAAAGGGGATACGGTTTTCAACGCTGAGGGTTTCAATTTGTCGGATTGAAAACCAAATGCCAACAAAAATAGTCATCAACAGAAAGAAAGCAAAAATAACTTGCCAATCAGCGACTGATATAATCAGCTGTCCAAGTGCCGGTGCCAACATAGGTACTAATATAAAAAACATCATAATAAAAGACATAATGCGTGCCATTGCTGCGCCTGTATACTGATCCCTAATCAGCGCTCGTGAAGCAATTTTAGGTCCTGACACGCCAAAACCTTGAATAACTCTTCCCACTAAAAGGCCCTCAAAGGTTTGAGCGCTCATTGAAATGACACAGCCGATACAGAAGATTAGCATGCCTAATAAAATCGCATATTTTCTTCCCTTGGTATCTGAAAGAGGTCCGAACACCAGTTCCCCAAATACCATGCCTAATACTAATGCACTGATTACTAACTGTGTATCTTTGCTGTCCTCTAGCGCGAAACTTGCAGCGATAGCAGGGAAGGCGGGTAACATAGTATCAATCGATAAGGCCACTAATGAGGTTAATAAGGCGAAAAGAGAGATAAACTCAACAGGTTTTAACGGAGCTTTTAGCATTGAATGGGATTTAGCTATATTCATAATTAGGGACTGCACAGTAGAAATTATTGGGTGAATGGCTCGTTAAAGGGCCGCAATAGGAATAGGTATGACAACTTGCATAGCACTATTTTTTAAAATATAGAGTCCTGGATAGAAGATGACTAGTGCATAAAAATGTTTAATTAATGCGCATCCAATGATAACAAAAAACGACTTCAGTGTATCCCATAGGTAAATTATTTATCCAAACTTGTAAGTGTCTATGGCGAATGCGAATACGCCTGTGTTTTGGTAAGCAAGAGTTAAAGAGTTCTGGTCATTGGCCACATTTGCTGATGATGATCGACTAAGAATCTTGCAAGCGCGTGGCATAAAATGGCTCAAGAGGAAGTGAACATGCTGCGCCGAGTCATTACTTAATAATGGCCGGGTGAAAGGCTGGCACTTCGCAAAGTGTCCATCTTTTTCATAATTAGTTGGCAGATCTGCTGTGCTATGAAAATTTTGACCCTTGTACCTAAGTGTCGTGCAGTGGTGGTGGCAATCTAGCTTTGAAATTGCGCCAAACTTAGATTGGCTGAACTTTATATATAGCCTGTAAACTCAAGTTTCGGGATTCAAATAAAGAACAAATGTGAAATTAAGTAGTTGATATAAAATAAGTTAATGCCTCTTTGTAGTATAATACTTGTTGTCTAGACAAAACAAAATACCACAAGAGACATCAAATGAATTCTGCCATAAAGACTTCTGTTTTGCCATCGCTTACGGCTGATTACCTCAGTCAATCTAACGTCAATATTGATAATACTTTTAACGCTGCTTGGAAGCGCCTTGGTTTTAAAAGTATGCTACTTCAAGCCAAGTTTCATAAACGCTCTGGTGCGCCAGTCAGCGATGTTGTTTAGTTACTCATGCTTTGGGTTTGGCTAAAAACTCACTCGGTGGCGATGTTCTCTC
>JAWUWK010000070.1:0-10854 GCA_034111875.1 Gammaproteobacteria bacterium
CTAAAATTTCATCGGCACTTGCCCAAACTCCCCGACGGGGTAAAAGCCGCGTACGAATTTGCTCAATCAACAGCGGATCGTCACTGTCTATTCTGTCGGCTGCCCACTCTTTAATTGATGGTGCAGTCACTGCATCCTTACAGCACTCACGCCAATTAACAGTTGGAAACATGCTGCTATCGAACTGGCCATAGTTAAACGGGTATTCATAGTGCTGCCAATCCTTGGGTTTGATGACATTAAGCTGCAGGCTTGGCTTTAGCTTAAAACGTTGCTGCCATTTTGGCAGGTCGCCCCTGACTAAAATATCATCTGCATGATCTGTATGATCTGCAACATCTAACTTAACTTTACCGTTCAGAATATCTGGATTGACAAAATAACCACAGCGCTCCTTGGCGATGATATAACCGTCATCCAATAAGTGCTCATAGGCAATAACCACTGTATTGCGGGCCACTTTTAACTGCTGCGCCATTTTTCGACTTGACGGCAAGGCTTTATTTAAAGGTATGTTTCCATTCAAAATTGCCCCGGCGATTTGTCCACGTAATTGCTGCTGTAGACTCGCACCACAGCCCTGAGTGAGATGAAATAACTGGAACATTAACTAAACCTATAAATTCTCAACATATTATGATCAGTATGCCATTGCACTCTTACAAATGTACACAGGTTTCAGAGCAACGATACTATAAGGGGATGATCACCTGATAAGGTTTTTAGTTTGCTGTATTTAGAATGAGAAAAAAAGATCTAGAAACGGGTCTATAATGTTTAAAAACCTAAACCAGAGGATTATCCTAATAGCGTATACAACGTCTGTCTATCGACTATTTAAACACTGATAACCAGCAATTTCTGTGCCTTGAATTAATAAACACAGGCATTGCTGTTTGAGAAGAACAATAAGGTAAAGCCCGAAATGCTGCCTAGATGCGCAGCATTGCAGTGCTTAATTTGAAAGTATTTAGCTATTAGGTGTTAGCTCGGCAAGTGCGTTATCAATCGCATCAACAATGTGGTCAATATCGATTTTTGTGGCGATAAGTGCTGGACTTAAACACACTGTATTATTGTAATCTTTGAAGGAGCGGTTGGTACGTCCAATGATAACGCCATTTTTCATACAATGTGCTCCAATAGCCATGGCCACAGTTTCATCGACAGGTTCTTTTGACACCCTATCTTTGACCATTTCAAAGCCACAAAACAGGCCTTTTCCGCGCACATCACCGATAATCTGGTACTTATTTTTTAAGTCATGTAAACGTCCAAGCAGGTATTCGCCTTGAACTTTCACATTTTCGAGCAAATTCTCATCTTCGATGATTTTCATGTTTGCAAGGGCTGCCGCAGGACCTGCTGTACATCCACCAAAGGTAGATATGTCTCTAAAGTAATCCATGCGAGGATTATTGTTTTCTTTAAACACATTAAAAATTTCTTCTGTTGTCACCGTGCAAGAGATGGCGGCGTAACCCGATGCCACACCTTTTGCCATAGTCACAATATCAGGTTTAACGCCATAGTGTTGATAGCCAAACCACTCACCTGTTCGACCTAAACCGCAAACGACTTCATCAATATGCAGCAGTACATTATATTGTTTACAAATTTCTTGTACTCGCTCCCAGTAACCTTCAGGTGGCTCTATGACACCGCCCCCCGCCGTGATTGGCTCTAGGCACAAAGCGCCAACGGTATCGGCCCCCTCACGCAATATAACTTTTTCTATTTCGTTGGCCGCGCGAAGGCCATAGTCATCTACCTCACCCCATTGCGAGCGGTACTCACAGCAGTGAGGCACTTCAATAAATCCAGGGGTAAACGGACCATATTGACCTTTTCTTTCAGCCTGACCGGTGGCACTTAAGGCGGTAATAGTCGTGCCGTGATAATCTCTTTCACGAAATAAAATTTTGTGCTTTTTACCGCCATTTCTCATTGCAGCAATTTGGCGGACTATTTTAAACGCCTTCTCATTAGCTTCTGATCCAGAATTAGAATAGTAGACACGGGATAATCCAGGCATTTTTTCGATTAATTTTTCTGCGTATTGTGCCGCCACAACATTACCTGCGGTTTGTGCAAAATAATTCATAGTGACTAGCTGATCTCGCACAGCGTCGGCAATTTCTGTTCTACCGTAGCCGACATTCACAGTCCAAACTGCACCGGAAACAGCATCTAAATATTCATTGCCGCAGGCATCCCACACGCGCATGCCACTCCCTTTAACAATGACCATAGGATCAGCATCATCATATGGCTTATGTTGAGATAAATGATGCCATATGTGTTTACGGTCACTCGCGACGACTTGCTTTGCATCAAATTCATTTATGTTAATTGTCATTATAATCTCCCCATCCAACCTATTAAATTTCTGGCAATCTTACCGAGGTAAGTTTCACTCTGAATAGCATTGCGCAGATTATTGACGCACTCACAGCGACGACTAACCCAACAATTGGCGTCAAATCTCTAGTGCTCATAAGCTAAAGCTATAGCGGATCTTAAAAAGGCAGTTAGAACCAGATTATTATCAGTTTTGATGCCAGCAGAGTCCATGCGGCTTGCATACTGGCTCTACTCGATATTTGAAATTGGTTAACACTTCACAGAACACACTAGCGCGGCTTTTTAGGGGATATTCAGGGCTAAATAATGCTTGCTTTTAGCAACCACTCAGCCTAGCTTTAGCCGACTATATTTCAACTCAGCACTGTTAAGAGGTTAATTTGAATCCAGAGTATTTAAAAGGTTTCAGTCTAACGGCAATCGGGGTAATTATTCTAAGCTTTGATGCTTTGTTGATTAGATTGATTGATTCAGATAGCTCGGCAATTTTGTTCTGGCGCGGTTTATTACTCAGCATAATTGTCGCCATTGGCTTTAAACTTAAATGTCCAAATGAGGCATTATTCAGAAAGGATTGGCGCTATATCCGCTCCACCTGCTTGTTCGGCCTCAGTTCTATTTGTTTTGTAGTGGCTATCAATCTCACCTCCGTTGCCAACGTCTTAGTCATCATCAGTGTGCAGCCTTTATTTGCGGCATTTTTTTCATGGATTTTCCTCAGAGAAAAATCGCCACTCATTACTTGGATAGCCATTGTGGTTGCTATGTTAGGTATTGTTTGGGTATTGGCAGATTCTTGGCAAGGTCCACATTTGCAAGGCGATTTATTGGCGTTATTGTGCGGAATTTCGCTGTCGTGCAAATTTGTTAATGACCGTGCGGAAAAACGTTACTCTATGATCCCGACTTTAATTGGCGGCGGCTTAATGATGTCTGGTTTTGCACTTCTAAGGTCAGGCAACATTTTATTGGCAGATGAGCAGTGGTTGTGGACTGCTATTTTATGCTTACTGATAGTCCCCGCCGCTTTTATCTTAATCACCTTAGGTCCCAAACGAATACCCGCCGCAGAAGTGAGTATGCTAATGCTTTTAGAGACAGTGATTGGACCTTTATGGGTGTGGATTTTTTTGAATTTAGCGCCAAATGCCGCCGCTTTACAAGGCGGATCAGTGGTTATTATAACTTTAATTGTGCACACTTGGCTGCGCATGAAAATGCATAAAAGGGCCGCTACTTAGGTAGTTCAACACTGTATCGCGATCAGAGACCTTTGCATTAATAGGCTCAGTAATTCTGCGTGACAAAAATCCACAATAATGATCAACCTAGGAACCTGTCGGACTTAAGGTTAATCTATTGATAATAATCAGAATTTGGCTGCATTCCCAGCTCATTCTGGTTAATAGCATTCTATTAGCCTCAAAGGACCAAAAAAATCTGTCTCAACTCTATTTTTTTTCTCGCTAATATCGATTAAGTTCGAAAGCGCCTAGCCATTTTGTGGGTTTATCTCAGTCTTATAGTGCATAGGGCAAAGCGACCCACATGATATAATTTTCAACTTCTCCTTAAGAATATAAATCAATTATTCTACAGCCTATTTTGCCTGCAACTAAGGTGTGGGATGAGCAAAACTCAAAGTCTGCATGAGCAAAGGTAGAAGGTGTAATAAACTGGCTATATGCCAAACTAAAATTCTCGTGCGCATTATGCGTATGGCTCGCCACAATGATTTTCACGTTCACGTGTTTCCCTTATAGTGACCTTAAAACATCAACATCTACAAGCTGACAACCCGCGCAAGGGCAAACAGTAAAAAGGCGAAATGCAAAGAAATTAATATATATATTTATCATATCGTTGCTATAAATACATGGCAAGCCGCTTTAATTGAAAACCACCTATCTTCCCATAAGAACAACCTTCAACTTGAGAGTGCATAAAGAAATACCCACAGCGCTTATATGCAACAGAGGGCAGTTTTATGTGTTTCAAAAATGCAACATTAATCGGCTATCATCTCGATTGCCCACTAATAAATACACAGGTCGCGGAAAAGATTAAAAATAATCGCGTGTCTCTGGTAAGTTAATCCTGTCGGGGCTTCAGGTAAGTCTTAGGTCACCACCAATAAATCAGGTAACAACGCTAATGCCTGTATTTGCTGTAATACTTTATACTGCGACATCCACCGCGAAGTGTTTGTTAATCGCTTGCCCTAGAAGATGGATATCGGTAATTTGAATGACTTTGAGTTCAGACACTGTTTATTCCTTTATTGAGTATCATCATTACTGCCAATCCTATACGAGAGCGCGCGCAATTAAAGCGCCTTAATCTTGCAGATTAATCAGTTGATTTAAGGTTAAAACCACATGTTTTTTGGATGACAAATGGTACAATCTCTTCTCTGCTATTGTTTATATAAAAATAGCAGTTTCATACTTAAAAGTATAACAATGCAGCTGATCCTCTAAGGGTTAGCCACTAAAGAGTTTATAATATGAGCCCTGCTTTCCCCCCCTCTAACGACATTGTTGTAGTGGGAAATTCCTCCGATAATCCATTTGCTATAGATGTTGCTTACGCGATGGGTCAAAACCATGACATCGCTGATATGATAGGCATGAAAGCATTCACGAATACCGAATTTTGCCCTAGATTCATCTCCGACGAATTGGACTTTAGCACTATAGGGAAAAGCTTACTTGGCAAAACAGTGGTTATTGTCAGCACCAGCAGCTTAGTTAAATCGCGCCAAGAACTGGCGATGCACAACTTTTTTATTGCCCGTGCAGCTAAGGAAAATGGCGCCGCCTCCATCATTTTAGTCGAGCCCGATTTGTTTTTTAGCGCTCAAGATCGTGGAGCCCACCATGATCTAGGCGAAACCATTGCGGATCGTAGCCAAGAAGATTTGAAAAAGTTTGATGGTCAACCTTTCACTTCAAAGCTTTATGCTCAAATGTTAAAACTGTCCGGTGTCGATAAAGTGCTTACCGTTCACAATCATTCTTACTCCGTTCAGAAAATTTTTAGTCAGGTTTTTGATGGTAATTTTCATAATTTAATACCTTATGAAATCTATGCACATTATTTGCTCAATTCAAATATCATAAACTACGGTCCTAACGGCGAGGGATTAGCACTTTGTGCGCCCGATAAAGGTGCCAGGGATTTCGTAAAAGAAATGTT
Source organism: Gammaproteobacteria bacterium (assembly GCA_034111875.1). Classification (GTDB taxonomy): domain Bacteria; phylum Pseudomonadota; class Gammaproteobacteria; order Pseudomonadales; family Balneatricaceae; genus Rs1. The sequence goes on from JAWUWK010000070.1 coordinate 5,563, forward strand.
CAGTAAACTTGGTTTAAGTAAAGCAAAGTTTATTTTGCTGGACAAAGAACGTACTACGGAGCACAAAGTAGCGATTACTTTGCATAAAGAGAGTGAGAGCACATTTGAAGGATTGGATGGCTGCAGTATCGTGTTATTCGACGATATGGTTCGCACAGGCTCAACTGTAGTAAAATCATGCCAATTTTTACAGCAATTAAAGCCGCAGCGCATGATTTTTGCAGTCTCGCATTTCTACGCCTCTGACGAAGGTCGCGAACGCATGGCGAACAATGCCATTGATGAAATTCTGACGCTAAATACCTTACCTACTATTTTGAATAGGGATGTTCAAGGTCGTCTGCGTAAGAAGTTAGTTGTTTTAAAAATTGAAAAATGGCTTGCACAAGAATTGGGGAAAATATTGGATCTGCCTTCAACAAAAGAAGACAATCCCTATAAAATTGATATGTCTTCGAAGAACCCTAGGTTTACCCGAAAAATTTGGTTTGCAGACGAACTCGCTTCTTTAAAACCTGAGTTGAAAGCCTTATAAGACAGTACTTTAAATATCTGTATAACTAAGCCCAGCTTCCTCCATTGGCTATCTTGGGCTTAGTTAGCAGCTTTTTATTAGGCTTTTTCTACTTTAGCGCTGGGCCAATTAGCTCTTCAAATGCTGCGCTTAATTGCGGATATCTAAACATAAATCCCCCGCTTTGGATTTTCGCTGGAATGACTCTCTGACCAGTTATAAGCACTTCGTCGGCCAACTCACCAACCACTAAACTGAGTAGTTTCGCGGGGAATTTTATGCGAGCAAAGGTTTTAAGGTATAAACTTAATGTGTCGGCAAAGGCTTTATTTGTCTGAGGATTAGGGGCAGTGCCATTAATAGGCCCGCTAATATTTGGCTGACTGATTAAGTGTAATATTATGCCCACTAAATCATCGCGGTGGATCCAAGACATCCATTGTTCACCCTTAGCAATTTGCATTGAAAAGCCATAGTCAAAAGGCAAGCGCAACTCAGCGAGAGGACCACCATCATTGCCTAAAACAATACCAATACGTAACAAGCATACTCGGACATTTTGCTGTTGCACTGCCAATGCCTGCTGTTCCCACTGTCGGCATAAGTCGTGAGAAAAACACTCAACCACACTGCCCTTCTCATCCAAAATTTCATCCTGGTGTGGCCCGTAATAACCTATCGCTGAACCATTTATTAATACCTCAGGTTTATACTTCAGTCGTTCAACCAGTTGGCAAACACTGGAAGTTACCGCCAATCGACTGTCCACAAATGCTTGTTTGCGTTTCTGGTTCCAGCGCCCTTTTGCCAATGGTTCACCGGCTAAATTTATAATGACATCAAATTCACAATCATCGGCGATTTCAGTAACATCAGTGATGAAGTTCAGCTTACCTTGCACGTTCTTAGCCGACGCACTAATATTACGGCTTAATACGGTAACCTCATGGTTTAAACTCAACAGCACTGCGACGAGTCTTTTGCCAATAAATCCGGTACCTCCTGTGAGTAATATCCTCTTTTTACTGCCCTTGTATGTTTCAAATCCCATTAACGACATAGGTTTTTCATCCTCTGTATCTTGGTTCTTTTTTTGATCAAAATTAGTTGTCATCGGTAAATAGATAGCAAGCCTTTATACAATGATTTGTCTTGTCACTTAGCTAAAAATTAGCGGCCATTAACGATAAAATAAATAGTTTCAGGCACAGCGGTCTAGACCAGTAATCTATTTTTATAAACTTAAATCACTTTGTATCATACGCTGTATCAAGACCTAAAGGCATTAAAATTGGTCAAGTCTGCCATCAATTATAGGCTATATGAGCGCCGCGTTTTTTATTCAAACGTTGAATGATATGCATTAAAGATAAGCATAGAAAGTTCAATTCAAGTAGTTTCTTTACTCTATTAACTCATCTGAATCCAGAGTTATCCAGGCAAACTAAGCCCTGTTGTCAGTGCTTGTCATCATTGTTAATATTTCAAGGCCAGCGTTTTTGGATCGATGCCAGCATTGAACTCTAGTACTTGTTAACAGCCTTTTTAGCTTTTTTCAAAGCACTTATTAGCTGCGATCGTCAATTTTTAATACTGAAGTATTGCTATCAATGCCACTGATGCTTTACTTATTGAAGCATACAACGGCACTGGGTTTGTGTTTCGTTATCGAAGACTAACAGCGCTGATAAAGTGAGACATTTAAACGAAGTAGCGAGCAGAGACAACCTCGCCGAGTGCTCGACTAAGCCCAGCAACGGGTTGTTGGGCTTATATCAGACTTGTTGCTAGAGAGCTAAAAAATTAATTTTAATTGAATTAAAGTGTTTTTTTAAACAGCTATTAAATACAAAACCGTATTCGTAAACACTTTGATTGTGACATAAACCTTTGCTTTCGAGGATAGTGCTCGACTTTGCTGTCAGTGATAATAGAGCAAAACTATGTACCGCTATTATTTCATACCAGGCAGTTGAGCACCTATTGCCTGCTATAAATTAAAGCGAGCCACTAATTTCTGTAACTCAGATGACTGTTGTTGTAATTGCATTGAAGCACTGGCCGTATCATCTGAGTAATGCGCTGTCTGTTCCGCTTCTTGCCTAATGCGAATAATACTTATATTCATTTCTTCAACCACCGAACTTTGCTCTTCGGCGGCGGTGGCTATCTGAATATTCATACCATTGATTAGGGCAACGTTAGTGGTTATTTTTTCTAGTGAAGAGTTGGCGAGTATTGCTTGTTCAACACTTTGTTTTGCCTGTTGCTGACTTTCACTGATGTTCAATACCGCATCACTTGAAGTGTTTTTAAGTTGACTTAACATGGTTCTGATTTGAATGGTTGAAGCTTGGGTGCTTGCGGCAAGTGCCCTAACTTCATCAGCTACCACGGCAAACCCTCGACCTTGTTCTCCGGCCCGGGCGGCTTCAATAGCAGCATTCAACGCCAGCAAATTGGTTTGCTCGGCAATACTATTAATCACTTCTACAATGCTATTAACATCATTAACGTTCTCGCCGAGTTTATTAACGGTCAATGAAGTGTCACCTATACGTGCAGACAATTGTTGAATACTTAAGACAGTTTTCTCAACAACTTGCTGTCCCCTCGCTGAATCTTTATCGGCTTCGGCTGTAGATGTGGCCGCGGCATCTGCATGATTGGCAACTTCTGAAACCGTGGCGGCCATTTCAGTCATTGCTGTTGCAACTTGATCAGTCTCAAACCTTTGAACTTCCATACCCTTTTGAGTTTTTTCGGCGTTGGCAAATAATTGATGCCCAGCGGCAACGATTTCATCCGTTGATAAACTGACCGACTCTATGACAGTTCTTAAATTGTTGTTCATCTCATTGATAGCAACAGCGAGGTCTTTCAGTTCATCATTACTTTTAGGTACGTAATCATCAGTCGCTAAGTTACCTTTGGAAATTTGGTTTGCCCTGCTCACAATTTTTCGCAATGGCACGGTAATATTGCTGCTTAAATATCCAGCGATAATGGCACTAATGAGCAAGCCCAAAACTGAGCCTACTATCAACCACAACTTAATAAGTTGCGCATTATTTTTAAGTGATTTGATATCTAGGGCTAATAGTTCGTCTTGGGATATGCGCATCTCATGAATTATTTCTAGCGCAAGTTTGGCTTTCGGTGCAGCTTTTGTACCTAACCAATAATTTGCTAAGTTCCATTCTTTTGATGCACGAGAGGAAAACATTTTTTCAGGTAATGGTTGGAATTTCTCACGAATCGTTTTGTATGCATTCCAAGAAGTTAGCTGTAGGGGGCTAAATAAATGGCTGTTTTTTTCTATTTCAGTAAATTTTTTGTTATTGACAGCCCACATGGAATCGAAGTTATCGCTAAACTTAGAGTTACCGGATAATAAATAAGCTCGTATATTTGCTAATGCTAGCGCAAACGAACCGCGACTGTCGGCAAGTAATTTAAGTAAATTTTTACGCTCTGCAGAGGCTGCTAGACCCGCTTCGAGGTCAATAATAGTAGTGACTGCCTCGATAATCTTTTCAGCACGAGGCGCGGCCTCTACGAGCAATATGTTTAAAGAAGGTATATTTTTAACCGTGTGCGCTATGTCTTCAATTTCCTGTTGCGCTTGGCGAAATTCATTAATTTTGCCTTCAAGCGTTTGTAAACGGAGTTTATTCTTCGGATTTGTCCAAGATGTAGAAAAGCGTTTAAAATCATCTATTGCCTTGTCAATATTTTCCCAGGCTTTGCTCCGCTCTTTTATAAACAGTGCTGCTTTTGACTCGTCATTGCCAAGTATCATGTAGCCTCTCAATCCAGCGAGAGACTGATGCATCCCAGCAGTGAGTAACAGGCCAGCTTGAACTGTAGGCTGTCGAAGTTCAACTATCTTATCCTCTAATACTATATTTGAATTGATTTTAAAGTAGATAGTTAAAGAGATAGTGGCGGTAATCAACATAAGGGCGGTGAAAGCTATATATAATTTTATTTTAACAGTATATTTCATTCTAAAATGTCCAGTTTTCAATCAAATTAAATGCAACATTGGGTTGCTGCTTGTGTTTTAAGTTAGTTTAGAATTAAATTATAAGCTCGCCTTTTTTAGAGTTTCATATTCAAACAGACATGGGGTTCTAGCGTTAGAATAAGCGACCCCAAAATGACTGTCTATCAGCTAAATTTGTGTATATATAATATAACATACTGATTTTAAACTAACAAAATGAACAAAGGCTGAATTTGTCTAAATTTTTTGGTATTTCAGCATACATTTAATCCAGCGAACTCCTTTAGACTTCTCCTGCCATTAAAATAACTAATTTGACGCCATAAAGTGGCTATAGGTTGCTTGATATTGGTTTTATAGTCGAATTAAACAACGGTTGACAATTGCCTTGATACTTATAACTTTAGGTCGCAGTAAATATGTAGCCAAATGTTCCTTGAAATAACTAGGCGGTACGATAGGTGAAGTGAGTGGCGAGACTAATACGTTCATTAATACGTCGTTAAAAAAAATTCAAAATTCTCAATTAATACTCAAGTTTCGGAGTTCATTCTTACCACTTAAAATCAGTTTACCCTTTACTCTAAGGATTCCTGCCGTAGGGCAAAACTATCCATTTGCATGACTTGCGTAAAAAAATTGACCACTGTTTGATCGATACTGTCTATTATTTTATGTTTATCATCTTCATTTAAACCGATAATGTCACTCAAAGCGCCTGTGATTAACACCTTAAATAAACCCCACAATTTACTGGCGAAATTTAAGC
>JAWUWK010000071.1:0-19452 GCA_034111875.1 Gammaproteobacteria bacterium
GGAGCGAACGGACAAAATAGCGGCACTTAAAGCGGATGCCGGTCTTTAATTGCCACTATTGACCAAAAACAGCGCCTAAACGCACTTTTATAGGTACTTTACTATGCGTACTCCGCGGTTTTTTCAAGACTATGCTCTTGCTGTTGGTACAACTATCTGTGTGGATGATAATGCCGTTGCGCATATTGCGCGGGTATTAAGAATGAAAACGGATGAAACCATCACGCTCTTTAACGGCGATGGTTTTGAATATAGCGCGCGATTAATCAGCGTTGAAAAACGCCGCGTTGTGGCCAACATAGTCTCGTCTACAAATCCCCAGCGCAGCAGCAAACTTAAAGTATCTATTGGACAATCAATTTCCCGTGGAGAGCGCATGGATTTTGCCATTCAGAAATCAACTGAACTGGGCATGAGCAGTCTGACGCCATTAATTAGCGAGCGCACTGAAGTAAAACTCAAGGCGGATAGACTGTTGAAAAAACAACAGCAATGGCAACAAATAGCGATCAGCGCCTGTGAGCAATCCCTGCGCAATGACATACCTACTATTCAATCCGCTTGCCGCTTGGAACAATGGATAAAAAACTGTGATTCAGACGTAAAACTGTTACTACATCACCATACCAAAAATAGTTTAGAAAGCTTAGAGAAACCCAATTCCGTGGCGTTATTAATCGGCCCAGAAGGCGGCTTAACAGACACTGAAGTGGCACTAGCTCTTGACGCTGGGTTTCTACCAGTGGCCTTCGGCCCCAGAGTCATGCGCACTGAAACAGCACCTATCGCCGCTCAAGCGATTTTACAATACCTCTGGGGCGACCTTCATTGAGGGCCTAATGCACATATAAATAACGGATCCCTTTATTAATATAATCCAAAAGAGCGACCTGCCAGCTTGTTTCGTCTGCCATAAGCCCCATAATGTATCTAAGTAGTCATCGTACTGACTAGTGTTATAGAGTGACAAGGCAAATTTAAAAGATATTTTTCTTGCTACCATCAAAAAAACGCGCCCATTCATTTTACGGAGACATCATAATGGCTATTAAAATCGGTATTGTCATGGACCCTATCGACAACCTCAGTTACAACAAAGACAGCTCTCTGGCAATGTTATGGGCAGCTCAAGATAAAGGCTGGGAAATATGGTACATGGAGCAACAGCACTTATACATTGATAACGGGGTTGCCATGGCCCAAATGTCACCTTTAACCGTTGCTCGAGACCCCCAGCATTGGTTCCAAAGGTCTGGCTATCAAAACCTGCCGCTGGCAAGTTTAAATATTATCCTGATGCGCAAAGACCCGCCGTTTAATAATGAATTTATGTACAGCACGCATATCTTAGAAATGGCTGAAAAACTCGGCACACTAGTCGTTAATCCTCCGCAGAAATTACGTGATTGTAATGAAAAATTGTTTGCTACCCAATTCCCACAATGCTGCCCTGAAGTGCTTGTCAGTCGCGATAGCAAGCAGTTGAAAGCGTTTCACGCTCTACACAAAGACGTTATTTTTAAACCTTTGGACGGTATGGGTGGAACTTCTATTTTTAGAGTGCAAGAAGACGGGGTCAATCTTGGGGTGATTCTAGAAACCGTCACTAAGTACAACACAGAAATGATCATGGCTCAGAAATTTATTGCCGATATAAGCATTGGCGACAAACGCATTTTGATGATAGATGGCGAGCCTGTACCTTATGCCCTCGCAAGAATTCCCACCAATGGTGAAACCCGCGGCAATTTGGCCGTTGGAGGTCGCGCGGAAGGACGTGAACTTTCAGAAAGAGACCGATGGATTTGTTCACAAATAGGACCTTATCTGAAAGAGCAGGGCTTGCTGTTTGTAGGTTTAGACGTCATTGGCGACTATTTGACAGAAATCAATGTCACTAGCCCGACCTGTATTCGAGAGCTGAATGATCAGTATGGCTTAGACATTGCAGGCGATCTTATCAATGCGATTGAAACCAGCTGGCGCTCGCGTAATATATAGCTATCATTCGTCATTTGCACATTGACACTCATGCTGAGCTACTCGTCCAAAAACCGTCTTCATTATACTCTCTTCATTGCTATAGCAGCCCACGCTCTTGCCGTTATAGCACTAGGTTTCAATTGGACTCAAAAAAATCCAGCACCTACCAGTATTGAAGTGACTTTAGCGCAGTACAAAGCAACGTTAAAACTTGATGACGCGGATTTTTTTGCGCAAATAGATCAACTGGGTAGCGGAGACGGCACCCAAATAAAATTGCTTTCCAGTAAAGACATCGCTATTAGAAATCATTTAAATCCGACAGATATTCAAGAGAGTGAACAACAATCAAATACTCAAGCAACACCAACGAGCGGTACAAAAACAACCTATTTAGATGCCGATCCAACCACTAATTTTGACGTTATCATCAGCAACAACTCAGATTATCAACTGTTTACAAATGCAAGTTTAACTCCCCCTCAAAAAATCTTCGATAAAAGTCAAAAAAGCCAATTGTCAGACGAAATTTTTACCCTTAATACGCAGATTAATTTGCGCAGTCAGAAAATAGCTAAGGCACCAAAAAAACGTATAATTTCTACCATGTCGACTAAGTCGCACCAAGACGCGGCATATTTAGAAAACTGGAGAAAACGCATTGTCACTGTCGGTAATGTGCATTATCCTAAAGCGGCCAATGAGCAAAAAATATACGGCAGAGTAAGGCTGCTTATTGCCATGCAAGCGGACGGCAATATTAGATCAATAGAAATTTTAGCCACATCTGGCAAGCAAATTTTAGATCGTGCCGCCATCAAGATAATCAGACTGGCCGCGCCATTCGAAGCTTTCTCGCCGCAAATGCGTAAAAATACCGACATTCTAGAAATAATTCGCACTATAGAGTTTGAGAAAACTACGCTACTATACTAATACTACATAAGCAAAATAGTTAACCTTCGTATAACTGTATTTTTTTCTTATGATAATGGTGAGCTAGAATAGATGAATGCAAACAGCTTAAAGAATAGCTTGCTTATTTCCATGCCTTCGCTTTTGGAGAACAAGTACAAAAACTCATTAATTTACTTATGCCACCAAGGTGAGTACGGTTCAATGGGTATTATTCTAAATCAAAAGTACAACATGGATCTTAGTACTATGTTGCAGCACTTGGATATTGATTCAAACGCTGAATTATATGATCAACCTGTGTATTGTGGCGGGGAGATACAAAGTGATAGAGGGTTTATTCTTCACCCGTACATCCCAGACCACGATTGGCTATCGAGCTACCGAGTTAATGATGAATTAAGCCTTACCTCCTCTGCGGATATACTAGAGGCAATGGCTGTAGGCAATGGTCCCGAAATCTCACATGTATCCTTAGGTTATATAGGCTGGGGACCCGGTGAGCTAGAAACTGAAATTATTGACAATCTCTGGTTAAACTGCCCCGTAAATTTGGATATAATTTTCACTGTAGCCGCTGATGATAAACTGCAGGCAGCCGCTTCTTTAATCGGTGTTAATCTCGACTCTTTAACCAGTCATAGCGGTAAAGCTTAATCCTTAGGTTTATTGCATCACACCAATCACCGCTGACAGATAATTATTCTCATGCAAAACCAATCACAGCAATTGCTAGGCTTTGACTTCGGCACAACCCGGATCGGGGTTGCCAGTGGCCAGAGCTTAACTCAATCAACGAGTGAACTGCCGCCCGTTAACGCCAGAGACGGTACACCTAATTGGCAACAGCTAGATAATCTGTTTCGCGAGTGGCAACCCGACATGATTGTCGTTGGAATACCGCTTAATATGGACAGTAGCATCAGTGAAATGTCCCGCCGGGCCAGGCGTTTTGCAAACCGTATCCAAGACCGCTATCAAATCCCTTGCTTTATGATTGATGAGAGATTGTCGACTCGCGATGCTAAAGAAATTCATTATGCCCGTGGAGGCAGTAACAACTTTCGCAAAGAGTCAGTGGATGGCATTGCCGCACAACTCATTTTACAAAGTTGGTTCAATAGTGACATCAGAATTCCCAGCCACAACCGATTGGAAGATTATTATGCCACCGAGCAATCATAACGTCGATTTTTTACTTGTCCAGATGACAGAGTCTTTACGTAAACTAATTCAGGATAAAAACTTAGAAAACCCCCTGTTTATAGGCATCCGTACAGGTGGGATTTGGATAGCTGACAAGCTGCATAAGAATTTAGCGATAGAGGCTCCAATGGGTACTTTGGATATCTCTTTTTATCGTGACGACTTTACGCGCGTCGGCCTCGACCCTAAAGTTCAACCTTCGAATTTACCCAGTTCCACTCAAGATAGACATATTATTCTAATAGACGATGTCGTTAAAACAGGACGCACTATTAGAGCGGCACTCAATGAGTTATTTGATTACGGTCGTCCGGCATCAGTGTCCTTAGTCGCACTATTAGACTTAGGCTGCAGAGAGCTGCCGATCAGTGCTGATATTGTAGGAAGCTGCATCAATCTCAACTCGGAACAACAAATTAAGCTTATCGGCCCTGAGCCGCTTGCACTTGAAATTAGCCAGCGACAAGGCTCGGAGTTAACATGATTCAATCTATAGATCACAACAGTTCGCAGCTCAACAATAATGGTCAATTAAAACACTTTTTGACAACTCAAGATTTACCACTGAATATCCTCAACGAAATATTAGATACCGCGAATTCCTTCCTCGACATGAGTTCCCAACAAGTTAAAAAAGTACCTTTATTGCGCGGAAAAACGGTCGTCAATTTATTTTTTGAGCCTAGTACTCGTACCTCAAGCACCTTTGAGCTTGCAGCTAAACGTTTATCGGCTGATATACTTAACCTCAATATAAGCAGTTCATCCACCTCAAAAGGCGAGTCGCTAAAAGATACTTTGATGACATTAGAGGCGATGCATGCCGACATGTTCGTCGTGCGACACCCGGACAGCGGCGCCGCGCATTTTATCGCCAACCATGTCACACCAAATATTGCAGTGATCAATGCGGGGGATGGTTGTCATGCACACCCTACCCAAGCCATGCTAGATATGCTGACGATCAAACGTTGTAAAGGTAAATTTGAAGGACTCATCGTCGCCATCGTTGGTGATATTTTGCACTCGCGCGTCGCGCGCTCGCAAATTCACGCTCTAAACTGCCTTGGGGTCGCTGAAATTAGAGTTATCGCGCCAAAAACGTTACTACCCAAGAATATTGAAGCCATGGGCGTCAAAATATTCACTAATTTTGAGCAGGGCATCAAAAATTGTGATGTTGTCGGCATGTTACGACTGCAAAAAGAGCGCATGAACAGTGCATTGCTGCCCAGTGAATCTGAATTTTTTAAGCTCTACGGCTTAAACAGTGAAAAACTCAAGCTCGCTAAACCCGATGCGATTGTGATGCACCCAGGCCCAATCAATCGTGGCGTTGAAATTGAGTCAGCAGTCGCAGATGGCCCCCAATCTACTATTTTGCAACAAGTGACAAACGGTATCGCCGTGAGAATGGCTGTTATGTCAATGGCTATTACTGGCCAATTAAATCACTCTATATCAAAGCGTTAGGTGAAACATGATAAAAATTACTAATGGACGTCTTATAGACCCCATTAACGACCTTGATACAGTGACTGATGTTTACATCGCCAACAGCAAAATTGTCGGTATTGGTAAGCCACCTAAGGGTTTTCAAGCCACTGCAGAAATAGAGGCAAGTCATAAAATAGTCTGCCCTGGATTCATTGACTTAAGTACCCATTTACGAGAGCCCGGGTTCACTCAAAAAGCGACGATAGCCAGCGAAACGATGGCGGCAGCGAGTGCAGGCATTACCACACTCGTATGTCCGCCGACGACTAAACCGGTAATTGACAGCACCGCCGTCGCAGAGCTAATACAAGACAGAGCGAAAGCTTCAGCCAAGGCCAGAGTGCTGCCAGTGGGTGCCCTAACCGTTGGTTTGAAAGGTGAACAGCTCGCCCCGATGGCAGCGTTAACCCATTCAGGCTGTATTGCATTTTCAAATGCGCGAGTGACGATTGAAAACAGCCAAACCTTGTTACGCTGCCTAGAATACGCAGCCACTCATGACTTTTTGGTTATTTTCAATCCGCAAGATAACAGCTTAGTCGCTAACGGTGTGATTCACGAGGGCATCACGTCGTCTGATATGGGCTTGATAGGCATTCCAGAATCCGCTGAGACAATAGAAGTGGCCCGCTGTTTAATTCTTATTGAGCAGTCGGGTGTTCGCGCTCACTTTGGCCAACTAAGCTGCAAACGTTCTATAGATATGATCAGTGAGGCGAGACACAAAGGACTCAATGTGAGTGCTGATGTAGCTATCCACCACTTATTTTTTACCGATCAAAACGCTACCGGTTTTAACAGCATCTTCCATCTGCAGCCACCACTGCGCAGCGATTTAGATAGAAAAGGCTTGTTAAACGCCTTAAAAAAGGGCGACATACAAGCCGTTTGCTCGGATCACCAACCTCACGAGGACGCCGCTAAGCATGCCCCTTTTGCGGCTACTGAGCCGGGAGTCTCTGGTTTAGAAACGCTCTTACCACTAGGCTTACAATTAGTAGAGCAAGGATTTATTTCGCTCAGTGTCCTGATTGCTAAATTAACCTGTGACCCGGCGGCAATTTTAAAAATCGAAGCTGGATCTCTAGCAGTAGGGGCGACAGCAGACGTGACTATTTTTGATCCCAATAAGGCGTGGCTAGTGAGCGAATCAAGCTTATTATCAGCGGGTAAGAACTCTATTTTTATAGGCTCTGAGCTAAAGGGAAAGGTCAGTCATACCTTGTTGGGAGGTGAGGTGGTCTTTGAGTCACCTTAGATTCTGCAGTTAGGTGGGCAAAGGAAATGAGGAAAGTTCTTGCCAACCTTCTTGATGATGAGGAATTTTTCTAGCTTTCTAGGGGCATCAAGAGCTTGTGCAGACTTTTGTGATTCAACTACCGAATTTAAAGGTCACCGAATTTAGGATCACAGACACGATAGAAAAATTGCCTATCAATACGCTGATAGGCCTTTGAAATCCAGCAGATAATTAGCATTAGCTGCTTGCACAAGCTATGCAAACATATGCGGTCTATTTGGCCGGTCGAGGGGCGTAGTCAAATACATCTGAAAGCATCTGTGATGCTTGCATGCCTTTACTAGTGCATGCGTCTAATAATGCATACACCATATCTGGTGAACCACTGGCCAACATTCTCACCGCGTTGAATTCAGAAAAATCTTGTAATATTGCTGCAGGTAACAAATCAATCCGCCCTGTCCACTCACAAGCTTGCGTGGGATCACTAATCACTGGATGAAAGGTTATATTAGAGTGCTCAGCAGCCCATTGCTCAGGTAGCAAAGTCCAATATAGATCACTTGCGACTCTAACCCCCCAATAAATGTGTATCTGGTTCTCCAGGCCTTGTGCGAGCAAGTGCTCAACCACACTTTTCACTTGCGAAAAACCAGTGCTGGCCGCTGCTAGAATAATCCTATCACTGTTAGATATTTGATTCGCACTGAGACAAGCTGCACCTTTTGGCAATTCAATTTCTATACTTTTTTCAGCTAACAAATGCACTATTAATGCACTAGAAATCTCACTTTGTGGATTGTGTCTAATGTGCAGTTCTAATTCAAGCCCGGCTTCGGGTGCTGAGCCAATTGAAAATGATGCACTTTTTCCGTTAGCTAAAAATAAATCTAAATACTGTCCAGCGCTATAAGATACCGCTTTGCCCTCGGACTCTGGCATCTTCAGTTTCACTTGATAAACATCGTGATTGAAATTTTTAACGCTTTCAATACTACATTTTAATTTATTCACTATAATTCCTCTGAGCACTGCTGCCCATCAATCTTAATACTGTATGTTCTGGTGTCGCTAGCTAATTCAAGACACTTTTCAACTCACTAGAGTATAGCCTAAATCGCTGCCTTAAGTATCTATGCCTAATTCCTGCCAAATTTGGTCTATTTTTTTAACCACTTGAGAATCCATTTGTATTGGTTCGCCCCACTCTCGAGTAGTTTCACCTTGCCATTTATTGGTGGCATCCATACCCATTTTAGATCCCAGTCCAGACACAGGTGAGGCAAAATCTAAGTAATCTATAGGGGTATTTTCAATCATCACCGTATCTCTGGCCGGGTCCATGCGCGTTGTAATCGCCCAAATAACATCTTCCCAATTGCGCGCGTCCACATCATCATCACAGACAATGACAAATTTGGTATACATAAATTGCCGCAAAAAGGACCATACCCCAAGCATAATACGCTTGGCATGCCCTGGGTATTGTTTTTTAATCGTCACTACTGCCATGCGATAAGAGCAGCCTTCAGGAGGAAGATAAAAATCAACTATTTCTGGAAACTGCTTTTGTAGAATAGGCACAAAAACTTCATTTAAAGCAACACCTAATATAGCCGGCTCATCCGGTGGCCGGCCTGTATAGGTACTGTGATAGATAGGATTTTCACGATGAGTAATGGTCTCTACGGTAAATACAGGAAATTTATCCACTTCATTGTAATAACCCGTATGATCTCCGAACGGACCTTCATCTGCCATTTCATTTGGGTATATAAAGCCTTCCAGAATGAATTCCGCATTGGCCGGCACTTGTAAGTTGTTGGTTAAACACCTCACAACTTCGGTTTTAGCACCACGTAACAATCCAGCAAACGCGTATTCAGACAAAGTATCAGGTACTGGGGTAACAGCTCCAAGAATAGTAGCTGGATCAGCTCCTAGCGCAACAGAGACAGGAAAAGGCTCACCTGGGTGCTCCTTCTGCCATTCTTGAAAATCCAAGGCACCTCCACGATGGGACAACCAACGCATAATGAGTTTGTTTTTAGCTATTAGCTGCTGGCGGTAAATACCTAAATTTTGTCTTTCTTTGTGAGGTCCACGCGTAACGACTAAAGGCCAAGTCACCAGCGGTCCTGCATCGCCAGGCCAACAAGTTTGTATAGGCAACTGATTCAAATCGACGTTTTCAGCGCTAATTACATACTGTTGGCAAATCGCTTTTTTAACCACTTTGGGCCCCATATTTAGCACTTGCTTGTATATAGGTATTTTTTGCCAAGCGTCCCGCATCCCTTTAGGGGGTTCAGGTTCTTTAAGCATGGCCAGCACTTTTCCAACTTCGCGCAGTGCAGTAACATTTTGCTGGCCCATACCCATTGCCACTCTTTGCGGTGTGCCAAATAAATTCGTCAATACTGGATATTTGAAACCTTTGGGGTTTTCGAACAATAGCGCCGGACCGCCCGCTTTTAAAGTGCGATCGCTAATTTCCGTCATTTCAAGATAGGGATCTATTTCTTGCTTGACACGCACTAGCTCGCCGCGTTTTTCTAGCAGGTTAATAAAGTCGCGTAAGTCTTTGTATTTAAATTTTGTCATCAGATACTCTCAAAAGCGGCTGCACAAGGTTACCTGCAATCTCGGGAATAGCGCCCAATAATTTAGGTTGCTAGCAGCAGGAATCAACTAGTATCCATTTATAAACCAATGCTTAGCAACAATTTTTCACTAATGCTATCTAATCACTAGTGTCTAGTAACACTTGTGTGCAATAAATGGATCAATCGCGGGATGACCTTGTTTCTGGATAAAAACTAACTAAAAAAAAGGGTGAACATACGTCCACCCTCTATTATCTATTAAAAATTAGATTTTTTTACTAAAGTTTATTTACGCCGCATTGACAAGAAAAACTCATCATTGGTCTTAAAGTCTTTAAGTTTATCCAACACAAACTCGATGGCGGCTGTATCTTCCATCGGATCGAGCAACTTACGTAGAATCCACATACGCTGTAGTTCCTCTTCACTGGTCAGCAAATCTTCTCGGCGAGTCCCTGAACGGCGAATATTAATCGCTGGATAGACACGCTTTTCTGCTACTCGACGATCTAGATGAATTTCAGAGTTGCCTGTCCCTTTGAATTCTTCAAAGATAACCTCGTCCATTTTAGAGCCGGTATCAACCAGAGCCGTCGCTATGATGGTCAGGCTTCCGCCTTCCTCGATGTTACGCGCAGCACCAAAGAAACGTTTGGGTCGTTCTAATGCATGTGCATCAACACCCCCAGTGAGCACCTTACCTGATGACGGAATTACCGTATTATAAGCGCGCGCTAGTCGTGTAATAGAATCGAGTAAGATGATCACATCTTTCTTGTGTTCTGTTAAACGTTTAGCTTTTTCAATCACCATTTCGGCCACTTGAACATGTCGCGCTGGCGGCTCATCAAAAGTAGAAGCGACGACTTCACCGCGCACTGTACGCTGCATTTCAGTCACTTCTTCTGGTCGCTCGTCAATCAGCAATACGATCAAGTGGCACTCAGGGCTATTTCTAGTAATACAATTAGCGATGTTTTGTAACATCAACGTCTTACCGGCTTTAGGTGGCGAAACGATTAGCGCCCGCTGGCCTTTACCTATAGGTGCCATTAGATCTATTACACGCGCGGTAAGATCTTCGGTACTGCCATTACCCAGTTCTAATTTAAGCCGATCTTGTGCAAATAACGGTGTTAAATTTTCAAATAATACTTTGTTCTTTGCATTTTCAGGACGATCATAGTTAATTTCATTAACTTTAAGTAACGCAAAATAGCGTTCACTATCCTTAGGTGGACGTATTTTACCAGCGACCGTGTCACCTGTGCGCAAGTTAAATCGCCGAATCTGGCTAGGCGATACATAAATATCGTCTGGACCAGCTAAATAAGACGCATCAGCCGATCTTAAGAAACCATAGCCATCTTGAAGAATCTCTAGCACACCATCGCCATAGATATCTTCGCCGCCCTTAGCATGCTTCTTAAGAATAGCAAAAATCACATCTTGTTTACGTGAACGGCCTAAGTTTTCTAGGCCCATGTCTTTAGCAGTTTCGATTAAATCGTGAACGCTTTTTGTTTTTAGTTGGGTAAGATTCATATATTTCGGAGTGATGGCCCTTTAGGGCGAAGCTTAAGAATAATTTAATAGTTATAAAAACTAAATGATATGGAGATTTTGGAAAAAATAATTTTATATTGAGATGTTTAAAGTGTGAACAGTGCAGATTTCCCGTTAAATATAGAAGGTTGATCGTTAACTGTCCAGTAAAATAAAGGCAGAAAGCAAGTTTAATGCTCGCCGCCTTGCTTTAACCCTGTAAATTATAAATTGGCGTCAACAAATGCAGCCAACTGGGATTTAGATAGAGCGCCAACTTTCGTTGCCTCTAAATTACCCCCTTTGAAAAGCATTAATGTAGGGATGCCGCGAATACCAAACTTAGGAGGAGTTTCGGTGTTTTCATCAATGTTGAGCTTACAAACAGTCAAGCCTTTGCCTGCATAGTCTTTAGCGATTTCTTCTAAAACGGGGGCTATCATTTTGCAGGGACCACACCATTCAGCCCAGTAATCAACGAGCACTGCTCCTTCAGCATTTAAAACTTGCTCTTCAAAAGTAGTATCAGTTATATTCACTATTTCGCTCATTAACTCTCTCCTAATTACATTCACTTTAGCCTTCTTTAGTCAGCAAATAAAACTTGCGTAACGACTAAACCATACTGATATATTGACGCTGAATCAGTAAATTTCAACTGTTCAGCATAAATTTAACAGGCAGTGCCTGTTAAATTTTGGGGTCTGTGCTTTATTTTAGTTCGGGACCTGCAGCAATAATATGCTCGGAAACAGCGCTAAACTTAGTGAAATTAGTGGTAAACTTTTCAATCAGTTTCGACGCTTCAAGGTCGTAAGCTGCAGGATCTGACCAAGTATTTCTCGGCTGTAACAGAGCGCTATCAACACCTGGCACAATGAGGGGGACATCTAAGTTCAAACCATTGAGGTGGACTGTCTCGGCACCTACTAATGAACCACTTTGTATTGCCGCAATGATTCCCCTAGTAGTAGGGATTTTAAAACGCTTACCGGTGCCGTAAGCCCCCCCCGTCCAACCGGTATTGACTAAGTAGACTTGTGATCCAAACTCTTCGATACGTTTTATCAATAAATCAGCGTAAACACTGGCGGCTCTTGGAAAAAACGGTGCGCCAAAACAAGTGGAAAAAGTCGATTTAATACCTCCTCCTGAACCCATTTCGGTAGAGCCGACGAGAGCGGTATAGCCCGACAAGAAATGATAGGCAGCCGCTTCATTTGACAAAATGGACACGGGAGGCAACACACCTGTCAGATCGCAAGTAAGGAATATTATTGCCTTTGGCTCACCGCCTAAATTTTTAAGGGTACGCTTTTCAACATGCTCTAAAGGGTAGGCACAGCGTCCATTTTCAGTATGATTTGTATCATCATAATCTGCGATTTTGGCAGCGTCTAGCACCACGTTTTCAACTATCGCTCCAAAGCGAATAGCATCCCAGATAATCGGCTCATTCTTCTGCGACAAATTAATCGTTTTAGCGTAACAACCACCCTCTAAATTAAAGACAACATCTTTACCCCAACCGTGCTCGTCATCTCCTATTAAATAGCGTTCAGGATCGGCCGACAATGTGGTTTTTCCTGTACCCGACAAGCCAAAGAATAAGGTCGTATCACCTACTTCACCAACATTTGCAGAACAGTGCATAGGCAGCACATCTTTTTCAGGTAATAGAAAATTCTGCACTGAAAACATAGCCTTTTTCATTTCTCCTGCGTAACGCATACCGGCTAATAAAACTTTGCGTTTTGCGAAGTTTAAAATAACGCAGCTTTCGCTGTGGGTTCCGTCGCGCTGCGGGTCACAAACGAAATCAGCAGCATTAATAATCTGCCATTCCGCTTTCGACTTAGGATTGTAATCTTCTGCTAAAATAAATAAATTTTGACCGAATAGGTTCTGCCAAGCGGTCTCTGTGGTCATCTTAACCGCTAGATAATGGTTACTATCTGACCCCACATGCACGTTTGAAACAAAGTGCTCTTTAGCGCCGATGTAACTTTCAACCCTATCCCATAATGCGTCGAATTTATCACTGTCGAAGGGCCTATTTACGCTGCCCCAATCGATCAAATCGGACGTGCTAGGCTCATCTACAATAAATCGATCTAGAGGTGATCGGCCAGTTCTCTTACCGGTATTGACGACGAGCGCACCAGTATCCGCCAACTGACCTTCCCCACGGGTAACGGCTTGTTGAACTAACTCTGCACGGCTTAAATTGATATGCACCATATCTGTCTTATTAGTCATTACTAATTCCTTTGGCTGTTAGCCAAACTCCACCTGTAAGCGAAATATTAAATGTTTAATTTTATTTTTTCACGTCTATGCGTGAATTTTTGGCACTCATCATCACAAATAAAAAACAACTCCTATAGTGATATGGCTAATTTCTGTATACAACATGTCCCAGCTATCAAGCCATGTGCTTTAGAATTTAATTCTTTACAGTACTCATCCTAAGCAACTTAATTCCCTTGATAGCGTCGTATTAGTGCAACGCAGCACTAGTCTCTATGGCTTTGACCTGAATAATTGCAGTGACATCTTCAGCATTAAAACTGTACTTAGTGTTACAAAATTGACAATCGATATCTATTATCTCTCGCTCTGCGATTATTTCTAATAGTTCTTCGCGGCCTAATAGCTTCAGTGCGTTTTCACTGCGCTCACGCGAGCACTGGCATTTAAATTGAATATTTTCAGCGGTAAATAAACGGCATTTTTCTTCATGGAATAGTCTAAACAACAAGGTTTCATTATCCAGTGATAATAATTCGCTCACTGACAAAGTATCCGCCAGCAGTGACAGTCTTGACCAATCATCCTGACCGGTCTGCATGGCGGGCATAACTTGCAACATGAGCCCTCTAGCTTTGATGCCATCGCAAGCTAATACAAATTTGCTTGCCAGCTGCTCAGAGCGCTGAAAATAATCGGCTAAGCACTCTGCCAGGGTCTCATTTTCTAAAGGTACATAACCTTGGTAACGCTGACCAACCTCAGGTTCAATTGTGATCACTAAGTGACCTTTATGCAGCATTTGTTTAAAACTTAAATTAGTCACCAAGGACTCATCAAATTGAGCAATGGCTCTACAATGGTTTAAATGATTGCACTCAGCCATCAGCATAGTCACACTCCCCTCGCCTTTAGCTTGCAAAATCAATTTCCCATTAAATTTTATATTAGTACTTAAAATAGTCACGGCCGCCAGCATTTGACCGAGGATTTGCTCGATAACTGCAGGATATTGATGCAAAGCGATAACATCTTGGTAACTTTGGTCTAAACTTGTGACAACACCACGAACATCAACGTCATCAAATAATATACGCTGAATTTCATCTTCATTATTCATTTTTGCTTTTCACTTGACGCCACTGATCCGACAACTTAAGTTCTAATACTAATTTATTAAATATCAGATGTTTAGAAATTAAAATTAATTTTTCAATCTATAGATTTAAAATTCTAACATAAATGTCGTTAATCGCACCTGCCTTTATATAATATTTATTAGCCAAGGGATTGTCAAAACGCAATTGACTGAAACCTAAGCTCATGTGCAGTCAAATAATCCGCTGAATGTTAGCCAGCTTTACTGCATCGATTGTAATCTACTGGCTAAAAACCGCGATCCTGCAGGTTGTGCAAACGTCTAAGCTGTATGTATGGACCAATAATTGAACCGGCCTCATAAATTACGATTCGCTCAAATGGGAACTTAACCAGTGCAGCGCTTGGCTATGTTATTCTGCTAACAATAGGTCTTTGGCTTTTATAATCTGACGCCGACTGCGTTTGTCCGGCTTATGCGCAGGTGTCATATCGGCAGTTTTCAATAGTTTGCGCTGCTCGCCTAGCGCCTCCCTTTTACTGATGCTCTCAGCCGTTTCAGAATATAACAACGCCGCTTCAGAGGCACTTTTACGCTGTTCAGACAAAGCAATAATTTCTATCACTTTATCATCCCACCCCTGCCTAATTTTTAACAAGCCACCAATTTCAACCATTTTACTGCATTTACTGCGCTGGCCATCGTAATGAATTTTCCCCCCTTCGACGGCCTTTTTTGCCAGGGCTCTGGTTTTAAAAAATCGCGCCGCCCACAACCATTTGTCCAAACGGATTCTATTACTCATCTTCACTCCAGGAACTTAGCAACTGTTGGTTTATTTTTGAAAAGCAATGAATGCCGCTATATTTTGCGCAATGCTCTCGGGTTTGCTGAGAATTGGGTTGCGGTATGTAACGCAGATGCCCAATACCGTATAGAGCCGCTGAGTCAAGCACGGCAACAGTGTCATCGATAAAAAGCGCACGTTTTGGGTCAAAAGCCTCATCTTCTTGCATTTTATGCCAAAATGCTTGCTCTTCCTTCGCCACACTGTAATCGTGAGAGACGATGATTTTATCTAAGTAATCGGCTAAGCCGGTTACTCTTAGTTTCATTTCCAATCCAGACCTATGGTCGTTTGTCACTAACACGACACGTTTTGAGGATTCACTTAATAGTCTTAGAAAATCTTTAACGAAAGGCCGATAACTAATGTTATGGGCAACTTCGGCGCGCAATTCAGCAATATCCAGTTTTAGCTTATCACTCCAATAATCAACGCTATACCACTCAATTGTGCCTTTATTTTTTGACAATTGAGCTAATAAAGACACCTTAGTTTCAGCAAAGTCACATTGATGAATTTGTGCATAGCGAATTGGTAGGTGTTCTAACCAAAAAAAGCTGTCAAAATGGAGATCTAATAAAGTACCATCCATGTCTAATAGTACAGTATCTATATCTGCCCAAGGTAATGTCTCGCAAGCTAACAAAATAATTTCCACTCTTAATTTTAGGATCTACAACAGTATGCCAATTAAACCTGAAGTGTTGAAGATTAGTCAAACCGCTAAAAGTCGTTTATTCACAGTAGAAGAACTTGAATTGCGTTTTAGTAATGGTGTTGAGCGGACTTACGAGCGACTTGCAAGTAAGGGCAATGGGGCCGTCATGATGATTGCTATTGACGCTGCGGATAATGTATTACTGGTACGAGAATACGCCGGGGGTATTAACGATTACACTTTATCGCTACCTAAAGGCGCTGTCGATAATGGCGAAACAGTGTTGCAAGCGGCCGATAGAGAATTAAAAGAAGAAATTGGGTTTGGTGCGCAACGGATTGATTTCTTGAAAGAATTAACTACCGCTCCCAACTACATGGGCCATAAGCTACAAGCAGTTGTGGCACGAGACTTGTACCCTTGTAAATTAGTCGGCGATGAGCCAGAGCCATTAGAAGTAATCAAGTGGCCTTTAATAGATATCGACAATTTGGCACTACACCCTGAATTCACAGAGGGCAGAGCCATTGCCGGCCTGTATATGGCCAAACACTTTTTGAAAAAGAACCAGTGAAAGCCAGATAGAGTGCTTCGCGTGCTTTGAGCTAGGAATCCTTCAGACTTGGCTGAACGCAGCGAAAACAGTATATTTGAGACCGATTTGTTAATTTTGTGAGGCTAATAGCGTACTATTTAACCAAAAAGAGCGAAGCGCATCCCCAAATTCTGATTTTCCACAGTAGATAAGCGTTAAATCCGACAGACTCCTAGTGACAGTTATAGATCGTCAAATAGGCTTCGCAAGCTGCTCAAGGTGGCTTTACCTCGCGCTTTGTTAACTTTGGGATCTTTTTCTCCATTGCCTTCAATTAACAAATCATTCTGCGGAAGTTCATCTAAAAAGCGACTGGGAGTGCGATCTAACACTTCGCCAAATTGTTTGCGCTGTCTCGCCAAAGTGATAGTCAAAGTGACTTTGGCACGGGTTATTCCGACATACATCAAACGTCGTTCTTCTTCAATATCGCCGTTTTCAATGCTGTTGCGATGCGGCAGAATTTCCTCTTCCATACCGATTAAAAACACATGCCTAAACTCGAGCCCTTTTGAAGCATGTAAGGTCATTAGCTGTACTTTATTTTCATCTTCCTCCTCTTCCTGACGATCCATCAAATCAATTAAGATAAGTCGGTTAATCGCCTCTTCTACGCCCGCTTGGGGATCTTCTTCTTGTAATCTTTCGATCGTGTTACGAATAGAGTCGATTAAAAAATAAACATTTTGCATTCGTTTTTCAGCCGTCGCGTCACTCGCACTGTTTTGCTGGACCCAACCTTGGTAGTCAATATCAAAAATTAATTCACGGATCGTTTGAATCGGATCACCTTGGATACACTGCTGGTATTTAGCGCAAAGCCAAGTGGTGAATCTACGTAATTTTTCCACTTGTGCTGGTTTCATTACCTGCTCAAGGCCTAATTCGTTACAGGCATCAAACATACTCACCTCTCTTTGAGAGGCGTATTCACCGAGTGTTTTTAGGGTACTGGGCCCTATTTCTCTTCTAGGTAAGTTAATTACCCGCAAAAAGGCATTGTCATCATCGGTATTAATTAACACTTTTAAGTAGCACATAAGATCTTTTATCTCAGCGCGGGCAAAAAATGAGGTGCCACCTGAAAGCTTATAAGGCACTTGGAAAGCTTGTAGCTTTAACTCTAACAATCTGGCTTGGTGATTCCCTCTGTAGAGCACTGCAAAATCTTTGAAATCGACTCTAGAGCGGACATGGCGATCTAATATTTCCGTGACTACACGTTCACATTCAGCGTCTTCATTACGCGTATGAATCACGCGAATGGGATCTCCCGGAGACATATCCGACCACAAGGTTTTTGTCATTGCATGAGGATTATTGGCGATAACGACATTGGCCGCGTTTAAGATCAATCGTGTCGAACGATAATTTTGCTCGAGCTTGACCAGTTTTAAGCTCGGATAATCTTGCTTTAAGAGTGCTAGATTTTCTGGTCTGGCGCCACGCCACGAATAGATAGACTGATCATCATCACCGACCACTGTTAATGCGCCTCGGGTACCGACGAGTTGTTTAACGAGCTTATATTGACTCATATTAGTGTCTTGATACTCATCCACCAGCAAATAACGGATTTTATTTTGCCACTTTTGCAAAATCTCTGGGTGATGGCTGAACAACTTTACCGGCGTCCAAATAAGATCATCAAAATCGACGGCGTTATAGGCTTGCAAGGTAGTTTGATACAATTCATAAACTCTTGCTCCCAAAACATCTTCAGGGCCTTGTGCATCCCTTAAAGCTTGGTTAGGTTCAATCATTTCATTCTTCCAATAAGAGATCTTATTTCTCACAAGATCAACTTGATCAGAATCTTCATCGTTGCTCAATAACAAATCTTTTATCAGTGAGCGGGTATCTGAGTCATCAAAGATTGAAAAAGTAGATTTTAATTTTAACGCTTTGTGTTCTTTGCGAATGATATTCATGCCTAAATTATGAAAGGTAGAAACAGTCAAACCACGACCCTTGCCATCACGCAAAATGCCCATTACTCGCTCTTTCATTTCTCGAGCAGACTTATTGGTAAAAGTTAAGGCCGCGATATGCCGAGCTTCTATGCCGCAACTATTGATTAAATAGGCTATTTTTCGAGTTATCACGCTGGTTTTACCCGAGCCTGCACCTGCTAACACCAACATTGGGCCACTGATGTAGTCAACAGCATCACGCTGTCTTGGATTTAGCTTACTCATGTAATCCTTTAATAATATTGCAGAGGTGAAAGGTTAATGATCATATATTGTGTCCTATTAACTTAGTATATTATGCCATAAGCCAATTTTTTTTTGCTGTTTAAAATATATTCTCTGTAACTATTAACTTGATAGAAAATTCTAATACAATCTCTGCTGTAAATGTTTAGCAATCTTTCGGACTTGATCCGCGGTCGCTAGAAAATAAAAGTTGAGAGCAACTTTTCGATTCTTTACGACGAAAAATCGACTATTTAATGCAGATGCCCAAGTTTGGAATTTTCGTAGTAGATGCTGGATTCAAGCAATCAGTGCAACACGCTGACCAGTAAAGGCTTCAAATGGTGTTAGCCCGTTTAAAATTTTCCTTGGCGTGAAATTCAGTCGCAAAATCGCATCTTCAATTTCGTCATCGGTTAAACTCGCTATATTGAACTTCTTAGGCCAAAGTCGCCGCAGTCTACCGTTGGTATTTTCGTTTGTACCCCGCTGCCAGCTGGCATAAGGTTTAGCGAAAATATGTTGATCCCCGTTTTTTCAGTGCCCCTTTCATGATCGGCAAATTCACCACCATTGTCCAAAGTTAGTGTCAACTTAGCACTCACTGATTTGAGCATATTAATAATCGCGCTGCATACTTCATTCTTCGTTTTTCAAAACACCCGCTTACATAGTGTGAACACCTATATCGTAACACCTATATCGCACACCTATATCGGACAGACAAATTTTTTAGATTTACACCAAATTTATCCAGCAATGCAAACATTCAGGCCAAGCCTAATGAAATTACTATTTTTGAATGGATTTATC